>JAURKO010000192.1 GCA_030831705.1 Daejeonella sp. | reverse complement strand
ATTTCCAATACTTCGGGTATAAGCCGTTGGCCCGATTCTCGCTTTGATATGGTTCGTCTTGGCATCGGACTTTATGGAATAGATTCTGCTTATGAGTCAAAATCTCCATTACAAACCGTAACTTCGCTGAAAACAAGTATTTCCCAAATTAAAAATATCCCTGCCGGCGACACAGTTGGTTATGGCAGAGAAGGGAAGATGCCTCAGGGAGGAAAAATTGCTACAGTGAAGATTGGATATGCAGATGGGTATTGCCGCGGACTTGGAAATGGTAAGGGAAAGATGATGGTAAGGGGTAAAATTGTTTCTACAATTGGAAAGATTTGTATGGATATGTGTATGCTGGATATCAGCGGAATTGAAGCAGTTGAAGGAGATGAAGTCATTGTATTCAATGATCAGATCAGGGTAGAAGATATAGCCAGAGATCTGGATACAATACCGTATGAAATACTGACTGGAATTTCTCAGCGGGTGAAACGAATTTATTATTATGAATAAAATAATCAGAGCTTTATTTAATTACCTGATACGGGGTTCCCTGGTGATTCTGCCAATTGCTGCAGCCTTGTTTTTTATTTATTGGGCAGTTTCTGAATTAGATTCTGCACTTAATTTAAGTGATGCTATCTGGGTAGATCAGTTAGGTAAACCAATCTATATTCCAGGATTGGGTATTCTCAGTGTTGTTGTTATTTTGATTGTTGTTGGTATTATTGTGACCAATTTCGTTACTGATCCTATTAAGAAGTGGGTTACTTCCTGGTTTAAAAAACTACCAATTTTTAACGTTTTATATACCTCATTCAAAGACCTTACGGAAGCTTTTGTGGGTGATGATAAGAAATTTAATGAGCCCGTAGTTGTCGAATTTAATGAAACAGGATTGAAGAAGATTGGTTTCCTTACTCAAAAAGACCTTTCTAAAATAGGCTACCCTGGTGAGGTTGCGGTTTATTTCCCATTGTCTTACTCTTTTGCCGGACAGTTATGCATTGTGAAAGCAGACCGAGTTAAACCTCTTAAAATGAGTGCTAGTGAAGCAATGAAATTCATCGTATCCGGTGGGGTAAGCCAGATTCCTTAAAGATTCATGTGGGGCTATCCTGACATTATCTTGGTATTTCAAATACCGGAGCGCCTTTTGCCTCTGCTTTTTTCTTAAATGTATATTGAATACCCACATTTATTGCATAATCGGCAAAAGCTGAATCGCCCATACGAAAGATACCTGTATTTCTTTGATATTCAAGATCGGTATAACTTTGAGGACGTTCCCTTCTGAGTGCGATTGGCAATCCAAAGCTTAGTGAAAGATTATTTTTCATATATGAGTAAACCGGCTCGGCAGATAGGATATTGCCAGGGCGTCTAAAACCTGCACTTCCTCCAATAAAATCGTAAACAGGCACACCTTCATAACGGGCACCTATTGAAATATTCGAAACAGGGCTAAGTGAAAAGTTTGCGGCAAATCTTGATGAAAATTGATCAGTAACAGACATAATTGCCTCATTGGCAAGAGTCGGACTTAATTTTTCTCTGAATGTTCTGATATTGTTTACTTCTCTTGGATTTATCAAGTAAAACGCTCCGGTGGAGAGGTAAATCTTTTCACTTAGTTTAACATACATTTGGGTTTCTAGGATTACTCCAAATCCACCGTCTCCTAACTGAATGGACTGATCAACAGGCCTAACCTCCGGTGTTCCATTTACACCAACATTATAGAAGATGTCTGTGGAGTTAAAATTTCCTGTAGGTAGTTTTAGGGATGATCCCAGTTGAATATTCCATGATTTTGTACCGGGTTGAACGATCCATTGCTGGATACCAAATCTGATGTCGCCCAATCCACGTGAAAATGACATATTACGCTGAGTTCTGCCATGCTCATAAAGGGATGATCTCGTATTGATTTGGGTTGGTATACCAAGAATCAAATTGGTTTTGCCCGATAACCAATAGTTCACATTGTATTCCCAGTTGTGAGAGTGATTAATTACTTCTGTTCCGTTAGTAACCCTATCCGGTTCTTCATGAGTCCCCCTGAAGTGCCTAAAAGACTTGAAATAGCGGTAGTTTAACCCAGCCTGCATATCACCTTTTGCAAAGGTGTTGTGAGTCATGTCGGCAGAACAAACTCCAAAATGTCTTACAGCAACACAACCCTGTCCATAGCTTTCTTGAAAAATGAGTAGAAAAGTAATTACAAGTAGAATTTTTTTCATACAGCTTATAATAAGAATAAAGAAATAATTGTTCTAAAGGTTATTGAATAACCTAAGGGTCATTTGTTTCAAAATTCAAATTTAATTAAAATAATGGAAATAAGGTAAAGAACATGGATTCATGCCCGCTCTTTACCCCATTTCCTCCGCTATGAACTAATTTTCTTTACTTGTTGCAATCCGGTACAAGGTCCAGCCCATAAATAGAAAGAATATAAATCCTACTATCTGATAACCGCCGGATCCCAGATATCCGTTCAGGTGTTCTTCCATGTTTAGGCTACTTACCGGACCTCCAGTTGATTCAAATGCCATCAAAAATGCATAGATAACGCCCATCAGCGCACCACCTGCTACCAGTCCGGTAGCAAACAGGTTTCCTTTACCCAATTCCTCATCTTCCGGTTTATGGTTATTCTTTTTGGATCTCATTTCAACCAGCCCTTTAATGGCTCCACCTGCAAAGATTGGTAGGGTAGTGGAGAGTGGTAAATAAGCTCCTACTGCAAATGAGAGTGATTTTACGCCACATAATTCAATTGTTATAGCTAAAAAAACACCAACAAGTACAAATTGCCAGTCGAGGTTAAAAGAGAGTAATCCCTTGATCAAAGTAGCCATCAATGTCCCTTGAGGTGCAGGATATGTTTCAGTCCCAATGGCATGTGTAATTCCCTGAGCTGTCATTTCTGCGGTGGGTCTGTCAAGTACCGAAAGGGTAAGTCCGATAACCACTGCAGAAACAATTGCACCAACAAATAGTGCTAATTGCTGATACCTTGGTGTTGCACCAACAATATATCCTGTCTTCAGATCTTGTGATGTTGCTCCGGCATTTGCTGCGGCAATACAAATCATGCTACCCACAACCAATGCCATTGGCTCATATAAATTGCCAGTCCATCCAATACTGATGAAAATGAGGCATGTTCCCATTAGCGTAGCGATGGTCATTCCTGACACCGGATTTGAAGAGGTGCCAATTAATCCAACAATCCTGCTGGATACTGTGACAAAGAAAAAACCAAAAATGATAACCAAAACACCAATTAGTAATTTGTTTAGAACAGAATCACCAGGTATTTGTGGTAATAAAGCCATCAGCAAAATAAGTCCGAGGCTACCCAAAATTACGATTTTAAATGAAAGGTCATCATCTGTGCGTTTGACGGTTTGCTTTTCTGTATTCGATTTATTAATCGATGCCAGACTTGATTTGAATGAAGAAACAATGGTAGGAATAGTTTTAAGAAGGGTAATAAATCCGCCGGCGGCAACAGCACCTGCACCGATTTGCTTGACATAGGCTTGATAGATTGCCGTCGCCGTATTGGCAAACACCATGTTTAATGGGTCCCATCCTCCTGGGCCACCCGGACTATACACATCTTTCAGATAACCTAGCTTAACTAATTGATAAGCAATAGTTTCTGCGGGTACAAGTGTTGCAAGTAATGGAATAAGTCCCAGCCATGCAAGCACACCACCGGCTACCAGTACACCCGCAATCTTTGGTCCGATAATATAACCTACCCCCAGATACTCAGGCGTGATTTCACCATTTAAAGTTGCTGAAGGAAAGAATTTGTTCGCCTGGCTGCTTGCCCAGGTAGGTGCTTCTGCTATCAAATGAAATATCTTTTGTAGTATAGCATAAGCAAATGCAAAGGCAAGTCCGTAATAAGCTGTTTTAGCAAAATCACCTCCTTTTTCACCTGCGATTAATACGGATGCGCAGGCAGTACCTTCCGGATAGGGCAGACTTTGATGCTCTTCAACTATCAAAGATTTTCTAAGCGGAATCATCATCAGGGTGCCCAGAATGCCGCCTAAAGCTGCAAGAAAGAAAATTGGCCAATAAGAGAAAAAAGATTCACTGTTGCTCCCGGCAGAAAGAAATAGAAATCCGGGTAAAGTGAAGACCACACCTGCGGCAATTGACTCGCCGGCAGAACCTGTAGTTTGAATGATATTATTTTCAAGTATGGTAGTTTTGAAGAACTTACGGCCAATTGAAATTGCTAAAACAGCGATTGGTATAGATGCTGAAACTGTTAGTCCGGCTTTTAATGCTAAATAAACAGTTGCTGCTCCAAAGATTATACCAAATACTGCGCCTAAAAGCACTGATTTAACAGTGAATTCAGCTACATGACTATCTGAACTGACATAGGGTTTAAATTCTTTCTTTTCTGTAATGTCCGACATGGTTTTTTAATTTATTTTCTAATTAAAGATACTTCTTTTGATGATATTTGAAATATTCGTACTGATTAGAGCCTCGGTTTTCTTTTAAATAATTAAGTTTAGGTTTGATTGATTAATAATTATAATAATGATTAAAAAAGCCGTTTTTTTAGATCGTGACGGGGTTTTAAATAAAGAACTCGGAGATTATGTTTGTAAGATTGAGGACTTTAAAATACTGGAGCATAATTTTTCAGCGCTGAAGGAATTGCAATCGCGGGGATATTTATTGATTGTGATTACCAATCAAGGTGGACTGGCAAAGGGTTGGTATTCTGAAGAAACACTGGGGCTTATGCATGATAATTTACGTAAGACCTATGCTGATCAAGGCATTAATTTTTCTGATGTTTATTACTGCAGACATCATCCCGAGTATAATGGTAAGTGTCTATGTCGCAAACCAGGTTCAATTATGCTTGAAAAAGCAATTGCCCGGTTCGGAATAGATGCTGGCTCATCCTATTTTATCGGCGATAGGGAAAGAGATGTGATTGCCGGTGAGGCGGCAGGTGTGAAAGGGATATTGATCGATAGTGATCAGCCTTTGACGGAGATTTTGAACTTAATTAATTAATCTGAATACTTATTGCTAAAATCTCCTCAATTGACAGTTGACAATTGATAATTGACAACGAGGTCTTAGTTTTAAGAATAAATAGTGTGGGCAAAGGAATTTAATATGCAAAAAGCTAACAAAAACAGAGAAAAACATAGTTTTTAACCATACAGAGGGGTCATCTACCTTTGTCGGATGGACAGGGAAAATGTTGGTTTAGATTAGAAACTTCCCAGTGTAGCACAATTACCAATTGTCAACTGTCAATTATCAACTGTCAACTTTCAACTTCTTAATTATTTTCTCAGCGTGTACCCTCGAATTCTCAATAAACCATGCATGTGTGTTCATACCACCACAGATTACTCCTGCTAGGTAAATTCCTTTCATATTGGTTTCCATTGTTTCGGGATTATGTTCAGGGATTTGCTGTTCATCATTTGAGATATTAATCCCTAATTTTTTTAGAAAACTCAGATCAGGCTGGTAGCCGGTCATTGCGAGAACAAAGTCATTTTGTATCGTTATTCTTCCATCCGGACCAATGATATCTACTTCATTTTCTCTGACTTCTGCTAAGCTTGAATTAAAATAGACTTTAATGCTACCTTCTTTGATACGGTTGACGATATCTGGTCTTACCCAGTATTTTACCCGTTCTCCGATTTCCGACGCCCGAATCACCATACTAACCTGAGCGCCCTTACGATAAGTTTCGAGCGCAACGTCTACAGAAGAATTATTGGCCCCGACTACAATTACATGCTGCTTTGCGTAAAAATGCGGATCTTTATAATAGTGCTTTACCTTTGGCAGATTTTCACCGGGGATGTTGAGTAGGTTAGGGATATCATAAAATCCTGTAGAGATAATGATATGAGCAGCTTCATAGTGAGATTTACTACTTTCAACAGTATAAATAATACCTTCTTTCCTGATATTTTTCACCTCCTCAAATAATCCCAGATTCAGATTGAAATGCTCAGCAACTCGTCTGTAGTATTCCAGGGCCTCAGAACGGGTTGGCTTAATATTATTACTAACAAATGGGACATTGCCGATTTCCAGTTTATCTGAAGTAGAAAAGAAGGTCATATTCGCCGGATAGTTATAGAGCGAATTAACCAGACAACCTTTTTCGAGAATGATGTAGGATAGCCCGGCTTTTTTTGCCTCAATACCACATGCAAGCCCAATAGGCCCACCACCAATGATCAGAATATCATATTTATTCTCCAATTCCATTTTTATAAAGGCATTCAGTTGTTTAGACGAAGAACCTTAAATTATAAAAAGCACAGCGTATTAAACTCCATGCTTTTCCCTTTCAGCTTTAGACTTTCAGCTTTCAGCTTTTAGCTTTATACTTTCAGCTTTAAGCTTTGAGATTAGCAGCTGCAGCCTTTGCATGGTCAGCAAGAAATGTTGCAAGTCCGCTGTCAGTCAATGGGTGTTTTGATAGGGCGATCATTGCAGATAATGGTCCTGTAATTACATCAGCGCCTATTTTAGCACAGTTAATGATATGCATTGGATGACGAACTGAAGCAGCAAGTATCTGTGTTTCGAATCCATAATTATCATAAATAAGTCGAATATCTTCTATCAAGGTCAAGCCATCAGTAGAAACATCATCCAAACGACCAATAAATGGAGAAACATAAGTTGCTCCAACTTTTGCTGCCAGAAGAGCCTGTCCTGAGGAAAATACAAGCGTGCAATTTGTTTTGATACCTTTTGAACTGAAATACTTTATCGCTTTAATACCTTCGGCGATCATGGGTACTTTCACCACAATTTTGGGGTCTAGTGCGGCTAGAATTTCACCTTCTTTCACCATATTTTCAAAATCAGTGGCAATGACCTCAGCACTGACATCTCCCTCAACCAACGAACAGATGGCTTTATAATGATTAATTACATTTTGATCCCCTGTGATGCCTTCTTTGGCCATCAGACTTGGGTTTGTGGTTACTCCGTCCAAAATACCCAATGCCTGAGCTTCTTTAATTTGGGCGAGATTTGCGGTGTCGATGAAGAATTTCATATCAATTTAATTAGCAAATTAGTGAATGAGCAAATTAGCAAATTATGCCTTCTTGCTTGTGGAAATTATTTTATTTATGATTTTTTGTATTTCTATTAATTGTGTTTGTAGGACGGTAAGTTTCTCATGGTCATATAATTCCTTGCACAATGCGAGCCAGTACTCAGTTTCATCTACTTCCTTTACTGCGATTTTGAATTTATGAATAAAATCAGCTTTGCTTTCAGCATTTTGCGCTTCTCTTACATTTGCACCAATAAAAGTGGAGATTTTAAAAAGTTGATTAGCCAGGGGAAAATTTCTATCTTTTTGGAGAGTCTGACAATATTTGGCAGCACTTACAGCAAAAGCAAAGGTTTTTAAAACGATTGGATTTTCATCAGCTTTAAGCCTGCTCATTAGTGGAAGCAATTTGCTAATTAGCTAATTTGCTAATTATCTAATTAAAAAAAAAAATGGGCAAGCACCTTTTATCGCACCGCTACAACCTTCTACCCTTGCTGCGTTCCCACCCTGGGGGAGTTCAAAGGGAGCTGGTCGTAAAAGACTTGCCCGAGACAAAAGTAGGAAAAAAATGCAATTTAAGTTTACGGCATCAAAATAGAGAGATGAAATGTGAAAATGGCAATGAAATGATATTAAATTTATTAATATTGCAATTATGATTTTTATTAATGAGATTTTTTAATGTAATCATAAAAATCATTGTAAATTAAGTAAGAGCGACGTATTTTAATTAATTTAGAGGCTAATAAATTTTATTCAATAGATGACAAATACTGACAACCAAACACAGGGTTTATATGATCCATCAATGGAGCATGATGCCTGTGGAGTTGGTTTTATTGCGAATATTAAGGGAAAAAAATCTCACAAGATTGTTAGTGATGCCCTTACTATTTTGGAGAACATGGAACACCGTGGTGCATGTGGTTGTGATCCGGATTCTGGTGACGGTGCAGGGATTTTAATTCAAATACCACATGAATTTTTTAAACAGGAAGCTCTCAAGCTCGATATTCACCTAGAAAAGGCAGGCACATATGGTGTGGGAATGCTTTTTTTACCAAAGAAAGCCACAATCAAGGAAGATTGCCGCAGAGCCGTTTCTAAAGCAGCGGATAAACTCGGACTTAAGATATTAGGCTATCGTAAAGTTCCGATTAACGCTGGAATAATTGGGGAAGCAGCATTCTCTTCTGAGCCTGATATTGAACAGATTTTTATTGCGAAACCAGCATCATTACATACAGCAGAGGATTTTGAAAGAAAACTTTATGTACTAAAAAACTATGCTACCAAACTTGTCAGAGAAACAGTAACAGGGGCAGAGCAGCAATTTTATGTGGTTTCGCTTTCTCAAAATGTGATCATGTACAAAGGAGAGTTTACAAGTAGTCAGGTTAGGATTTATTTCCCTGATCTAAACAACACTTTGCTGAGCTCAGCCTTTGGAATGATTCATTCACGCTTTTCTACGAATACTTTCCCATCATGGCGTCTGGCACAGCCTTTTAGATTTATTGCACATAATGGCGAGATTAATACATTAAAAGGTAACTTAAATTGGTTTTATTCTGGTATTCGATCTTTTGCATCTCCTTTTTTCAGTAAGGATGAAATGGATATGCTGCTTCCGGTAATTGATAATAATCAATCTGATTCGGCTTGTCTGGATAATGTTGTCGAGCTGTTATTCCATTGTGGTCGCTCATTGCCTCATGTTATGATGATGCTTATCCCTGAAGCATGGGATGGAAATGATCAAATGGATGCTGCAACTAAAGCATTTTATGAGTACCATGCGACTTTAATTGAGCCCTGGGATGGTCCTGCGGCAATCGCCTTTACGGATGGGCATCTGATCGGAGCAACACTCGATAGGAATGGCCTCCGTCCTCAACGTTTTGTAATAACAGATGATCATCAGATTATAGTTGCATCTGAAGCAGGAGTGTTGCCTGTTGATGAATCAAAAGTGATTAAGAAAGGGCGTTTACAACCAGGGAAAATGCTGGTTGTGGATACTGTAAAAGGAACCATCATTGAAGATTATGAAATCAAAAAGGCAATTACTTCCCAGCAGCCTTACGGTACCTGGTTAGAAAACTATAAGATCAGACTTGAAGATCTTGCAGAGCCAAGAGTTGCATTTACTCAGTTATCAAATGAGTCTACT
>JAURKO010000191.1 GCA_030831705.1 Daejeonella sp. | reverse complement strand
TTTTCCCACCATGTATCAGGCGATTGCTCCGCCCATCCCGGATGTTCAGCAATAATTGCAGTTTCAGTTTCAGGATATTGAACAGTACACAGGCATTGTTGTGTTTGAGAATCAATGACTGATACTTTAATAGAGGAAGTGCCGAGGTCAATACCGAGTAGTAGCATGTTAGTAATTAGTGGTTAGTTGCTGGTTGGTTAGACCGATTCCGTTAAATTAATAGGTTATTTCCTTAATCCTTGTTCCTTAATCCAAAAAATATTAATCCAGATTCATTATGAGCAATTGATTTGACTTGAACAACAAAATAAAACTTATTACCTACAACTTATTACTTATAACTTAAATCAGTTTCTGATAAGTCCTCCACCATAAGTCGGGCATCTCGCCTGAATTGGCAGTCTGGTAATCTTCATAGCGACAAGGCACCAGGTGATGTCTTTCATTTTTCGACTTGCCAGAAGGATAAGGTACCTGCATCCACCAGCGGTCAGATTTCTTACTTTTGACAAATACCAATTCATAAGAACCGTCTTTGAGTCCGGCTCTGTAGGTGATATATTGCGATTTAGGCAATAAAGGATACTCCTTCTTCCTACTGTAAAATCCATCTATAAAATACCAAACCATCTGGGCTAGTAACATAGCAGTCTGACCATTCTGATCATGTATCGGATTAAATTCATAGAACCCAATCGAAGTAAGCTTATCATTCATACCAGCATACCTCGCAATCTGACAGGCATTTTCTCCATAAAATCCATTGGGGGTGGCATTAGCATTGCCGGCTGCATCAGAAGAACGAATAGCAGAAATATCAAAACTAATCATGTTCGCATTTCGGATTACAGGTTCAGCAAGATTAATATTACCTGCAAAATCACCCAGGCGATGCACATCAAAATATAGCTTATCCATCAGCTTCAGGCTTTCCTGATTAACATAGAAGGTCTGATATCCTACATTACTGAAATTGAAAAGGAAATTAGGTTCATGTAAAAAAATCTTATTCAAATAAGAAATTGAAGTAGTCTCAATCGTTCCGTCGATATTGTCGTCAAGATCAAAATGTGAATCCACCACAAGGAGGTCAACTTTCTTTTCTAATTCTTCATAGGCCATGAATTGAGGATAGGTCAGGTCTTGGCCACCACCAATTATCACAGGAATAATGTTCTTTTTTATTAACTCAACTACCAGGAGCTTAAGCGCAACGTAGGTATCAGAAACTTTGTGTCCTGCACGTATGTTGCCAAGATCTACGATACGCGTATTATAATTTCCCTCATTAAGCTCATAAAATTTTTTCCTGAACGTATCCGGAGCAAGAGCAGCTCCAGTATTGTTGATGGAGTTACGATCTTCTAGAACACCAATAATGGCGATATCAAATAGCCCATCATCAAGATCGGGAAAATTGTCATGATAGACCGTTATCTTGGTTCCCAGATGACTTGTATAGAAACCATTTTCCGGGCTAATGGATTCGAAATCAACCGGACTAAGAAAATCAGATAGTGACATAATAAACGTTCCTGTAATTTAATTGACAGATTTTTTTTATTGAACAGCCCCCGATTAATTTTAATTAAACAATTTGAAGAAGAATCAGATAATTGAGAACATACACAAAGCAAATATCAGTTTATTCAGTTACTTTTGAAAGCATTTAAAAAAATTCATCCGGATGATTTTAGTTACCGGCGCTACCGGTTTTTTAGGTTCAGAATTAATCAGCCAATTGTTGCTCAGAGGAGAAAAAATCAGAGCAATAAAGCGGGCTACATCCCGGATACCCCAACTTTTAGCAGATAAAAAAGATCTTGAGTGGATCAATGCAGATATCCTTGATTATTTTACACTCAGTGACGCTATGGACGGGATAAGCTGTGTGTATCATTGTGCTGCACTTATTTCCTTTGAACCCAAAGATAAAAAGGAGATGCTGAAAGTGAATGTAGAAGGCACTGCAAACATTTTGAATATTTGTTTGGAAAAAAATATACGGCGCTTCTTACATGTGAGCTCTATTGCGGCTCTTGGCGATAGCAAACAGGGGGAGCTAATTACAGAAAAGGATCATTGGGAATTTGGATCTGGCCAGAGTGCTTATTCTATATCAAAATACAAGAGTGAGATGGAGGTATTCAGAGCGGCAGCAGAAGGATTAAACATGGTCATTGTAAACCCTTCAATCATTATTGGCAAAAATGCGGGTAAAGAAGGAAGCGGGCAGCTTTTCGAATCTATTCGTGCCGGCCTGAATTATTTTCCTGGAGGAAGTAGTGGCTATGTGGATGTGATGGATGTTGCCAAAATCATGATCCTTTTAATGGAAAGCAACATTAGGGATGAACGTTATATTATCAATTCAGAGAACTTGACCTACAAAGAATTTTTCTCTAAAATTGCCTTGAATTTTGGGAAAAAATTACCTTCTGTAGCTTTAAAGCCCTGGATGATGTATTTCGCCTGGATTGGAAGCAAAATAATTACTCCAATAACTGGAAAACGTTTTGGATTAAGTTTAGAAACGGTTCGTAGTGCATTCAAAAAACATCAGTATTCTAATGAAAAAATTAAAAAGACACTAAATTTTAATTTTAAGGCCGTTGATGAATCAATCAGCGAAATTTGCCTGAACTTTAAAAATACTTAATACCCTAATATTTACAGCCTTGAAGCAGTTTTACATCATAGATTTCGACAGTACATTTACCCAGGTAGAAGCCTTGGATGAACTTGCCCGAATCTCATTAATGAACCATCCCGACAGGGAAAAAATCTACCGGAAGATTGAGAATCTGACTAATGCAGCAATGGAAGGTAAAATGTCATTCCGCGAGAGCCTGACAGGCCGGGTGCAACTACTAGAGGCAGATCGAACCCATTTAAAAACTTTAGTCAGTTTATTAAAAAAGAAGGTTTCTTCGTCATTCTCCAGGAATAAAACATTTTTTAAAAAGCATTCAGATTCAGTACTTATTGTATCTGGCGGATTTAAAGAATTTATTACCCCTGTTGTACTTCCCTATCATATCCACAAGGAAAATATTTATGCCAACACGTTTGTTTTTGATGAAAATGGGAAGATTATTGGATATGATGAAAATAACCCGCTTTCTAGTGAGGGAGGAAAAGTAAAATTATTAAAAGAACTCGATTTGAAGGGTGATATCTACGGGATTGGCGATGGACATTCGGATTTCCAGTTGAAAGAATTTGGGATGATCAAAAAGTTCTATGCCTTCACTGAGAATATAGAGCGTAAAACTGTTGCTGAAAAAGCCGATCATGTTACACCAAGTTTTGACGAGTTTCTTTATGTTAATAATTTACCAAGAGCGATTTCGTATCCTAAAAACAGAATTCTTTGTCTGGTGATTGGAAATGTGCCTGAACTTGCAATTCAAACATTAAAGAAGGATGGATTTTCTATCCGGCATAAAAAAACCTTCGAAGAAAAATATGTACCTGATGTAGGAATGATGCTTTTGGCAAATGGTGAATTTCTTGAAAGGGAAAAATTAGAACGAGCTGTAAAACTAAAGACGATTGGCTACCTAGGAAACAGTGAACCAAAACTTTCTCATGGTTTGTGTACTGATATGGGCATTGTCATATTTGACGACCCGAAAAATAGTCCAAAAAATCCTGAGTTTATTGCAAAAAGGATGATCAATTTTATTAACCATGGCCATACGTATGTAAGTGCGAACTTTCCTAATCTTCAACTTCCGAGAATATCAGGAGCGCATCGCCTGATTCACATACATAAAAATATGCCAGGCATCATGGCTCAGATCAATAAAGTATTTGCTGATCATGACATCAATATTGTGGGGCAATACCTGATGACAAATCCTAGCATAGGATATGTCATAACTGATGTAAGCGATGAATATGACAAAAAGGTTTTAAAAGCCCTGAAGCAAATTGATCAAACAATAAAGTTCAGAATACTTTATTAAGCTGAAAGCAAAAAGCTCAAAGCTGAAAGCAGAGGGCAGTTTACAATACAGTTTTTCAACAAAAATCATTAAATTGCCAGCCTGTTAAAATTTTAATACTGTGTCTGATAAAATAAATATTTCTATCACAAAAGTTGCCAAATCTAGGTTAGCTGAAATTGATTTCAATAATTTACCTTTTGGCAAGACCTTTTCCGATCATATGTTCATTGCTGATTACAGTGATGGGGAATGGAAAGACTTTAAAATAGTGCCTTTCGGAGAGATTGGTATTAGTCCTGCGATGTCTTCCCTGCATTACGGACAGGCGTTTTTTGAAGGCATAAAGGCTTATAAACATGCTAATGGAAACGTAAGCATCTTCCGTCCGGATAAAAATGCAGAACGGTTTAATCTTTCGGCACAGCGCTTATGTATGCCCGAACTTCCGGTTGATATCTTTTTACAAAGTATTGAAGCACTGGTTGATTTGGACAGGGACTGGGTGCCTTCAAAAGCAAATCATAGCCTTTATATCAGGCCATTTATGTTTGCCACCGATCCATTTTTGGGTGTAACTCCTTCATCTACATATAAATACATTGTTTTAACCGGACCAGTTGGCCCATACTTTTCAAAAAACCTGAAGGTAAAAGTTGAAACCTTTTATTCAAGAGCGAGTGAAGGTGGTTTCGGTTTTGCTAAAGCTGCAGGTAATTATGGTG
>JAURKO010000028.1 GCA_030831705.1 Daejeonella sp. | reverse complement strand
CGGTTGAAAAATGGATCATCCTGATGATACTTTTCAATGTAAAGGTCAAAAAATGGAAAACTTGCTTCTCCCCTGGCCATGGAGGCCTTACCCATGATAAAATCCAAAAAAGTACTCTTTCCCGATCCGCTTTTGCCAAGCAATGCCCAATTTTGTCCCTTTTCGAGATCAAAATCAAGCCCCTCGAAAACAAGGGAATTATATTGGCGAATACTTACGTTACGAAATGAGATCAGAAGATTATTCACAGGGTTCTAAAACTGACAAGTATCAAAACTATTGTTTTCGGATTAAAGAACAAAGGGGGAATTTTTAGTTTAAATGATTCTGGTTGTTAGTGTAAAAGGTGCTGGTTCTCTGTCAATGTAATCAGTTATGAGTCCGTTTAGGTTCTTTTTTTCTAGCTTTCGCTGGAACCAATAGTTATAGGTTGATATGTGTGATTGTGAAAAATTTTTGAGATTCCAGCTTGGTTGATAAAAAATCAAAAGATAGTTTGTCTGAGGTTCCCGTTTACACTAATGAGAAATTATATAGAGGGTTAATGAGGTTCCCGCCTTCGCGGGAATGACACGCGTTGTTTGGTGTAAGGAGATTCCAGCCTTCGCTGGAATCAAAACGCGGAACCGTATGATAAAGGATGTTTCCTTTTACCAATTTTCATTTATGTAATTCGAGGATAGGAATTTTGGATCTTGCCACGGTTTGTTTCGTTAAATTAGAAGGTAATTAATCCGATTCCCGCGGAAGCTGGAATCTCCCTTTACCAACCCAAATTGTCATTCCAGCGAAAGCTGGAACCTCCCATATTATTTGTTTATCAGTTAGGTTGATAATCTCAATTATCAACCAACCAATTCGTTATTCAATGGAGAATTGCAAACTCAAAATCATGATTAAGAGCACTGCCCATGCGCAAGCGTTGGAAATTATTCACAGAGTTCTAAAATTGACAACTCTCAAAACTATTGTTTTCGGATTAAAGAACAAAGGGGGAATTTTTAGTTTAAATGATTCTGGTTGTTTAAAGGAATCTGATGCTATTAAACAGGGATTTTATTAACTCTGTATTAATAATCATTGTTTTTTGAAATCAATAGCTGTGTGTTTTAGGTCAGTTCAGCCCTTTCCTCCGAAGTATTTCCGGCAAAGAATTAGGTTCTATATTAAATTACGAATAGCCGGAAGATACCCCTTCCGGCAAGGTTTATTTTACCAAGGGCTGTATTTCATTGGGACGGACAGCCCGACCAGAAGATTATTGTACCTGTAAAATAAACCCGGGTGACAGACCTAGCGTTTTGCCCAATCAAAATTTCATTTTAAAAAACAATTTATGGGCAAAAACTAGGGCAGAACACGGGGGAAGAGGCACAGACCCTGCTTTCTAAAAAAGTTAAATTGATTAAATCTAAAACAGCTCTGAAGATGGATAATTATAACTAACCAAGAACCACCCGTATGCAGGTGAGTAGGCTTAGAATTAACAATCAGATTTGCCAATTGTCAACTGTCAACTGTCAATTGATACCTACCTAACCTGTCCCTGCCCCCTAACAATCCATTTCTCAGTAACCAGCTTCTCTAAAGCAAATGGTCCACGTGCATGAAGCTTTTGTGTTGAAATTCCAATCTCTGCACCTAAACCAAAAACACCCCCATCCGTAAAACGGGTAGAAGCATTTGTATATACAGCGGCGGCATCCACTTCATTCAAAAAACGCTCACAATACTCCATATTACTGGAAACTATGGCTTCCGAATGTTTGGAAGAAAATTTCCTGATATGTTTCATGGCTTCGTCAAAACTACTCACTGTTTTTACAGAACACTTAAAATCGAGGAATTCGCGCCCAAAATCTTCTTCCACAGCTTCTTTCAGGTATGGATAGTCCAGACTTTTCAAAATAAGATAGGATTGAGGATCAGCAAAAATTTCTACTTTATACGCTTCTAATTTTGGTGCCAATAAACTCAGTAAAGGCTCAAGAATTTCTTTGTCGGCAATGAGTGTATCCAGTGAATTGCATACTGCAGGTCGTGTAACCTTGGCATTAGTCACAATATTTGCTGCACTCTCCAGATTACCGGATGCCTCCACATAGGTATGACAAACACCTGCACCGGTTTCAATCACCGGAACAGAAGCATGCTCGCGTACGTAATCAATTAGCTGCTGCGACCCCCTCGGGATTAAAATATCCACATACTTGGTAGCAGTAAGCAACTCAGGCATAAACTTCCGATCAGCGGGAAGTAATTGAACAATACTCACATCCAGATCAAAATCCGCCAGCACCTCCTGTATCAATGTCACAAGATAGGTATTGGTATAAAAAGCATCGGTACCACCCCGAAGAAGACATACATTTCCAGATTGAATACATAATGCAGCAACATCAACCGTTACATTTGGTCTAGACTCATAAATGACTCCAACAACACCCAATGGAACAGTAATTTTCTGCACTAAAAGGCCATTATCCAGAATCTTTTCCGAGAGCAAACGATTACTTGGATCAGGGAGTCCTGCAATATCCGCCACGCTTTTTGCCAGATCTTCTAGTCTGGCTGCCGTGAGTAAAAGCCGGTCTTTTTTTGGATCAGTATCCGGCATCCGGTCAAGAGCAAGCTGATTTTCTGAAAGAATGTTCGATATATTTGCCCTGAGTTTTAAAGCCAGAGCTCTGAGAATATCTTCTTTCCTATCATCACTAAGGAGCTTCACCGCAATTGTAGCCTCAGAAGCTTGTTCAAGAAAAGATTGTATTGATTCCATGATTAATAATTACAATAAAACAATGTTATCGGCATGTGCCACTTCGAGGTTTTTAACTTTAATTTCGCTGTCTAACATGGCCGAATCAATCTTTGATTTAGCAACTGCCACTACATTATTATCCTCATCCAGAATTTCGATGATCTCGCCGTTCTCAAACTCATTCAGAACCAATTTAATTCCCACTGCCAGTAAACTATGACGCTTTTGCAATGCTTTGCAGGCACCCGAATCGATTTGTATCCTTCCTCTTACCAAACTTCCGCTGGCCAGCCATTTTTTGCGAGCTGGCAAAGTGCTTTTCTGAGGAAGACATAAAGTACCGGTCCTTCCATCAAGAGCTTTCAAAATTCCATCCGCTGTTCTGATACCAAAAATAACCACCCTGATTCCCATTTGATTGGCTAATCGTGCAAAATTGAGCTTGGAAGTCATACCTCCTAAACCAGAAGCTGATTTTTCTTTATTTGCAAGCAACAGAACCTTTTTATCCGAAGTGTCCAGTTCAGGAATCACCTGCCCGGCACTGTCGAGTACACCCGGTACAGAAGTACTGAAGAGTATTTGGGAGGCTCCAAAGCCTGCCGCAATCAGAGTTGCGAGTTCATCGTTGTCTGAGAACTTTAGTTCCAGATTACTCACCACATCGTTCTCATTCGCTATAGGAATGATATCACTGTTCCATAACTCTTCGTAAGTGCGCTTGAGCTGCAGAAACTGGTCTCGATTTGAAAAGTGATGCCTTTCACATAAACTTTGAGCAATGGCTATACCATGTGGCGAAAAATATTTGGCGTAGGTATTTAGTAAAAGTGGATTCCCAATAGATGCTGCAGCCTTCTTCTCGTTTAGCGTAGCCCCATAATTCTTGAGAAACTTCTTCCCTGCAGCAACTGCTCCAGATGATACAATCACCAGATTAAATTCTTTATGGATCAATGCCACCTGACGGGCAATTTCTTGTATGACTAATTCATCAAGCTCCCCATCACTGGTGGTGATTGACGCAGTTCCAAATTTTAGTACGAGTATAGGTTTTGCCAAAATAAATGTTGTATGAAGCTAATTTAAGAAAATTGTAGATTTAACCTTGTAAGTATTGTGATATAGGGTCACAGCGTTTTATCATCTTGGCGAAAGTTGGGACAGAAACAAAAAAGCCCCAATCTTACGAAAGGGGCTTTCTTTAATCCCGAAAGCTATCGGGATGGGCACCGACCTAACTCCCATCCGCCCGGGGCAGACCGTACCTCCCGATAGATATCGGGAGGCTCTGGCGGGCCAAAACAAAAAAAGCCTCATCAGTTTCCTGTGAGGCTTTCGTTATAAAATTGGGCACCGACCTACTCTCCCACCTATTACGGCAGTACCATTGGCTCTGGCGGGCTTAACTTCTCTGTTCGGAATGGGAAGAGGTGGACACCGCCGATATAGGCACCTAAAGACTTTGGAGCTGAAGGATG
>JAURKO010000190.1 GCA_030831705.1 Daejeonella sp. | reverse complement strand
CGTGCTTTTGGTGATTTTGATGCCGCCTATGGCGGATGGGAAATAGATGGGGAACCATACACTAAAAAGAATGGAACTGAATTCGATTGGTTCAGATCGCGTATGCTTGGCGGAAGAACTAACCACTGGGGAAGGATTTCTCTACGTTTTGGACCAAAAGATTTTAAACGACGTGATTTTGATGGTTTAGGAGATAATTGGCCCATTGGTTACGATGATGTTAAGCCTTATTACGACCGTATTGATAAGATGATAGGGGTTTTTGGAACCAAAGAGGGGATTTATAATGAGCCAGACGGCTATTTTCTTCCTCCCCCAAAGCCGAGACTTCATGAGCTTATGATAAAACAGGCGGCTAATAAAATTGGAATTCCAGTCATTCCTTCCAGACTTTCTATTTTAACCAGGCCTGTAAATAAGGATCGTGGTTCCTGTTTTTTTTGCAACCAATGTAGTCGCGGATGTACAGTTCATGCTGATTTTTCATCATCTACCTGCTTGGTTAAGCCAGCAAGAAAAACGGGGAATGCGGATGTATATGTTAATGCTATGGCAAGGGAAGTATTAACTGACCGAGAAGGTAAGGCTACTGGTGTATCTTATATCGATAAAACAGATATGCAGGAGTATCAGGTGAATGCAAAGGTTATAGTTCTTGCAGCGAGTGCATGCGAATCTGCACGATTACTTTTGAACTCTAAATCGCCCGCACATCCCAACGGTTTGGCAAATTCTAGTGGAATGGTTGGAAAATACCTGCATGATTCTACTGGTGCATCACGAGGTGCGTTTATTCCTCAGCTGATGGACAGGAAGACTTATAATGAAGACGGTGTTGGAGGACTTCACCTTTATATTCCTTGGTGGCTGGATAATAAAAAGCTTGATTTTGCCCGTGGATATCATATTGAATTCTGGGGTGGCCTCGGAATGCCTTCCTATGGTTTTGGTTTTGGTATCGAAAAAATGAATGGTGCCTATCCAGGAAAGGATGGTAAAATGAAAGCTGCAGGGGGCTATGGTGCATCATTGAAAGATGATTACCGAAGATATTATGGTTCTACTGTTGGCTTTGCCGGTCGTGGGGAAAGTATCCCGAGAATAGATAATTACTGTGAAATTGATCCAGATGTGGTTGATAAATATGGAATCCCTGTCTTGAAATTTAACTACAACTGGACTGATCAGGAGATTAAGCAGGCCAAACATATGCAGGATACTTTTGAGGAGATCATTGATTCAATGGGTGGCGTTGCTAGCGGAGTAAAACCAGGTGAGGATAAAAAGTACGGACTTGAAGCACCGGGAAGGATTATTCACGAGGTAGGTACAACCCGGATGGGTGACGACAAGAATAAGTCGGTATTAAATAAATACAATCAGGCCCATGACGTAAAAAATCTGTTTGTAGTTGATGGTGGTGCATTTGTTTCTCAGGCTGATAAGAATCCAACCTGGACAATTCTTGCACTTTCATTGCGGGCTTCGGAGTATATTATTGATCAATTAAAAAAACAAAATATTTAATCAGATGAACAGAAGAGATTCACTTAAAGCGCTGGCTGTTGGAACAGTAAGTGTCGGAACCCTGATTACAGCGTGTGATAAAAAAGATGGGGCTGAGTCATTAGCCGCAGGAAAGACCGGAGTTTACGGCCGCACTGCTGAAGAAAAGCTGATTGATGAGAAGCTCATGGCTGAAAAGTTCTTCAGTGCACCTGAAATGAGTACAATTACGGTTTTATGCGACATCATCATTCCCCGCGATGAAAAGTCAGGGAGTGCAAGTGATGCGAAAGTGCCTGAGTTCATAGAATTTATTGTAAAAGATCAGCCTCGGTATAAGATTCCACTTAGAGGTGGTTTGAAATGGCTGGATGTCAAGTCGCTCAGACTTTTCAAAAAATCATTTACCGATGCTTCCAAGGAACAGCAGATAGAACTTGTAGAAATGATTGCATTTCCTGAGAAAGCAGCACCTGAGAATGCTGCAGGGGTCAGCTTTTTTAATACTATGCGTAACCTGACAGCTACTGGATTTTTCACAAGCAAAGAGGGTATCACAGATATTCAATACAAAGGAAATCAACCTAATGCATGGGATGGTGTTCCAGATGAGGTATTGAAACAATATGGTCTTGAATATGATGAAAAAACCCTCGCAGAATGTCTGAAGGCAGAGGATCGTGGAAAAATTATGACCTGGGACAGTTGAGTTTTAAGTTGTAGGTTATAAGTTATAAGTTGTAGGTTATAAGTTATAAGTTGTAGGTTATAAGTTATAGGTTATAAGTTTTAAGTTATAGATTGTAAGTTTTAATTTATAAGTGCTGTGATGGTTCGAGTGCAGAATAAGTGGATTGCTGTGATTACTTTAATTTAGAATTTAATTTTTGTTTAGGTATCAGGGACCAATCGCTATTGTTATGAATGTGTTTTTAATGGTGACATTCACTTAATGTATTATTCACATTAACTGAGTTCATTTACGGAATGAAGTTTCAACATTGTCTTATTTTTATAAAAGAGTAAAATATATTTCACTATGATTATTTTCAAAAAAACTCCAGGGGTATTTCTTTCTAATTTATTGATTATCTGCTTATTGTTTTTATCTCATATAGGGATGAGCCAGTCAGTTCCAAACAGCAAAAATCCTTCAAAAGTGCTTCTGCCTAATGGCTGGTCTTTAAGTCCGGCTGGCCGTTCCCTTCAACTAGGAGATTTGCCACTTAATGTTCAGATATCCCCATCTCAAAGATTAATGGCCATAACTAATAATGGCCAAAGCAATCATAGTATTCAGTTGATTGATCCTCAGGGTGAAAAAATATTACATGAACAGCCAATTGGAAAGGCGTGGTACGGACTCAAGTTTAGTGCTGATGAAAAAAAGTTATATGCTTCAGGAGCAAATGATAATATCATACTGATTTATCCAATTGTCAATAAAAAACTCGCCGCAGCGGATACCATTGTGCTTGGAAAGCCATGGCCAGAAGAAAAAATTGGTCCGACAGGCTTAGAAGTTGATGATGCAGGGCAAAGATTGTACACTGTAACCAAAGAGAATAATTCGCTTTACGTTTTTAATCTAAAGACAAAGAAGCTTTTAAATAAAATAAATCTTGGTGCTGAAGCATACGATTGCATTTTATCTCCAGATAAAAGCAAATTGTATATCTCACTTTGGGGATCTGATAAACTTGCTGTTTATGACACAAAATCAAATCGTGTGATCAAAGAAATATTAACGGAGAACCACCCTAATGAAATTATTCAAAACAGGAGTGGAAAATATCTGTTCGTAGCCAATGCAAATGATAATTCAGTTTCTGTTATTGACACCCAGGCGGGAAAAGTAATTGAAGTTATTTCTACTGCCCTTTACCCGACCAGACTCACAGGTTCAACGACAAACGGTTTAGCGCTTTCTGAAGACGAGAAAACTCTTTATGTGGCTAATGCCGACAATAATTGTCTTGCCGTATTTAATGTTTCGAAACCAGGAAAAAGTAGTTCAAAGGGTTTTATTCCTACAGGATGGTATCCCACAAATGTTCGGGTAGCCGGGAAAAAGATTTTTGTTTCCAATGGCAAGGGATTTAGTTCAATGGCCAATCCCAACGGACCGCAACCTGTAAAAAAGACTGATAACAGCGGACTTCATAGCGGGATTACTGAACAAAAAGAAGTCCAGTATATCGGATCACTTTTCAAAGGAACACTTTCGATTATCGATCAGCCTGATGATTCGAAGCTGGAATGGTATTCAAAACAAGTTTATGCCAATACTCCATATAATAAGCAAACTGAAACGCTTTCTAAAGGACTCAAAGATAATCCGGTGCCCAATGTTCAAGGTGGTAAATCACCAATTAAATATGTCTTTTATGTAATTAAGGAGAACCGTACATATGATCAGGTTTTCGGAGACATAAAAGAAGGTAATGGCGACCCAGAACTTTGTCTCTTCCCTGAAAAAGTAACACCTAATCTTCATGCTTTAGCAAGGGAGTTTGTGTTGCTTGATAATTTTTATGTTGATGCAGAGGTTAGTGCTGATGGACATAATTGGAGTATGGCGGCTTACGCAAACGACTACATCGAGAAATCTTGGCCTACCAGTTATGGTAGCAAGGGTGGCACCTATGATTATGAAGGCAGCCGTAAAATTGCTTATCCCAGGGATGGTTTTATTTGGGATTATTGCAAGCGTGCAGGTGTTAGCTATCGCAGTTATGGGCAATTCGTAACTAAGGATGGACCAACTACAGAATCACTTGTAGGTAAAATCGCCCCAAATTTTCAGCCTTATAATCTTGATATTAAGGATATTGATAGAATTACTGCCTTCAAATCAGATTTCGACTCCTTGCTAGCAATTAATTCGGTTGCACAATTTAATACTGTTCGAATAGGGAATGATCATACTAGCGGACAAAGAATAGGAAAATTAACTCCTACAGCTCAGGTCGCAGATAATGACCTTGCATTAGGAATGTTGGTGGAACATATTTCAAATAGCAGTATCTGGAAGGAATCGGCAATATTTGTGCTGGAAGATGATGCACAAAATGGCCCGGATCATGTTGATGCGCACCGCTCCCCTGCCTTTGTGATCAGCCCCTACACCAAACGAAATTCAGTAAATAGTACCATGTATTCAACTTCCGGAATGCTCAGGACAATAGAGTTGATATTGGGCTTACCTCCAATGAGTCAGTATGATGCTGCAGCTGTTCCATTTTCTGAATGCTTTACTTCTATACCTGATTACCGTCCGTATAAGGTCAGGCCTTCAAATGTAGATTTAGAACAACGGAATATTGCATGGAATAAAAGTGCAGAAAGATCACAGGAATGGAATTTTGCAAAAGAAGATTCTGCACCTGATCTGGACTTGAATGAAGTGGTTTGGAAATCCGTTAAGGGGGAAGATTCAGTGATGCCAGCCCCAAGGAGAAGTGCTTTTTTGAAGCTTGAGCAAAAGAAAAACGCTGAGGATTAATTATTCTGGCTTGCCAAAACATTTTTCATTTCTGCTGATTGTTGATTATGTCAAGAATTCTATTCTTTCTGTCTTTAATTTTTCTTTCAGAAAGTCTTTCCGGCCAGAGTATTCAAGGAAAAGTATTTATAAAAAATACAAATAGTCCGCTTGCGGGGGTTAGCATTAAAATTGAAGGTCCAAGTTCAAAAACCACAGCAACAGATGAAGAAGGAATATTTAGTTTTCAAAATAATCGGCCTGGAAAATATTCTATACAAGTAAGTTACCTTGGATATGAGACCTATCAATCTACCCTAAATCTTAAGGATGAGGGTATAAATCTTGAGATATTCCTAATTTCTCAATCTGGCTCCCTTCCTGAGGTACAGATTTTATCTGCTTCTCGTCGGAATACTTCCTCTCTTCGATTACCTTTTGCTTCCAGCGTATTAAATGTACCTGCCCAGTCTGAGAATATTCCACGCACTGTTCCGGAATCATTAAGTATTATCCCGGGGGTATTTGTTCAGAAAACGAATCATGGGGGTGGTTCTCCTTTTATACGTGGATTGACCGGAAATCAAACACTAATTCTAATTGATGGAATCAGGCTAAACAATTCAACCTTCAGATATGGTCCAAATCAGTATTTGAATACCATTGATCCTTTTTCGGTAAATAAGATTGAAGTTCTGCGAGGAAGTGGTTCTGTTCAATATGGTTCTGATGCGATAGGTGGGGTTATACAGATTTTTACAAAAGATCCTTCTTATTCTTCCCAAAAGTCTTTTAAGGGAAGCGTTTCAGGAAGGTTTGGCAGTGGAAATATGGAGCAATCTGGTAGCACCGAATTATCCTATTCTACGAATAGAATGGTTCTTTCAGGAATTTTGGGGATAAAGAATTTTGGAGATTTGATAGGTGGTGATACCACTGGGAGACAATCACCTTCGGGCTACTCTCAGGCTGATGCTAGTCTGAAATTCAAACTCAGGGTTTCTGATAATTCTGAACTTATAATAGCCAATCAGTTTGTGCAACAAAAGGATGTTGATGTTTATCATAAAGTAAAACTTGAAAACTTTAAGATTAATAAAATGGGTTTGCAAGGAAGAAATCTAAGTTACCTAAAATACAGTATTGATCAGGAGTCATCAATTTTGCGAAGAATAGATTTTACAGGTTCTATGAATGCAACTATTGAAGAACGAAATAGTCAAAGGAACGCTAGTCAGTCGGTTGGTTTAGAAAGGGATAAGATCCATACGTCCAATTTGGGTATTGAACTTTTCTCGGATTTAAGTAAAAGATGGACGGTGAACAGTGGATTGGAATATTACCGGGATAAGGTTAATAGTATTAGGAATTCGACAAATTTGCAAAGTCGAATGGTGACTATGCAGAGAGGTTTATACCCCAATAATTCATTTTATTCAAACACTTCGGTTTATTCACTCCATCACCTCACTTTTGGAAATATCAATCTTGAAGGTGGATTGAGGTACAATTGGTTACAGGCAAGGATTGTGGATAAGGACCTTGGACAGTTGAAAATAAACCCCGGTGCATTTGTCTGGAATTCAGGACTTAATTATTCCATTGATAAGCATCATATTTACACTTCCTTTAATACCGGTTACCGTGCTCCCAATATTGATGATATGGGAACTTTGGGTATCGTAGATTTCAGATATGAGCTACCTGCTTATACCCTCAAGCCTGAAAAGAGTTATAATTCAGAAATTGGTTATAAATATTTTTCTGAGCATGTTAGTTTTGGTACAGCTTTATACCGGAATAAGCTTAGTGATCTGATCAACAGGGTTCAAACAGGACAACTAATAGATGGCTATAAAGTTTATAAGAAAGAAAATACTGAAAACGCGGTAATTAGAGGTATAGAAGGATTCGCTGAGTTTCAGGTTTCACAGAAGTGGTTCATCGACTTATTCGCTTCATTTAATCATGGAAGAAACATCTCCAGACAAGAACCACTAAGAAGAGTCCCGCCGTTTAACGGTAATGTTTCGATGAAATATAAAATGAACAAATTTTATATGAAAGGAGAGTTGGGTTGGGCCGACAAACAAGATCGGCTTGCTCAGGGAGATAGAGATGATAACAGGATTCCGGCAGGAGGAACACCCGGCTGGAGGGTTTTAAATGTTTACTCAGGATACTCCATTAAGAATTTACAATTAAGGTTAAGTGCACAAAACCTTTTTAACGTAGATTATCGAACACATGGCAGCGGAATAAATGCTGTTGGAAGAAGTCTTTGGACGAGTCTTACATTTGATTTCTAATTCCTAAATAATGGGTAAGACATTATTTGTTTTAATCAAGTAATCAATAATTTCATTTATAAAAACTAAAAGCCCTGAATGATCATCATTCAAGGCTTTTAGTTTTAAGCTTCCAACTTTTAGCATCATTTTGATTTAGTCTGAGCTTTTGATTTAGGGATTTTAAATTGCGGTTTTCCCTTACTTATAACTTCAGGTGCACCAACTAAAGACATAGCTGAGCGGAAACCGACGTCTGAACTTGCTTCATCCTGTTGCATAAATCTCCTTGTTGCAGGATTTAACCAGTATGCTCTGTCATTCCAAGAACCACCTTTATAAACTCTTGAACGATCATTCACCAATGTCGTGATTCCATAGAGATTAGTTATTACAGTATCAAGGTGGCCACGAAAATCGGGATTGTAAGGTTTTCCTGCAATTGCGGATGAATCAGCACTGACCACATTATTTTGTAATTCAGCCCATTTTTGTTTTTTGCGTGACTTTGCAGGATCTTTAATAGGACGGCCATATTTATCCTTTGCATAGGTGCCTTTATCTTTATCTGATAATCTTTTATTTACATATTCATTTCCTCTAAAAGGATTGAAATCACTGAAATCCTCAAAACTCAATTTTCTGTAAACGTCAGCTGTCCATTCGTTTACATTACCTGCCATATTGAAAAGCCCAAAATCATTAGGTCTGTAACTTCTTACTGGTGCAGTTATATCTGCCTTATCGTTAAGGTAACCACCTGTACCCATATTGTCACCATCGCCGCGTTTAAAATTGGCTAATATCATACCTTGAGTACGTTTTTTTGGCGATCTAACACCAAGGCCATTCCAGGGATATATCCTTCCGTCTGCAATATTTTCAAATTCAGTGTTCCCAGCTAAAGCTAAGGCTGCATACTCCCACTCGGCCTCAGTTGGCAAACGATAGGGTTGCTTCAATACGCCGTCTTCCAAACGTACCGGTCTGACAACGCCCTTT
>JAURKO010000189.1 GCA_030831705.1 Daejeonella sp. | reverse complement strand
TTGCACCTGTACCAGTACCACCACCCATACCAGCAGTGATGAAAAGCATTTTGGTGTTAGTACCAAGCATTCGCTTGATATCATCAATATTCTCAATGGCAGAGTTCTTACCAACTTCCGGAATAGACCCAGCTCCCATACCTTCAGTTAAGCTTGCACCTAACTGAACTTTATTAGGTATCGGGCTCAATTCCAAAGCCTGTGCATCAGTATTACAAATTATGAAATCAACACCTGTGATTCCTTGACGGTACATATGGTTTACCGCATTACCTCCTCCACCACCAACACCAATAACTTTGATGATTGATGACTTTTCTTTTAACATTTCAAACTGCATACTTTTAAATTATCAGTTGGGTAAATCTTGCTCATTTTTAAACAACTTACAACGTAAAATTAGCCAATTTTCTAAGTTACATGGCTTAATACTATGAGATTGTTGGAAACTCCGCTATTGTGGAAAATTAATTCGTATAATCTTCATTTTTGATATCATCCTTGATAAATTTAGAACCCGATTGCAAAATCCATTCAAACATTCCCTGTCCTTTTTTAGGTTTTTGATCCGCTTTGATTTTTTCAACCGGAGCTCCAATCGACACTACTGATTCTTCTACCAATTCAGCTTTTTGTATACCTTTAATGAGCAGACCAATACCGGTTGCGTACATCGGACTTTTCAATTCATCATACACACTTTTTGGAAGTATCTCATTCTTCGCCAGGTGTTCGTTAGGATAACCAATTCGGCTATCAAGTCCGGTAACGAACTCAACCAGCTGTGGCAAATGCTTCAATTGAGCTCCACCACCAGTGATCACGATTCCGGCAATAAGCTTTTTCTCATATCCTGAAGATTTGATTTCATAATAGACATGTTCTATAATCTCTTCCATTCTTGCCTGAATAACATAAGCAAGATTTTTTACGGATATTTCCTTAGGTTCCCTGCCACGTAGCCCCGGAACACAGATGATTTCATTCTCCTTGTTTTCCTCTGCCAGAGCTGAACCAAAGCGGGTTTTTAATAACTCAGCCTGATTACGCATTACCGAACAACCTTCTCTGATATCTTCTGTAACGCTGTTACCTCCAAACGGAATAACTGCTGTATGGCGAATAATTCCTTCATGAAATATGGCAAGATCCGTTGTACCACCACCAATATCAACCAAAACGACCCCAGCTTCTTTTTCCTCTTCACTTAGAACAGACTCAGACGATGCAAGTGGCTCAAGGATAAGTTCTTGTGTTTCTAACTCGGCATTCCCAACACATTTCAAAATATTTTTTACTGCACTTACATGCCCCGAGATAATGTGGAAATTAGCCTCAAGACGAACGCCTGCCATCCCGATAGGATCTTTTATTCCAGGTTCATTATCAACCGTGAACTCTTGTGGCAAAACATGAATAATTTCCTCTCCGGGAGGCATCACCAGCTTATACATATCTTCAATCAGCTTATCAATATCCTTACGCTGAATTTCGGTATTCAACTCCTTTCGAGTGAGTATACCACGGTGTTGAAGACTCTTAATATGTTGTCCTGCTATTCCAACATTAACAATCTTTACATCAACATTTGATTGGGCACTGGCTTCTTCAACTGCAAGCATTATGGCTTGCACAGTTTTCTGAATATTAGAAACTACTCCTCGGGTAACACCCGCAGATTCGGCTTTACCCATACCCAAAACTTCGATTTTACCATGTTCGCTCCTACGACCAACAGTAACACAAATCTTAGTTGTACCGATGTCTAATCCGACAACTATTGGTGAATTTTTGGCTGAAGCTGAGTTAATTTGATCCATAATATTTGTATTAAAATGATTAGTTCTGAGTTTTTGTTAATATACTATCGGCCATCTGTTTACTGATGTCATTTATAATTTTATTGGTATCAATCATATTCTTTTCGCAAACAATTTGATTTACATATTTAAGATTGATTGTTTTGTAGGTATCCCAACCTACCTTTGGAATTGCTTTTTTATAAAACACCAGCAAGTTCTTGAACTTAGTTTGAAGAGAATCTGCACTTCCGAGAATAATTTTTTGGCTACCAACCCGTGGAACCATTTCTATATCCCCTTTTAAATCCACGAACAATTGTTCAATCTGATTATCCCATAAAGTATCCCCTTTTATGTAAAGGGCTGTACGGTAAAGATCTCTTGCCATCTGCGTTTTTAGCGTATCTACCCGGCCATTAAAGTCCTCCTCTATAAATCCACTTGCTACAAGCACCTTTGCAGTATAGTTATCTGATAATGGAATTTTATTTCCATTTGCGTCGATATAAAAATGAAGGTTAGCCATGTTTACTACTCGAATAACTGGTTCCCTTTGCCTGATTTGAACATAGATTATTCCGGTCATATCCGCATAAACTTTTGCAAATTCTATGAAAGGATTTGCCTTAAGGTCATTCTCAAGTTTATGAATATTAATCTCATCAAGATCAGTTCCAACCATAGCCCCTGCACTTTGCATAAGAATCCTATCCACTTCATCCCGTTCAATGAAATTAAACTTCCCGGGCAGCAATACTTTTACATCCTTACATTTCAAACTACTTTTCTTAATTTCAATAAAACTCATTAGGGTGATAAGTCCGCTCAGGCTAATAAGCCAAAGAAAACCATAGAATATTGACCGCCAATTAATTTTCTTAAGCATTTGTTAAAATATCTTTCAGTGTTACAATTAAAGTGTCAATATCACCTGCACCCACGGTTAACAATAATTCAGGTTTTTTAGCTCTGATATAGTCTAGTGTTTGTTCTTTTGATAAAATCTGCTTTGCCTCAATACTCACTTTATCTAAAATCATTGCAGAACTAACTCCTTCAATAGGTAATTCTCTTGCCGGATAAATATCCAGCATAATTAGTTCGTCAGTCATACTTAAAACCTCAGAAAAGCCCTCAGCAAAATCTCTTGTGCGTGTAAACAGATGAGGCTGAAAAATTGTGGTTAATTTCTTATCGGGATAAAGTGTTTTTACTGCTTGAATACAAGCCCTTAACTCTTCTGGGTGATGAGCATAATCATCAATATAAATATGCTTGGGTTCTTTAAGAATATACTCAAAACGTCTTTTCACTCCGCGAAAACTAGCCAAGGCATTTTTAATTTTATCAGGCTCAATACCCAAATGTAATGCGACCTCAATTGCAGCAACTGCATTTTCAATATTATGCAAACCTGGTAGACCAAGCTGGATATTTTCAATAATGAAATCTGCGTTTTTAAAATCAAAATAAAAGCTACCGTCTTTTACTTTTACATTGACCGCCTGTATATCAGCAAGCACATTTGCAGCATAAGTATTACCTCCCTGAAGATCAAGTCCTTTTTTAAAAATCAGTCGCCCACCCGGTTTGATCTGAGAAACAAATTGCATGAATGACTCCACTAAATGTGAGTGATCTCCATAAATGTCCAAGTGATCAGCATCCATTGAAGTAACAATTGCAACATCAGGATAAAGGGTAAGGAAAGAACGATCAAACTCATCTGCCTCAACTACCAGTGTATTGTTTTCCCCGAATAGTATGTTTGAATCATAATTAGTTGCGATTCCACCTAGAAATGCAGAACAATCATATCCGCTATCCTTCAGTACATGAGCAATAATACTGGAGGTTGTAGTTTTTCCATGAGTACCTGCAACCGCAATGGTATACATCCCTTTGCTGATAATACCCAGAACCTCCGAACGCTTTTTAAGCGAAAAGCCACCTGACTTGAAAAAATTCAATATTTTGGAATCTTTTGGAATTGCAGGGGTATAAATAATAAGAGTTTCAGGATCATTTTCAAGAAAACTGATCTTTAGGTTATCCTCCTCATCCTGATAAACAACAGAAATACCCTCATTTCTCATCGCGGTAGTAAGTGGTGTTATCGTTTTATCATAACCACAAACCACGCACCCGCGCTTTTTGAAATAGCGTGCAAGCCCGCTCATACCGATGCCTCCTATACCAATCAAATAAACCCTTTTTATATTTTCCAGTTCCATACTGATGTATAAAAAAATATCCTGCTAATTGTTCGCAATTCTTATTACCTCTCTTGCTATCACCTCATCAGCATCAGGCAAAGCCATTTTACTGATATTTTGAGATAGTGTTTTGCACCTATCCTTATCTTTAATTAATAACAAAGCGCTATCAATCAATTCAATCTCTGCGTTTGCATCGCTAACCATAATTGCTGCATCATTCTCTACCAAAGCATTTGCGTTTTTTGTCTGATGATCTTCAGCCACATTTGGTGAAGGAACCAAAATAACTGGTTTTTTCACAGCGCATAACTCGGCAATTGTACCTGCTCCTGCTCTGGATATCACAATATCAGCAGCTGCATAGGCTAAATCCATTCTGTGAATAAATTCAAGCACCTTAATATTAGGATGCTCCTTTCCCTTCATTTGTTCAATTACAGACCCATAATAATACTTGCCTGTTTGCCAGATCAACTGCACATCAGCTTCGGTGATCTGATCTAGTCTTGATAGGACACTCTTATTCAAAGTGCCTGAACCCAGGCTACCTCCGGTTAAAAGGATGGTCTTTTTATGTGGAGAAAGGCTCAATAATTCTGCAGCGGCAAAGTGCTTATTCTCAATATCAACTGCATCTTTCCTGATTGGGTTACCCGTAATTCTGATTTTCTCTGCAGGAAAGAATTTTTCCATTCCCTTAAATGCAACACAAATAAGTGCTGCGTGTTTACCTAAGAACTTATTGGTAATTCCTGCAAAGGAATTCTGCTCCTGAATCAGATAAGGTATTTTCAGTTGTGAAGCCGCATACAATAGAGGACCTGAGGCATAACCACCTACACCAACAGCGGCATCTGGCTTAAAATCTTTAATTATTGACCTCGCTTTAATCACACTTTTCAACAGCTTAAATGGCAGCAAAACATTTTTCAGGATAGAGCTTCGCTGAAATCCCTGAATATCCAAACCGATAATTTTATATCCTGAAGCAGGAACTTTATCCATCTCCATGCGTCCTAAAGCGCCAACAAAAAGAATCTCTATATCGGAATCAATTGCTTTGAGTGCATTCGCTATTGCTACAGCCGGAAATATATGTCCGCCTGTACCGCCACCGCTAATGATCACTCTTTTACTCATTTTAATATTCTTTGAATCAACTATAATTAATCAATTACCCCATTGCCGGTATTTCACCAATAATTACTTTTTCCTTACTTTTCATTTTCTTTTCCTCAATATCTCTGCTCACACTCAGTATAATTCCAAAAGCGACACTCGTAAACAGAATGGATGTTCCCCCCATGCTAACCAAAGGCAGAGGAACCCCGGTCACCGGACCAAGGCCAACTGCAACAGCCATATTTGCGAATGCCTGAATGGTTAGGCTGAAACTTAATCCCGCCGCCAGCAATGCCCCAAATGCCTTGGGGCTATCGGTCACAATCAACACACAACGGTATAAAAAAAGCAAGTACAACAGAACAAGTCCTACTCCTCCAACCATCCCATATTCTTCAATTATCAAGGCAAACACAAAATCTGAATAGGGGTGTGGCAGAAAATTACGCTGAGTACTATTACCGGGACCTTTTCCGAAAATTCCTCCTGTTGCAATCGCAATTTTAGCGTGATTGGACTGAAATGCTTTATCAGGGTCAGCCTTTTCGGGATGAATAAAAGTTTCTATACGTGAATAATATGTTTTCCGTCTTGGGCCTAGCATCATTATTGCCCCCAGAAGTACCACACCAGCCAGACATACAATGGAAATTTGCTTGATGCTAATCCTTCCCATAATCAACAAAAGAATACTAACACCAAATAACATTAGAGCAGTTGATAGATTGGCAAGTGCAATCAATACAAAGACCGCGCAAACTGAAGCCATAATCGGTAAAAATGCCTTTTTAACATCCTTGATATTTTCTTGCTTTTTACTGAGAGTTCTTGCCAAGAACGTAATTAAAGCAAGTTTCGCTAAATCGGATGTTTGAAAAGTCTGGTTAATAATCGGAATTGTTACCCAGCGACTGGCTTCGTTTACATTGGCCCCAAAAATCAGTGTATAGGCAAGCAAAGGAATAGTAAGCACCATCAGGACTTTGGAAATACCAGCATAATATCGGTAATCAAGCAAATGTGAAAAGTACATTAATGCAATTCCTCCGATAATCATCACCAGATGTTTTATTAGAAACTGTTCTGAACCGACACCCTTCTTATAAGCAAGGGTTCCGGTTGCACTGTAAACAGCCAGAAGTGACCATACCGAAAGTAAGATCACGATCAGCCAGATCCAGCGGTCACCTTTTGTTTTGCTTATTAGTCTTTCCATTTAGTTATCAGTTATCTGTTATCTGTTTTCAGTATCTTATTGGTTCATTGTAAATGAGAATTCAATATTTCAATTTCCAACTCTCAATTCTCCACTCTCATCCCGATAGCCATCGGGACTCAACTATCAAAGTTCTTTTACCGCCTTCTTAAACTGGTTCCCTCTGTCTTCGTAGTTTTTAAATAAATCAAAGCTTGCACATGCTGGGGATAGAAGTACAGTATCTCCCTTTTTTGCCATGTGATATGCAATCTGAACGGCTTCACTGGCTGAAAACGTGTTTACAATTACATCTACATCATCCTCAAATGCCTCATGAATCCTTTTATTATCCTTACCCAAACACACTATTGATTTAACTTTTGACTTAACCAGATCTTTAAGCATATCATAATCATTGCCCTTATCCACACCACCAAGGATAAGCACAACATCTCCAGGCATACTTTCGAGCGCATACCAGGTTGAATTCACATTTGTAGCTTTCGAATCATTGATAAAATCGATACCCGAAATTTTGGCAACATGCTCAAGGCGATGTTGGATATTGGTAAAACTTCCCATGCTTTCGCGAATGGTCTCGTTTCTTAACTCAAGCACTTTTGCAACTATGCCCGAAGCCATAGAGTTATAAATATTGTGCTTGCCTTGCAGGGCTAAATCCTTAAGTGACATAGTAAGAAATTCTTGGTTTGTATGGTGTAGGTTAATTATTATCTGATTATCCTGAAGAAAAGCACCTTGCTCAAGTGTTTTCTTAATTGAGAAAGAATATGTTTTTGACTTAATTATGCGTTTGGAAAGACCATTATTAACTTCCTCATCATCAGCACAATAGATAAAAACATCATCGCTCTGCTGATTTTGAATAATCCTGAATTTGGAATCTGAATAGTTCTCCATTTTATAATCATATCTGTCCAGATGATCAGGAGTAATATTTAATAAAACAGCGATATCAGCCTTGAAGCTGTACATATTATCGAGCATAAAACTGCTGATCTCAAGAACGTAATATTGAAAATCCTCAAAAGCAACCTGTTTGGCAAAACTCTTACCAATATTTCCTGCAAGACCTACATTGAGACCTGCATTACGCAGGATATGATAAGTTAGCATGGTTGTAGTTGTTTTGCCATTTGATCCGGTTATACAGATCAGCTTTGCATTGGTATATCGTGCTGCAAATTCAATTTCAGAGATAATCGGAATTTTTAGTGCTATCAGTTTTTTAATGATAGGTGCTTTGTCAGGAATTCCGGGACTCTTAATAACCTCATTAGCAGTAAGAATAAGATCTTCGGTATGCTGATTCTCCTCAAAAGGAATTGCAGCGTGCTCCAATTCTTTTTTATACTGATCAGCAATAGGACCGAAATCAGAAACAAATACCTTATAGCCCATTTTCTGAGCAAGCAATGCTGCACCTGTACCGCTTTCTCCGGCACCCAAAACAACGATATATTTTTCTGCCTCCATCAACGCAGTTTTAAAGTAACAACAGTTAAAATGGCCAGTATAATTCCAACTATCCAGAATCGGGTAACAATTTTAGCTTCATGATATCCCTTTTTCTGGTAATGATGATGTAAAGGCGACATCAGAAAAATACGTCTCCCTTCACCAAACTTTCGCTTAGTATACTTGAAATAAGACACTTGCATAATCACTGAAAGATTTTCGATAAGGAATACACCACATAAAGTCGGAATCAGCAGTTCCTTACGGATCATGATTGCAAAAGCGGCAATGATTCCACCTATAGCCAAACTACCGGTATCTCCCATAAATACCTGTGCCGGATATGAATTATACCATAAAAAGCCTACGCATGCCCCAACAAAGGCGCCTGCAAAAATTACCAGTTCTCCTGAATTAGGGATGTAAAGAATATTCAGGTAATCAGCGAAAATGGTGTTTCCAGAAACATAGGCAAGAACTGCCAGTGTAATCCCAATAATAGCAGAAGTGCCAGTCGCTAATCCGTCGATACCATCAGTCAGGTTGGCTCCGTTTGAAACGGCAGTAACAATCACAATTACAAATAATAAAAAGACAACCAGAGAATATTTTTCATAACCATCACCAAAAACAGTCAGAACTTTGGCATAATCAAATTCGTTGTCCTTATAGAACGGAATATTAGTTATAGTTGATTTAAGATCCTGAGTGTAATAAAACTGTTCACCACGTTTATGTATATCCAATGTTGCACTGACCTTTGCCGGTAGGGTAACCTGCTCACGCACCACTATATCCGGGTGGAAATACATGGTCCATCCAATGATTAATGCCAATCCCACCTGACCCATTATCTTAAAACGACCTGCCAGACCCTCTTTATCCTTTTTAAACACCTTGATATAATCATCAACAAAACCAATCAGACCCATCCAGATTGTAGTTACCAACATGAGAATGATATAGATATTATCAATTTTTGCGAATAGTATTGTTGGCAGAAGAATTCCGAGAAGAATAATCAAACCACCCATGGTTGGAGTGCCTTGCTTTTGCATTTGACCTTCAAGACCAAGATTCCTAACAGATTCTCCAACTTGTTTTGCTCTCAGCATTTTAATAAGACGGCTGCCATAAACCGTAGTTAGAATCAGGGATAAGATAACAGCCATTGCCGTACGGAATGAGATAAACTGGAACAATCCTGCTCCGGGAATATCATATTGCTTATCCAGCCATGTGAACAGATAGTATAGCATTAGCTCATCAGATTTAAAAATTCAGTTAAAATCTCCTTATCATCAAAAGGGAGTTTCACCCCTGCGATATCCTGATACTTTTCATGACCTTTTCCGGCAACCAGTATGATATCACCTGGCTTTGCCAAATGACAGGCCGTACGAATTGCTTCTTTTCTATCGGCTATTGAAAGTGTCTTTTTCTTATTACTTGGCATCACACCTTCTTCCATATCCCTAATGATTTGTTCAGGAACTTCAGAACGTGGATTATCCGAGGTCAGAACCACCTTGGTACTCCAGTCGCATGCCACTTTGGCCATCACCGGTCGCTTGGCTTTATCCCTGTCTCCGCCGCATCCAATCACAGTTATTACTTGCTCGGTTCCCTTGCGGATATCCTGAATTGTACTCAGCACATTCTGTACCGCATCCGGAGTATGGGCATAATCTACAATGCCAATTACACCAGTTGCCGAAATAATATAATCAAAACGTCCTTCAGCGCCACTCAGGCGGCTGAGAGAAGTCAAAACTCTTGTCCGATCCTGTTCCAGTAATAATGCAGTTGCATAGACAGCCAGCAGATTGTAAGCATTGAAGCTCCCTACCATTTTAAACCAAACTTCCTGCCCGTCGATATTCAATAACAGGCCGCTAAAATGATTCTCAATTATCCTCGCTTTAAAATCTGCTATGTTCTTAAGTCCGTAGGTTTTCCTATGCGCACCCGTATTCTGAAGCATCACAATCCCGTTTTTATCATCAATATTTGTGAGCGCAAAGGCATGGCCGGTCAATCCGTCAAAAAAGCTCTTTTTTGCTTTCAGATACGCATCAAATGTCTTATGAAAATCTAGGTGATCATGAGTCAGGTTAGTAAAAATACCACCCGAAAAGCTTAATCCAGCTGTACGGTACTGAGCCATAGCATGCGAGCTAACCTCCATAAAGCAATAATCGCAGCCACTTTCAACCATATCATTTAACAAGCTATTTAATACCACCGGATCGGGAGTGGTGTGGGTTGCAGGAACAATTAACTGATTGATTTGATTCTGAACTGTAGAAAGTAAACCGGCTTTATATCCCAGATCTTGAAATAACTGGAAAAGTAATGTAGCAATTGTTGTTTTACCGTTCGTACCGGTAACTCCAACCAGCTTAAGCTTGGATGAAGGATTATCATAAAAATTAGATGCAATTATTCCCAGTGCTTTTGCTGAATTATCCACTAAAAAGTAGCTAACTTTCTCTCTAATCTCGGCAGGAAATTCTTCGCACAACACAGCACTGGCACCATTATCAATTGCAAGATTTATAAAGGCATGTCCATCAGACTCGGTGCCGCGTACAGCAACAAATAATACTGCAGGAAGTGCTTTGCGGGAGTCGAAACAAATTCCTGAAACTTTCCCATTGGTAGAACCTGAGACCTGCCTGAGTGAAACCCCATATAATATGTCTTTGATCTTCTTCATCATTCAAGTTCTAAAACTAATGGAAGACCCTTTTGAACCGATGAACCTGCGAGTAATGATTGTCTGACCACTTTCCCACTTCCACGAACCAATACTTTTAATCCAGAATTACCGGCAACATAAAGCGCATCTTTTAAACCCATTCCACTCAAATCAGGAACTAAACCTTCAGTGATCTTTACTTCCTGAGAAACTACTCCCTTATTGGTATCCAGACTGATATAATCTGAATTTGAGGCAAATAATGCTTTGATGCCAAATGCTTTGTAAACAGCCTGAGTTGCTTTACGCTCGCCAGCCTTTGCTGCAGGCAGTTTTAAACTTCCAGTAAATTTCTGCTCTTTTAATGGGTCAAACATGTTAATGTCACTAGCAAAAACCTTGTCGGCAATTTCCCTGAAAACTGGGCCCGCAACAGATGCTGCATAATACGTGCCCTTCCTTGGGTTATTAACCACAACAATCAAAGAATATTTTGGATTATCAGCTGGAAAATAACCGCAAAATGAAGCCTGATACTTCTTATCTACAAGATACCCCTTGTTGGCATCTGCAACCTGAGCGGTTCCGGTTTTTCCTGCTATTTTGTAAAGTGGCGATGCAAGTCCTTTACCAGTTCCGTTTTCAACTACTCCCTCTAGAAGCTCCTGAGCTTTTTTAATGGTCTCATCCGAAACAATCTTCTCATTGATAACTCTGGCTTTAAATTGCTCAACTGTATTCCCAAGACGTCTAATCTCGCGGACAAAAATTGGAGCGATATATCTACCATCATTCGCTACCGCATTATAAAATGCCAGCATTTGCAATGGAGTGATCTGCATCTCATAACCATAAGCCATTTGCGGTAGGGATTGATTTTTATTCCAGCTTTTGTTTTTTGGATTCTTAATGATCGGCTGACCCTCACCAGGAATCTGAAGTACCAATTTCTTATTCAGGCCCCATGCATATAAGTGCGCCGAAAATTTATCCTGATCACTCTGATAAGCCGAATTGATCAATTTTGCGATTGCAACATTGGATGATTCTTCAAAAGCCCGCTTCACAGAAACAGTTCCGATACCTCCGTGAGAATCGCGAATTGTATGTCCCGGGATACGATAAGTTCCATCTCCGGTAGCAACCAGGGTGTTTGTGTCGATCTTTTTATCTTCAATAAGAGCCATGTAGGAAGCCAATTTAAATGTAGACCCTGGATCCTGACTTGCAGCAATGGCATAGTTGAATTGCTCTTTGTATTCGCCTTCGCTAACCTTACTGAAATTGGCGACAGCTCTGATTTCACCTGTAGCCACTTCCATCAAAATAACACAACCATGATCAGCATCACTGGTAATTAATTGATTTTTCAAGGCTCTTTGCGCTACATCCTGCATATTGATATCAATTGTTGAAATGATATCAGCGCCTTCTTTAGGTGCAATTTCAATATCCTGGTTAACAGGCATCCAAACACCACCAGCAATTTTTTGCATCATACGCTTACCGCTTTCACCATCTATATAGGCACTATATGCACCCTCAAGACCTACAGGCTGCACATTTTTATTCTTATAACCAATGGTTCTGGCTGCAAGTGTTTGAAATGGCAGTATTCGCTTATTCTGAGAAACAGATATCAGTCCGCCCTTATACCTACCCAAATTAAAAATCGGAAACTTTCGAATCTCCTTTAATTCTGGATGGGTAACATCCCGTTTAAGAAGCAGGTAACGTGCCTTATCTGCCCTTGCTTCACGAAGTATTCGGGAATATTGTTTTGCAGATTTATCGCCAAAAAATGAAGAAAGCTTATCTGCTAATGAATCAACCTTCTCATAAAATATCTCATCTTTTTCGATACCCCCGGCGATCATATCCATTCTGATCTCATATTCGGGAACCGATGTAGCCAACAAACTTCCATCAATAGAATAAATATTGCCTCTAGTGGCTTCTACATTTGCAAAGCGGGTAGATAAACTATCCGCCATAGATCTCCATTTCTTTCCTTCCACAATCTGAACATCCACCAGTTTATAAAGCACCGCAAAAGCAAGCATTACAATCATCCCAAAGGCAATGTAAACACGAAGCAATATTTCGGTTCTAATATTCATGTTGTCTGTTATCTGTTGTCTGTTACCTGCATTATTGTCAACTGTCATCCCGATTGCTATCGGGAGTCAACTGTCAATTAATTAAATTCTCCCTCTCGTATCACAATCTTCCTTGGTGGCTCATTAGGCTCAATCAAACCCAAAGTATCCACCTCTTTTGCAACTTCAGTCTGCGTGCTTTTTAGCATCAAATCAGCTTTTAATGTTTTAAAATCCCAGCTTAATTCTTTCACTTCCCTGCTAAGCTTATCGATATCCCGGATATTATTCTCTGCAAAATGCCTGTTACCAATATAGATCATCGCTAAAAAAGCAATGAAAACAACAAATGGAAGCAATTGAGTGGCAGACTCCTTTGAGATTACTCCCTCAGTAAACAGGAGGGTAAAGAAATTTTTGGGAAGCTCCGCCTTCTCTGATTGCTCAGCGAGTGGCTCAGCAACCTGATCCAATTCCTCGTCCGTTTTCTCTTGTTTAAATTGATTACCCATTCTCCAAGCTATTTTCAGCTTAATTTTTCTCTGCTATTCTCAATTTGGCACTCCTTGCCCTGTTATTCAGTTTAATTTCTTCTTCAGATGCAACAATCGCCTTGCGAGTGATACTTTCCAAAGGTTTGATCTGGTTTCCAAAAAAATCCTTCTCCACTTCACCTTGAAACTTTCCCTTGGCAATAAAATTCTTGACCAGCCTGTCCTCAAGTGAATGATAAGACATCACAACAAGCCGGCCCTGAGTTTTAAGCACATCGACTGACTGTTCCAAAAATTCTTTCAAAGCCTCTAACTCCTGGTTCACTTCAATTCGGAGAGCCTGAAAAACCTGAGCCAGATATTTATTTTCTTTCCCTTTAGGAATCAACTTAGAGATGGCTTTTTTTAGCTCTTCAACTGTATCAATAGACTTATTAAGACGCTGGTTTACCAGTGTCTGAGCTAGTGTTTTAGCATTTTTAATTTCTCCGTAAATTCCAAAAATCCGATGCAATTGCTCTTCGCTGTAAGTATTAACTACCTGTTTAGCCGTAAGTAAGCCACCCTGATCCATACGCATATCCAGATCGGCATCGAAGCGAATGGAGAACCCCCGTTCTGGCTGATCAAATTGATGAGAAGAGACACCCAGATCAGCCAGAATACCATCTGCAGGAATGGCGCCCTGCAAACGGCAATTATTTTTGAGGTAGCGGAAGTTCTGATCAATAAAGGTTAATCGATCATCTTTTGGTAAATTATTTTGAGCATCAGAATCCTGATCAAATGCAAGTAAACGGCCTTTCGGACCCAGGCACTTTAATATTTCGCGAGAGTGACCACCACCCCCAAATGTTACATCTACATAAATTCCATCAGGCTTAATGTTCAAGCCTTCAATACATTGCTGAAGCATAACAGGATTGTGATAATCAGTCATGCCCCCTCCTTCCCATACTACCCATTACTTCTTCTGCCAGATTGGCGAAGTTCTCAGGCTCGTTATCCATTTGAGAATCATAGGCATCTTTTGCCCAAACCTCAATTTTATTCAATACACACGAAAGCACAACTTCCCCAGTTATACCGGCATATTCCATTAAAGCTTTAGGAAAAAGAATACGGTTAGCAGCGTCTAATGAAAGTTCTGTTGCACCACGAGTGAAATAACGTATAAAATCTCGGCTTTTCTTTTCGTAAGCATTTAGCTTACTCAGTTCTTCGGTAATGCTATCCCACTCCTTTTTAGTATAAATCACCAGATGCTTTTCAAAGCCCCGATTGATCACAAGCCCTTCACGCTCAGCTTCTGGAAGCTGTTTCTTCAGACTGGATGGTATCATCATCCGGCCTTTAGCATCAAGTTTACAATCAAATTCTCCTAAGAAATGGGACATTATCGGTATTTACTCTAAAATTCAATTGTAAAAGTAAATAACTTACCACTTTTTACCACTATCTCCCACAAAAAAAGTTTTCCACAGTTTTTAAGGTAAAAATCCTCCACTCGAAGAATAATCGGAAGATTGATATTTTAAAATTCTAAACTTGAAAACTCCCCATCAAAGGATCATGTGATAGTAATGAGATTGGGGCAAACAAAGGATTTAAATCGAAAATCTTGAAATTAATTTATACGATTTGATGCTATTACTCCTAGTACTAAAAACAAAATTCTCCTAGATTAAAAAATAAAGAATCTTACAATCAAGGACTAAAAGATTTTAATTGATTTGGGGATAATTTATACTTTTAACCCACAGAGTGCCTGCAGCACTTAATGAAATTTTAAACATGCAAGCCTTGTGACTATGGATAATACTAAATACTTATCATCGGCAGAAGCTAAAGAACTGATTTCGACACTTAAGGCCAGGTTTGAAAAAAATAAGAGCAGACATGTTGAAATGAACTGGACTGATGTTGAGTCAAAGTTGATTTCCGAAAGCATGGCCAGTAAGTTATGGTCGCTCAATGAAATGGAAAAAACAGGAGGCGAACCGGATGTAATTTCCCAAGATCAAAAATCCGGCGAATACATATTTTATGATTGTTCTGCTGAAAGTCCGAAAGACCGCAGAAGCACCTGTTACGATCAAGAGGCTCTCGAATCAAGGAAAGAACATAAACCTAAAAACAGTGCGATTGGAATGGCTGATGCAATGGGCATTCAGATCTTATCAGAAGAGGAGTACAGATACTTACAAAAATTTGGAAATTTTGATACCAAGACTTCCAGCTGGATCAAAACGCCAGAAAAAATCAGGGATCTTGGAGGCGCTATCTTTGCTGATTTCCGATATGGGAACGTGTTTGTTTACCATAACGGAGCTGAATCTTACTATGGCTCGAGGGGATTCCGCGGTTCCCTAAAGATTTAATTCAATAGTTAACTGCTAGCTTAAAGCATTCCCTCTGGTTGGTGTTATCCTTTAGACTTGTAAAAGTAAAACAGAGTAAAGAACTTGTGTTTTACAATAGTTACAAGGGCAAAGGCAAATTAAGGTGTTTTCCGGGAATTAAAGCCCAATC
>JAURKO010000188.1 GCA_030831705.1 Daejeonella sp. | reverse complement strand
AGCAATAAATTTTCAGCGTTAACAGGGAATCTGAACACATTGGCAGTCAAGGCATTGTCGCGTGCATTTGGATAGGCACCTTTATTATCCTGTACCTCACCATGATCTGTTCTAGCTCCGGAGTTAACGTAAATGAATTTTTTATCAGGACTGATGGCCAGGGCATTCCAGCCATGGTCAAACGTGGTAGCATTGGTCCCATATTCAACGGTGTTGAAAACTACCTTTAATTCAGGTTTTGATCCGGATAACTCATACTTCACCATTCTTCCTTTGGTTCCTTTACCTTCGTTGGCGCTTATATTTCCGCACAAAAACAAGGTATTATTTAAAAAAACTGCCCCTTGCAATCGGGTAATTCCGTGATCTTCAGCACTAAAAACCTGATGTTCTTTTGCTTTGGGGGTGTCAAAATCTGATATCCGGAATACATTTCCATCAAAAGTTGAATACCAAAATTCACCGGTTTTTTGATTGTGAATTAATCGTACTGCTAGTCGGCCGATATTCATCACTTTTTCAACTGATACATCTGCCCGTAAGGATACCGGAGTCTTTATTGGAGGTATAGCTCTTGAAATAGTTTGTTGTGCAAAACAGAAAACTGAGCAAGAAAAAAACAGGACTAAAAGCCCTGTTTTTTTATATGTGGAAAGAGTAATGCGATTCATATTATCTACAAGCGTATACATCAATTTGAAGCAGGTCTTGCCGGTCTGGTTCTTGGAACACTAGGAAGAATGTTTGGTTCTGCAATGGCATTTAAATTATATACAATACTACCTCCTCTAATCGTCATTTCAGTCTCTAATCTATTCTTGCCTGCAATTTTACCATCGCGTGCATAGAAGCCGAAAGTACCTTCTCTTAATGTAAATATGGCAACATCAGCTTCTGCACCAACTGTAAGATGTCCTAACTCAGGTCGTCTTATTTGTTGTGCAGGGTTCCATGTGCTGGCCTTGATTACACTTTGAAGATCCATTCCCATCGCCATAAATAATGACATGATATTCGGCATGCTCTTCATTGCATTATTCATACTTCCGGTATGAAGATCGGTGCTGATAGAATTAGGATAGAAGCCGCTTTTTATAGCAGGAGTTCCCTGATTGAAAAGAAAACTTGACCCACCAAAACCAACATCAAAAATTACACCTCTATTCTGTGCTTTAATTACAAATGGTTTTACCTTGTTAGTGGTTACATCAACAATCGATTCACGGCCATTCGGACTTGTACTTCCATTACCCCCAAAAGCATGAGTATAAATATCGCCGGGACGAAATTTCACATTAAACAATGAGTCTAGAGGAAGAAACGGACTTGCACCACCAAAGTCAACGATAACAGGAAGGTTTGCACTCTTCCCAGCTTCCATCAATCGGTCTGTTGGTACCCAGGTACGACCATTGAAATGCGCAAGTTTAAAACCAACAATTTCTTTAGGATATTTTTTTGCCATTTCAGCAGCTTTTTGAGAATCCATTTCATTAATGTCATTCTCATATTTGCCGCCAGCCATTCCCTGACCAACAATGTTTAAAAATGCAAGAACACGTGTTTGCGACTTGTCTATAGTTTGTTTTTTGTATAACTCAAAAGTTTTCCATCCAGGGCTACCTGCATCTACAACAGTAGTGACCCCTGCTGGGAATGTAAAACCATCAGCCGGCAAACTAGCAGGTGCATTCATGTATGACTCACCATCATGTCCCCAGAAAAAGTGAACATGTATATCAATTAATCCGGGAGTAACGTACATGCCTTTTGCATTGACAACCTGAATAGCTTCAGAGGCATCTATATTTTTTGCAATCATCGCAACTTTACCATCCTTTATGGCAATATCCATAAGTGTGTTGATATTGTTTTTAGGATCAATAACATGGCCTCCTTTGATAATAATGTTGTATGACTTTGGAGATTGTGCCTTGACACTGAAAATTACAGTGAAGAGGAGGCTAAAAATAAAAAGGTGTTTTAAATGCATTTTAATCGTTTTAAATTACTGTTGTTTTAATTAATAATCATAATCTCTTAGTATGGATTTTTGAGTCTGAATTAGATTTCATCACAATACTAAGTGTTAATTTATGAATTTAACCCCTAGTTTTTAAAAATATTTTTTTTTGTTACAATTGGAATTGTTTTTTTTACAAATTATATATTAGTTTGAATTTTCATCGCAGTGTAAAATTTATGGCTGCTGGTATATTTTGAATTTCACTTTTTATTTAATAGTTTTAATTCTTGTATGAGTGAGCAATTAAAGTTTGAGGATATTGAACTAATGGATCGGATCAGGTCCGGGGATGAATCTGCCCTAAAGCTTATTTACAATAAATACTGGAATCAACTTTTTTCTTCTGCCTTTAATGTTTTGAATGATCAGCACGTCTGTGAGGACATTATACAGGAAATATTCATCAATCTTTGGAATAAAAGAGAAATGATTGAAATCAGAGTTTCTTTAAAATCCTATCTTTTTGCTTCAACCCGCTATGAAGTTTACAGGCAGGTTCGATACGCTTATGTTCGCGAAGATATATTTGAGAATATTTTTGAAAGGATGGAATCGCCCTCAGAATATGGAAATATTGAACATCGCGAACTTTTATCTCAAATAAACTCTATTGTTGATAATCTTTCTGAAAAATGTAAGGTTGTTTATAAATTGAGCCGCGAAGAACAATTATCTCATAAAGAAATTGCCGCCCAGCTTGATATTTCAACCAAAACAGTCGAAAATCACCTGAATAAAGCACTTCGTCAATTGCGGACATCTTTGGGCTTATTTTAGGTTGTTCCCTTTAATCCTTTTCAACTTTTTCTTAAAATTAGTTATTGCCAATTCTTTTCTTCTGGTTTCAGTATTTTACTGATTATCAATTCCTAATTCCTAATTCCTAATTCTTAATTCGTAATTCGTAATTCGTAATTTATAATTCGTAATTCGTAATTCTCCAATCTCAACCCAATTACTACAAGGTCTAAATATTTTTTAATATCATGTAGGGGATACCTCCGTTTTTTTACTCATACTAGAAACAACAAAGTTTTGGATAAAAAAGATTTTGAGAAATTATTAGATAAATACATCGCAGGGGAGGCTTCTCTTGAGGAAGAACAGCGATTGCTCAATTTTTATGGCAGTTTTCAAAAAAAAACCAATTCAGTTGAGTCAACAGATGAACTCGGTGAAAATATCTTTGGAAAAATCCGGGAAAACATTTCTTCTATTGAATCCGATCGATATAATCCCAATTACTATTACCTGAAATCCATTTCCATAGCGGCCTTAATTTTGTTATTTATTTCAACAGGATTATATTTTTATTCAAACAGGGTAATTTCAGAGCCGGAGCAATTTGCCGAGATTGATGTGAGAAATGATATCCTTCCTGGTTATAACAAGGCTATTTTAACTCTTGCCGATGGTTCAAAGATAAGTCTTGATGACGCCGCCAATGGTTTGCTTGCAAGTCAGGGTAATATTGCTATTACCAAAACTGAAAATGGCCAAATTGTTTATGAAAAGAATAATGTGGACAAATCGAAGTTTATCGCACATCGTTCTGCTATCAACACCATTCAAACTCCAAAGGGTGGTAAATATCAGATTCGCCTGCCAGATGGTAGTAAAGTTTGGTTAAACTCGGCTTCTACGCTAAGTTATCCCACTACTTTCGCTGGAAATGAACGTAAAGTTCAACTCAAGGGAGAAGCTTATTTTGAGATTTCACCAAATAAAAATGTACCGTTTCGTGTCGAAAGTGATAATCAAATTGTAGAGGTATTAGGTACACATTTTAACATAAACTCATATGATGATGAGGATTATGTCAAAACAACTTTATTGGAAGGAAGTGTGAAAGTGATTCTTAATTCTAATCCAAATGAAATTTCCAAAACCAAACTTTTGAAGCCCGGCGAACAGTCTTTGACTAAATCCAATCAATCCGGTATCAGGATTGAGAACGCAGACACCGAAAAGGCTATTGCTTGGAAAAATGGCTATTTCAAGTTTAGAAATACTCCTATCAAGGAAATTATGCGTGAAATTGAGCGGTGGTATGATGTGGAACTGGTATATGAAGGTAAAATTCCATCCGATGAGTTCACAGGTTTTATTTCTAATGATGTGAAGATATCAGCTGTTTTGAAAATAATGGAAGAAAGTGGTGGAGTAAAATTCAGCGTAAAAGGAAAAAAATTAAAAGTTAAATCAATGCCTTAAACCTAAATAAAATATGATATGATAAAAACTGATACCAGCTAATTTTATGAAAGGGATTAAAATGAAAAACCGCCCCGGATTGCGCCCCGGAACAGAAGTGTTTCAGATTAATTTCATCTATTAAATTCCGTGTGTACGAATTTTAATTAATTAACCAAAACAAACTAAAATGTCAAAATATGAAAAATGTTTTACTAAGTAAATGCAGTAATTCCTGCATTAACATCGTCAGTAAATCTACCGGCGAGAGACTTATTCAAAAGGTCTCAAATCAAACGTTAAGAATCATGAAACTAAGTACCATTTTAATTTTAGTTGCCTTTTTGCAGGTGAATGCCAAAGGCTTCTCACAAAATGTTACCTTAAATGAAAAAAAATCAAACCTGGACAAAGTTTTCAATGAAATTAGAAAGCAAACCGGTTATGATTTTCTTTATAATACCAGACTTCTTAGAAATACAGTTCCTGTCACTGTAAATGCAGTAAACTCTTCTCTGGAAGAGGTTTTGGATCAGGTTTTTAAAAACCAGCCAATAACTTATACCATAACTGAGAATACGATTATTTTAAAAAGAAGAGATGATCGTACCATGGAGCAGACTTCAAAGTTTTCTTTGGTGCCAAATGACCGTGTTTTAAAATCTCAGAACCCTCAGACTTCAGGTAAAGTTTCAACGTTCAATATTGAACAGAAACGCGCAGAGATTCGTGGTAAAGTAATTGATGCATCCGGCGAGGCTTTGATCGGGGTTAGTGTACGGGTTAAAGGTTCTGATAGCGGTGCATCAACAGATGTAAATGGAAATTTCGTTTTGAATGCTCCGGATAATGCTGTTTTAGTATTTACCTACATCGGCTACATTACTCAGGAAGTTGCTGTTAACGGAAGAACTAGTGTTAATGTTACTCTTGTTGAAGACCGTCAGTCATTAAGTGAGGTGGTTGTAACGGCTTTCGGTGTTACCAAAGCAAAAAGAGGTTTAGGTTATGCAGTACAGGAAGTGCGTGGAGATGACTTCACGGAATCACGTCAAAATAACATTGCAAATTCATTAACCGGTAAAATTGCCGGTGTGGATGCAACTCAGGCAAACTCAGGAGCAGGTGGTTCCAGTCGTGTGATTATTCGTGGTAATACCTCATTGAATGGTAATCAGCAGCCACTTTATGTAGTTGATGGTATGCCAATCAATAATAATAATAGAGGCCCTGTAACAAGTACAGAAAAATTGAATGCTGACCGTGGAGACGGTATTTCAAGTATAAATCCTGATGATATTGCAACCATATCTGTTTTGAAAGGTGGAGCTGCTGCCGCACTTTACGGAAGCCAGGCTGCGAATGGGGTAATCCTAATCACCACCAAGAAAGGTACTGCCCAGAAAGGTGTAGGTGTTGAAATTACTTCGGATGCAAACTTTGGTTCTCCATCGGTTTTCCCTAACTATCAATATGAATACGGTCAGGGTAATGATGGAGTTAAACCTGCAACCCCTGCCGCTGCATTAAGCTCAGGTCGTTTATCCTATGGTGCAAAAATGGACGGTTCAATGGTAATGCAGTTTGATGGGGTTATGCGCCCATACTCACCATTCTACGTGAAAGATAATATCAGAAACTTTTATGAATTGAGTCAGAATATCACTAACACAGTGGCATTCAGTGCAGGTAGTGAAAAGTTAAAAACAAGATTGTCTTTAAGTGATTTGCGAGCAGAAGATCAACAGCCAAACTCAAGTTATAAGAGGAAAACTGTAAATCTGAATATATCTGGTAAAATGGGTAAGAATGATTTTCTAACCATTGAATCAAGTGTTCAATATAATCTAATACAAGGTAGAAACAGACCGGGTGTTGGTTATGCAGATTTCAATTCGGCATGGCCGGTTTATTTGGCTGCAAATACAGTTGATGTTCGCAACATGGCGGGTACTGATCCAAACAGACCTGGAATCAGGGTTTCAAACGGAAGAGAGTTGGATTGGAATCCAGTTCCTATTGCTTTCAACCCTTATTATGTAGCCTATCAGATTGGTAATGAGGATGCTCGTCAGCGTTTAATTGGCCGCGCAAGTGTTCAGGCAAATATTTTACCTAATTTATTTGTTAAAGGTACAGTAGCTCGCGATTTCAACTATACCACTGATCAAGTATATGTACCAAATACAAATAATTATACTCCTCTAGGCTATTTTGAATCTGGTATGCTACAGGAAGACAAAACTAACTTCCAGGGAATTGTAAATTACAATGAAAGATTTCTGAAAGATAAAATTGGCTTAAACTTTCTTGGAGGTGTGCAAAGTGAAAGAGATTTCTCTAAGGGAAGTACTGCCAATGGTAGCCAATGGGTAGTCTCTGATTTTTATAGTATTACCAATTTGGTTAATAGAGATCTGGTGAATGCCTCTCAAGGTTCTTTTGGAACTAACTCTGTATTTGGTGAAGCAAATATTGATT
>JAURKO010000187.1 GCA_030831705.1 Daejeonella sp. | reverse complement strand
GTGATAAAAAAATAATAAAAGACGAGTTTCTAAAAAAGAATAATGCAGGAGTTAATTCCTCCTACTTTGATGTGATTATTGATGGCATGAGTGCCGTGGTAAACCAGCCCAGCGGCACAGCATGGTACTCAAGAATTCCGGAGATTGAAATGTGCGGAAAAACCGGTACTGTACAAAATCCGCATGGTGAAGATCACTCTGTATTTGTGGCATTTGCTCCAAGGGATAATCCTAAAATTGCAATTGCAGTTGTGGTAGAAAATGCAGGATTCGGAGCAACCTGGTCGGCACCCATTGCCAGCTTAATGGTAGAAAAATACATCAGTAAAAAAATCAACAGACCGCAAGCCTATATGGATCGCTTGATAAATGCAAACCTATTGCCCGGCTCTGGAAAAATGATAAAAAAACCTGACACAGTCAGAATCAATACTAAAAAAGTTCTGACAGAAACGAAGTAGAAATCGAATGAATAATCAACGAAGCCTCTTTTTTAATGTAGACTGGTTTATCATATTTACCTATGCCACTCTTTGTATTATTGGCTGGTTCAATATTCATGCTGCGGTTTACGACCCTTCAAATCCGAGTATTATTGACCTCGACACTAACTACGGCAAGCAGCTCTTATTCATTATTTCAGCCTTCATCATTGGCTTTGCAATTCTACTATTTGACAACAAGTTTTTTAATACCTTTTCACCGTTATTCTATGGCATAACTATTTTACTTCTAATTCTTGTTCTGATTGTTGGGCGCAATGTGGGAGGTAATCAGGCTTGGATTCCTATCGGTAGCTTCAGACTTCAACCTTCAGAGTTTGCCAAATTTGCAACCTGTTTGCTACTTGCCAGGTACCTTAGCTCAGGTACAATCAAGGTGCAGGATTTCAAAACCCAGATAACTGCTGCATTCATCATCATACTTCCAACGGCATTAATTCTGCTTCAACCTGATGCTGGCTCAGCTTTGACCTTCAGTTCCTTAATCCTTTTATTGTACAGGGAAGGACTTTCAGGCTATTTTTTAGTGATTGAAGGGCTTTCTATTCTTCTTTTTGTGCTCACTGTTTTATATAACAAATACATTGTATTGATTGGTGTTGTCGCCTTATCAGGAGCTCTTGGGTATTATTATCGCAAGAATAGAAAATCATTGAACATCGTCGGTGTCGGATTATTATTTTCCGTAATTTTTACATTATCGGTTGATTTCGCATATAACAAAATTCTGAAATCTCATCAAAAAAACAGAATTGATTTAATTCTTGGTAAGGTGAATGACCCCCGCGGAATCGGTTATAATCTTAATCAATCTAAAATAGCAATTGGCTCAGGTGGTCTCTGGGGAAAGGGGTATTTACAAGGTACTCAAACAAAATATAATTTTGTTCCTGAACAAAGTACCGACTTCATTTTTTGTACTGTGGGTGAAGAATGGGGCTTTGCCGGAAGTTTTCTGGTAATTTGTTTATATCTGTTCCTTCTTATAAGAATAGTAAATATTGCGGAGCGACAACGGTCTTCATTTGCAAGAATTTATGGTTATGGAGTGGCTGCTATATTATTCTTCCATGTCTTTATCAATATCGGAATGACCATTGGCTTAATTCCGGTCATTGGCATTCCTCTCCCCTTCCTAAGCTATGGCGGATCTTCCTTGTGGAGTTTTACAATTCTATTGTTTATTCTGCTAAAATTCGATTCAAATCGAATGGGAATTATCTAGAAAATCGTTTGTTCAGAATTTCGTAGAACTTTTCAGCTACATGTTGTTTTTCCGCCCAGTTATTCTTTGACAAGTAATTTTGCTTCAGGAAATTGTCGGCAGCCTCAAAATTATCAAAACGATTCAATATCTCGATAGCTTCACTGTAAGCAAGGCTGTATCCATTGAATAGATCTCTTACAAACAACAATTTATCATTCAAATTAATCAGACTTTTAAGGTCATTTACTGGTCGCTGGTTAAATTGGCTAGATACTGTATTTTGAGAAGTTTGTGATGCCAGAATATCATTCATGGTCAGTGCTTGCTCCTCTAAGTCAGATTTAACGATCAGCGGGTTTTCAATATTTTCACTTTCTGAAATCTCAAGCTCTGGCTCGGTTGAGTCTTCTTCAATTACCACGGATTCTGGCAATTCCTCTGTAATTTTTTCCAGATCATCTGCATTTTGAACCTTTAATTGAGTTTTCTCCTCAATTAATTCCAATTCCTCTCTTGTAAGCGGCCGATCAAACAGATCCTCTGTTGCCTTCTCTTCATAATCAAAAGATTGGTTGGAATCATTCATTATTTCAAACTTCCATTCCGGAATAGCTGGTTCATCTTGCTCTTCAATCAGAAGCTCTTCAACAGGGTTTTGAATAAGAGATTCCGACTGTATACTCTCAGAATTAAGAGACGGCGTTTGCTCTGAATGTTGGGGTTTCGAATTCTGATTAAGCTTTTGAAGAATTACAATATGATCGGATAAAAAATCGGCATTGGCAGCGAAAAGTTCAAGCTCAAGTTCATTTAAATTTTCAGGATCCTGAGATAAATATTCATACTTCAAATTCAACTCTGCGATTATTCCGGCAACTTTCTTTAAAATTTCTTTCTTATTCATTTTAATTCGAACATATAGGCTGGATATAAGTCAAATCAGCCGAAAAAATAGTATTGTAGCAAAAATCTTAGTTCAAATATAAACACATTTATCAAATGTATTGACTAATTATTGATCAGGGTTTAGCATTTCTACCTATTTAAATCCATTTAAAATCAGATATTTGTACTTGAAAAAAAGAAACTATAAAGCATAATGCTATTTAGCGAACAAAACTTTAAACATAGAAAGGAACATAGCGGAAGTATTGAAGTTATCTGTGGATCTATGTTTTCGGGTAAGACTGAAGAATTGATCAGAAGACTCAGAAGAGCACAAATCGCTAAGCTAAATGTTGAAATTTTTAAACCCAAAACCGATACTCGCTACGATGAAAACTCAGTAGTATCTCATGATCTTAATTCCATTCAATCAACACCGGTTGAAAATGCCTCGTCCATTCTTCTATTGAGTTCAAATACTGAAGTTGTAGGTATTGACGAAGCCCAGTTTTTTGATGATGAATTACCTGATGTTTGTAATGCATTAGCCAACCGAGGTATTCGCGTAATCATTGCAGGCTTGGATATGGACTATCTGGGAAAACCCTTTGGTCCGATGCCCAAGCTAATGGCCATTGCAGAAGTTGTGACCAAGGTGCACGCAGTTTGTTTACAGTGTGGTGGCCCTGCCTCTTATTCCTATCGCACAGTACCCAGTGAATCAAAGATCCTGTTGGGTGAAAAAGAGAGTTACGAACCACGATGCAGGACATGCTATCATACCCTGGAATAATTTCGAAATACGCTTTACTCAGCTTAACAAAAACTGAAATTTAATTAACCCGATATTAGTTTTATTTCGTATCTCAAAATAAATCAGTTCGATGAAGAATGTCCATAACGTGATCAGTACAATTGGCCTATTTGTGATAGTTGCTGTTGCTTGCAGTAAAAAAGAAAGTGTCAATACGCAGATTCCTGTTAGCTATGAAGCAATTAAAACTGCATTTGGAGATAATATAAATATGAATAATCTTGCGGAGTATGCAGGTCAAACCAAACCTAATTACATTCTCAAGGACAATACCGGAGGTAATACCATAACAAATAGTAAAGCTACAATTGGGCGTGTTCTATTTTATGATAAGAGTCTTAGTGTCAATAATAGCATCTCCTGTGCCAGTTGTCATAAGCAGGAATTTGCTTTTAGCGACCCCGAGATAGTTAGCTCAGGAATTTCAGGGGGTATTACACAGCGACATTCCATGCGTCTGGTAAACTCGAGGTTTGCTGTAGAACGCAAATTCTTTTGGGATGAACGGGCAGGCAGTTTAGAATTACAAACAACCCAGCCTATTCAGGATCATGCTGAACTGGGCTTTAGCGGAATAAATGGCAGACCAGGTTTCAGTGCACTTCTTTCTAAATTACAGGCTTTAGCTTATTATAATGAACTTTTTAAGTTTGCTTATAATGATATAAATGTAACTGAAGCAAGAATTCAGGAGTGTCTTGCACAATTTATAAGAAGTATACAATCTTTTGACTCCAAATATGATGTTGGTCGGGCTATGGTTGCAAACGATAACCAGAACTTTCCAAATTTTACGCAGGCAGAAAACGCTGGCAAAAATTTATTTATGGCACCTCCAGCTTTTGATTCAAATTCCAATAGAATTGGAGGTGGAATTGGATGTAATAGTTGTCACAATGCCCCAGAATTTGATATTGACCCAAACACCAGAAATAATGGAATTATTGGTCAAGCAAGTGGCAACGGCAGGGATTTAACTAATACCAGATCCCCAACCTTACGTGACCTGACCAAAACAGACAGAAGAGTTAATAACCCAATGATGCACACAGGAGCAATAGCTGGATTAAGAGGGGTTGTTAATCATTATAATTCAATCAATCTTGGTCCCGGTCAAAATCCTAATCTTGATCCACGACTCGCACCAAATGGAATAGGCCAAAAACTGAATCTCACAGAAAATGAAATAACTGCTGTGGTAGCGTTTCTTGAAACATTGGCAGGAACTAATGTCTATACCGACAAAAAATGGAGTGATCCTTTTTTAAGATAAATTATTCAGTTTCCTGAACTAGTAAAGAATAAATACTAGGTTTCAACTGTAGAAGTACGGTTTAAAAGAGTTTCTGCCCAAATACTTAAGATTATTAAAGATTTTTCATTGATTTTTAGTGCTCAAAAAGGGATAAAAATCTTAAACTGCCAAAAATAGGCTGTTAATCAATTTTAATTGATCACTTGAGGCTCCGCAACTGTACTATCTGATTCCCCTTTGGTCGGTGTTCTCACCGTACCAAGAACCATGTATCAAATGGTTGGTGAAAACACCAACCACAGGGAAAAAACCACATAGAAACATAGCATTTTATTATTCTAAGCTACATATTAGACACAGATAGCCTTGAAGCTTCGCTTCAATCTATGTGATTTACAATCTATGTTTCCTTTAAACTATTAGAAAAGCCTTCTATGTGGTTAAAT
>JAURKO010000005.1 GCA_030831705.1 Daejeonella sp. | reverse complement strand
TTTACCAATTTTTATGTAACATCATCTGTGTGCAGCCCATCTAGAGCTTCGTTGTTAACAGGACGATTACCTGCAGGAAATGGTGTTGGGGGGGTGTTAGTACCCGGGCAGGCAGGATTAGCTCCATCTCAAGTTACAATAGCAGAAATACTAAAATATAAAGGGTACAAAACTGCATGTTACGGAAAATGGCATTTGGGGGATAATCCAGAATACCTTCCAACCAGGCAGGGGTTTGATGAATACTTTGGGATTCCTTACAGTAACGATATGTACATCGGTAGCGGTCAACCATTTGCTGCAGCTGTTCAATTTAATGAGAATTATACAATTGAAAGAGCAAAAGCAGAGCAGGACTTTGTGCAGCAAAATCTAAAAAACAGGGCGGCCATAATTAAATCAGATTTGAAGGATAAAGTTCCAGTGTTTTTTAATGATTCCATTATCGAGTATCCCGCTAATCAAGCTACACTTACACAACGTTATTTTGATAAAGCAATTCATTTTATCCAAAATGCCAATAAAGAGCCTTTTTTCCTCTTCATAACTCCTGCTATGCCGCATATTCCTTTATTTGCTTCAGAAGCTTTTAAAAATAAAAGCAAAGGCGGCTTGTATGGAGATGCTGTAGAAGAAATAGATTTTAATGTAGGGAGACTAATGAATTACTTGAAAAAAAACAAACTGGATAAAAATACATTGATAATTTTCACTTCAGACAATGGTCCATGGTTGGAGAAACAAGATGATGCAGGTTCTGCATTTCCATTTCGCGCGGGCAAGTTCACAACTTATGAAGGGGGTTTACGAGTGCCTTTTATTGTGCAGTGGAATAGTGTAATCCCATCGGGCAAAGTGAGTACCCAACTTGTATCTTCTGTTGATCTATTTCCAACACTTGCCGGATATGCAAATATATCACAGCCCGTAACAAAAACAGATGGCTTTGATATATCAAGTGTATTAGAGGCAAAAGGAATTTCAAAGCGAAAGTATATTTTTTATAGTACAAATAAAGAAATTACTGGTGTATGTGACGGTGAATGGAAATACCTGGTAAGAAGTGGTGAAAGAAATGCAGGAGTGGACACAAAACCTGAATTGTATAATTTGATAAACGATAAAGTTGAATCGAAAAATCTCATTCTACAATATCCTGAGAAGGCGAAGGAACTGGATGCGGTAATCCAGAAAATGAAAAATCATACAGTAGAGGCAATATGATAGATTTTAACTCCATAGCATGGCGTCATTCCTTTGAAGGTGGTAACGCCTTTTATACCGAATTGACCACCATGCGGAAACATTTAAAGAAGATTATTTTTAAAACATGTTACTAGTTCCTCAATTGGCCATAAAATAAGTAAATAACAATCGTATGAACATTAAAATAATTCTTTTAGGACTTGCTTTAATAATTTTAAGTGTACAATCTTCATCACAACAGAAATCTAAAATCCCCAACATCGTTTTTATTTTTTCCGATGATTTAAGTTTCAGGGACTTGAGTTGTTACGGACAAACAAATTACCGAACGCCGCATTTAGATGAATTAGCCAATCAATCAACCCGTTTTACACAGGCATATACGGCTGCTCCGGAATGTGCGCCATCCAGAGGTTGTATGCTTACGGGTATGCATGCAGGAAAAAGTGCGATTAGAAATAACTCCAGTGCAAGAGGTTTTGAGTATTTACCTGCCAGCGCTTACACATTTGCTGAAATGTTAAAGAAAGCAGGTTATACCAATGCAGTAGTTGGCAAATGGGGATTAGGAAATAAAAATACCGAAGGATCTCCATTAAGCCAGGGATTTGATTATCATTATGGTTATCTCTCTCATTTTGAGGCGCACTCTTATTTTCCCTGGAAGCTGTATGAGAATGGAAGAGATGTAGTGCTGAAGGGAAATGAAAAATTCGATATGGAATTTTTATATGCCAAAGAAGATAACCCCAAAGCTTACGATTATGAAAGTATGTACGATGCTAATGGAAAACTTTTAAAGCCCGATGCAACAACAAGGGTCTATGCTTCTGATTTGTTTGATGAAAAGGCAATGGCATTCATAGATAAACAACAATCAGGGCCGTTCTTTTTATATTTCACCACCAATCTGCCTCATGGCCCGGCAATAGTTGATGATTTAAGAGAGTTGAAAAACCGGAAAGACATTTCTATTCTTTCAAGGGAATGGGGTGCCATGGTGCAACGGCTGGATGAAAGTGTGGGCAAATTGATTGCTAAACTTAAAGCGGAAAAACTGTATGACAATACCATTATCATATTTGCATCAGATAATGGGTACTCCATGCACAACACCAAAAAAGATGCAGCAGGAAATGTTACATGGCCGGATGATGCAGGTTTGCAGAATAAAGGTCCATTTGACGGCGGTAAATTTTCCGTACGGGAAGGGGGAATGCGTATTCCGTTTTTTATTCATTATCCGGGGCAAACAAAAATGCAGATGGTAACTCAGCCGGTTTGGCTGTTGGATTTGTTTCCCACTTTTGCAGAGATAGCCAAACAGCCCAGGCCTAAAAATATAGATGGATACAGTTTGTTGCCATTCTTAACCGGAAGGAAGGGAAACATACCTTATGAACGGTCTTTTTATTTTTTTAAACAGAACGAGCAATCTGTACGTAAAGGAGCGTGGTTTGGCATCAGGTCTGCTCCTAACAAACCCCTTCGTTTGTATCTAATCGAAGAAGACCAGGGCTGTGAAAAAGATGTTGCACAACAATATCCAGCTGTGGTGAAAGAATTAGAGCATGTATTGAATATATCCCATATCAATCATGCATGGTACTGGAACCCTGGCGAAACGCAAGCCATTTTTAATGCAAAGAAGAAAAAAGCTGCAGAAACAAATCAATTGATAGAAGAATACCGTCCCAATGGAATGAAGCTTATGCCATGGGAAAAGAAAAATAATTCGGAACAATAATATATCCTGCAATATGAAGATTAATTTTCTGTCCACTGCTTGTTTGATTATGATTATTTCATCTTTAGCTCCATTTAATAGCAACGAAGAAAACAGGGAACATACAAAAAAGAAATGGAAACCACTCTTCAATGGTAAGGATTTTACGGGCTGGATAAAATATCTGGGTGTTCCGGAGCCAACATCATCTGTACCGGGTTTCACCAAAGACGAAAAAGGAAAATATACAACTGATTTTGGTATAAACAACGATCCTCTAGAAGTTTATACCATTGTGCAAGAAGATGGATCACCAGCAATAAAAGTAAGCGGAGAAGTTTTTGGAACATTAATTACTGAAGATGAGTATGAAAATTATCATTTGAAACTGGAGTTTAAATGGGGCCAAAAAAAATGGCCTCCACGGATGCATCTACCACGTGATGCAGGTTTATTGTATCATGGTTTTGGAAAACCCGGCAGTATATTTAAGCGATGGCATTCTACGCAGGAATGCCAGATTCAGGAAGGTGATACCGGTGACTACTGGCCTATAGGAGGGGTAACAATTGATATACCATCGGTGCAAACAGATACCAGTAAATGGTGGATATATAATTCCGGTGCAGCATTACGGAATTATTATTTCTCCAATGAAATGAGTGAACGCCGTTGTTTTAAAAATCCTGATAATGAAAAGCCATATGGGCAATGGAATACGGTAGAGATTATTGTATCAGGAGATAGCAGTATTCATATTGTAAATGATAAAGTGGTTATGCGGTTGTACAACTCGAGAAAAGTAGTCGATGGCGTTTCAGTACCATTATCAAGAGGGAAAATATCCCTTCAGTCTGAAGGTGCGGAGCTGTATTACAGAAATATCGAGATAAGAAAAGTTAATGACTAACAAGTGGTTTTACCGTAAAAGATTACAAAGCGTGGTGAACATATTCAGCCTACAATAGAATCATGGAAAGCGGGAGCAGGTACTATCGTATTTTCTTGTAAACCTAAAACATCAAAGTAGCATTTACTTATTATCATTTGTTTTTGTACAATACAGCAAAAGAAATGGATTGAATAGGCAAATATAGATGATGGATAGGGCTATTTTACAACTATTAATAAGATTAATATGGTCAAAATAAATAACAAGTGAAGTTAATACCTGCTATGACAAAGAATATATTTTTTGTTTTGTGTGCTATTTTGTTAGCCAATCAGGTAATTGCCCAATCAAGTACATTTACTTATCAAAACCCCATATCGTCAGGCCTTGATACAAATGGGTTAAGAGATTGCCAGGTTTTTCGTGATGGAGATTATTGGTATCTGACAGGTACTTCATATCCTCATTGGGAAAGCGAAGAATTAAATAGAAACTTAAACAAAGGCGTAGTATTGTACCGTTCAAAAAATATTACACAATGGGAATTTGTAAAATACATAATTGAAAAGCCGGATAGCACAAAATGGTATTATCGCCGTTTTTGGGCGCCTGAAATTCAGAAAATTAAAGGCAGATATTATGTAACATTTAATTGTAGTAATTTAAAAATTGGTTATCCTGGTCAGCATATTGGTTATGCGGTTTCTGATAGAATTGATGGTCCTTATACAGTGATTACAGAAAATAAACCGCTTGCAAACGGGAATGATTTGACTTTTTATGAAGATGATGGTAAGGTTTACGCTTTCTGGAACCGAGGCCGTGACTTTGGAATTGGCTTCGCGGAAATAGATTTGGAGAAAGCCGAGTTTATAACAACACCTCAATCAGCAATTAGGCCATCAGCAGTTGAATTTGAAATTAATCATGTTGGTGATACCTTAAAAACTCCCGGATACGACGGAAGACCCATTAACAAAATAAAAAAATACTATGGCTGGGATGCAATAGGTATTGAAGGCGCATATGTTATTAAACGAAATAACATGTACTATCTTTTTTATTCAAGCTGGACAAGAGGCTATGAAATTGGTTATGCTACTGCTGAAAAAGTTACCGGTCCTTGGAAAAAATACGAAGGTAATCCTTTTTATGGAGCACAAAGTAAGGCCACTTGCCAAAAGAATGGAATGAAATACACAGGCGATGAAAACAGTCCGTTCAATCAGGTTGGGCATAATCAAATTTTTAAAGGCCCTGATAGCACGTATTGGCTGAGTTGCCATGGAATACTAAAAGCAAACGAAGGAAAACAACCCAAACCCTTCTTGGTAATTGACCCCATTTGGTTTGATACCAATGGAAATATTAAAGCCAATGGTCCAACCTATACTACACAAGCTATCCCAATGAACAATTATGATTAAATAATTGCCAGAGTATATTACTACAAATACATTTTAAACAAATGACATGAGGAGAGCATATAAATTTATTTTTTGCCAGTTATTAATTATAATAACTGCTGTTTCTTTTGCACAGCAAAAACCCAAAGTATGGATTTATACAGACATGAGTGATAAAAACATAAAAGGGAAAGAAAAAGAAGGATCAGCCAATGACCCCGATGATATTTCAGCAATGGCAGGTTATTTGCTGCTTGCAAATGAGTTTGATACAAAAGGCATCATCGTTTCAAGCACTCATCGGAAAGAACATAAAGAGAGCCCTAACCAGGCTGATTGGGCTAACCAGTTTTTTGGCAATGCTTATAGGTACGATGTTCAGAAACTTAACCTTAATATAAAAGGGTACCCAGATGATATAAAATTTACACAATCCTGTATCAAGGAATCTGCCGAGCGGTTTAATTTAACTGAAAACTATATTTCATTAGAAAATTACAGTACTATAAAATCACTTGTTGAACTAGCAATTAAAGAAAAGGGTGTCATTAATGTTTTAATTTGGGGCTCTACCACAGAACCTGCTATTTTAGTAAAACACTGCATAACAACTGGTAATCAGAAAGCATTAAAAAGACTTCGTTTCATCGCTCACTGGACTAGTTCTTACTGGCACCAAGGTAGTATGGATCATCCTGAAAATGTGGCTAACTGCCGGGAGGATGCTATTGCCTGCGCTTTTTT
>JAURKO010000186.1 GCA_030831705.1 Daejeonella sp. | reverse complement strand
TTATTATTTCAATCTAATTTCACTAACACTGCATCCCTGAGGTACCATCGGGAATACGTTATTCTCTTTGGTGACCATCACTTCAAGTAGAAATGAGCCCTTATGTTCAAGCATTTCTTTTAATGAAGATGAAACATCTTCTCGCTCTGAAATACTTTTTCCTTTAATTCTATAAGCTGCAGCAAGGGCAACAAAATCAGGACTTTCTATATCAACAAACGAGTATCGATGTTGATTGAAAAGTTCCTGCCATTGACGTACCATCCCCAGGAATCTATTGTTAAGGATTAGAATTTTCACGTTGATATTACTCTGCATGATTGTACCCAATTCCTGAAGTGTCATTTGAAATCCTCCATCACCAATTACCGCAACAACTGTACGATCTGGGGCGCCAAATTTTGCACCGATTGCTGCGGGTAAGGCAAAACCCATAGTTCCGAGTCCGCCACTAGTTACATTACTTCTTGTTTTATTCAATTTGGCATATCTGCAGGCCACCATCTGATGCTGTCCTACATCAGTAACAATAATTGCCTCGCCATGAGTAAGTTCATTCAAATGATGGATCACTTCACCCATGGTCAGTTCACCGGATTTAGGATGTAGCTCCTCATTTATTACTGCTTCGATTTCTTTCTGCTCAAAATCTCTAAATTTTTGAAGCCATTCTGGATAGGATTTCTGCTGAATTTTAGCGGTTAGTGCAGGTAAGGTCTCCTTGCAATCGCCCCAAACCGGGACTGTTGTTTGTACATTCTTATCTATTTCTGAAGGGTCGATATCGAGGTGGATAATTTTTGCCTGTTTAGCATACTTGTCGAGGCGTCCTGTTACACGATCGTCGAATCGCATTCCAATGGCAATCATTACGTCACATTCATTGGTTAGAACATTCGGTCCGTAATTCCCATGCATACCCAGCATTCCTACATTCAAAGGGTGATCTGTTGGGATAGCACCGGCGCCTAAAATGGTCCATGCAGAAGGGATTCCGCTTTTTTCAATGAAAGCTTTGAATTCCATTTCAGCCTCACCTAAAATTACTCCTTGTCCCCACAATACAAATGGCTTTTTTGCCTGATTGATCAATGCAGCCGCTTGCTCTATATATTCATTTCGGATTATTGGTTTTGGGCGATAACTACGGATATGATTACAGGGGGTATATCCGCTATAATCAAACTTCTGAATCTGTGCATTTTTAGTAATGTCGATCAATACCGGACCAGGTCTTCCGCTTCTCGCGATATAAAATGCCTTGCTGACTACTTCAGGGATTTCGGTTGCATCAGTAATCTGGTAATTCCATTTTGTAACAGGCGTAGTAATATTGATCACATCTGTCTCTTGAAATGCATCAGTTCCTAATAAATGAGCGAATACTTGTCCGGTTATACATACCAAAGGAGTGCTGTCGATCATTGCATCAGCCAAACCGGTAACAAGGTTTGTAGCACCCGGACCGCTAGTTGCAAACACTACACCAACTTTTCCAGAAGTTCTGGCAAATCCTTGTCCGGCATGAATACCGCCCTGCTCATGCCTTACCAGAATATGGTTTAACTTTTCCTTATAGTCGTACAAAGCATCATAGATTGGCATAATTGCCCCGCCGGGATACCCAAATATTACATCGGTGCCTTCCGCGATCAATGCTTCGAGAAGGGCTACAGAACCCGATGCTTCGATGGTTTCGACTCCTGTAGGGTTACTCAATGCCTGCTGCTCAATTTCCATAACTATTCATTTATATGTTTGTGTCGATCATCATTTGAATCGAAATCAAATTAGTTCATTATTATTCGTCAGTAACACATCCCTCGCTGGCGGTCTTTACCAGTTTAAAATATTTATACAATACACCGTTCTTTACTGGTGGTTGAGGTTGTTGCCATAGTTTCCTTCTATGTTCCATTTCTTCGGTACTGATCAAAACGTCAATGGAATTTTTATTTGCGTCGATATGAATGATATCATCATCATTAACCAATCCAATATTACCACCTTCGAAAGCTTCCGGGGTGATGTGTCCTACCACGAATCCATGAGTTCCGCCAGAGAAACGTCCATCGGTGATTAATGCAACGGAAGCACCCAATCCGGCACCAAATATTGCAGATGTTGGTTTAAGCATTTCAGGCATTCCTGGTGCGCCTTTTGGCCCTACATTTCTGATTACCACAACATCTCCCGCTTGCACTTTACCACTGGTAATTCCATGAATTAATTCAAATTCGCCATCAAATACGCGAGCCGGTCCGGTAAATGATTCGCCTTCCTTACCACTTATTTTAGCCACAGAGCCCTGGGGTGCAAGGTTTCCATAAAGCATTTGTAAGTGACCGGTTTTCTTGATTGGATTTTCAAACGGAAAAATAATGTCCTGATTTTCAAAATTCAGATCTGCGGCATCAGCCAGGTTCTCGGCCAATGTTTTTCCGGTAACAGTTAAACAATCGCCATGTAAAAACCCCTTCTTTAATAAATATTTAAGGATAGAGGGTAATCCTCCGATGGAATGAACATCCTCCATCATGAATTTTCCACTAGGCTTAAGGTCGGCAATAACTGAAGTTTCGTCACTAACTTTTTGGAAATAGTCGAGACCAAGTTTAATTCCAACCGATTTGGCCATTGCGATTAAATGCAACACTGCATTAGTTGAGCCACCTAAAACCATAACAGTTACAACTGCATTATGAAATGCTTTTTCTGTCATGATATCGCGTGGTTTAATGTCTTTTTCAAGAAGGATTCTGATGTATTTACCTGCATCCATACATTCCTGTCTCTTTTCATCACTTAAAGCGGGATAGCTTGAGCTATATGGAAGGCTCATCCCCATCGCTTCAATGGCTGAAGCAAGTGTATTAGCAGTATACATACCACCACAGGCACCCGCACCCGGACAAGCGTTTTCAATTACTCCTTGATAATCTTCCTCTGAAAGATTCCCTGTCATTTTTTGGCCTAGAGCCTCAAATGCCGAAACAATATTCAGGGATTCACCTTTGTACTTACCAGAATGAATACTTCCGCCGTAAACCATGATTGCCGGCCTGTTTAAACGCCCCATGGCCATAATGGCACCCGGCATATTCTTATCACAACCCGGTAAGGCAATAATTCCGTCGTAATAATGTCCACCACAAACAGTTTCTATTGAGTCGGCTATCAGATCTCTGGAAACAAGAGAATAGCGCATTCCTTCTGTACCATTGGTAATGCCATCACTGATACCTATTGTATGAAACATCAGACCTACTAAATCGTTATTCCAGACACCTTTTTTGACAACTGCTGCAAGTTCGTTGAGGTGCATATTGCATGTATTGCCGTCATAGCCCATGCTTACAATGCCCACCTGTGCTTTAGTCAGATCCTCCCTGGTTAGTCCGATGCCGTAAAGCATGGCTTGAGAGGCTGGCTGGGTTGGATCTTGTGTAATTGTTTTACTATATTTATTAAGTTCCATTTTTCAGATGCTTATAATTTGTTGAATGTTAGGCAATTTTTTATTTATGTTATTTCTAAAAAAAAACCTTTCTGTTGTAGGAAGGCGATCGAAAAAAAATTTGATTTTAAGAGATCTTAAACTCTAGCAGAAGAATTAAGTAGAATGATATTCAGAATATAAATAAGGGTGAGTATACCCGGAATAGTTAATTTTTCAGAATTAAGATTCAATGCGCCATTCATTATTCAATCGTTTATAATTTCCTGTTTCATTTAATTTTCAATTTAAGGTCTTCGTGTTTAAGTATCAATAGCCAATTCATTTTTTTTAAATAAGAATAAAATACTGTAAATATATATAATTTAGATTTTTATTTTGAAATAATTAATATATAATACATTTAATTTTGTGTAAATATACCAAAACGGTTTTTGGTTTTCGGTTCATGATTTTATGATTGTAATCAAATTGTCTGAATTCTGCCTGAAATTCAGATTTGTTTCCCAAAAGATCAAAATCTGGGACAAAAAAAAGCCCCTCGATCGGCTGATCAGAGGGGCTTTTTTTTAATAACGTTGATCAGGAATTTTGGGTTCCTTCGGCAAGTACCATAATTGTATTATTCAACACTTCAATTACTCCGCCTTTAATAAAAATAGTCTCTTCATCTTTATCAGTACGAATGATCACTTTACCATCTTCGAGTGTTGAGATTACAGGTGCATGATCTTTAAGTACTTCAAAGGACCCCATTGTGCCAGGTACTGTTACGGACCAGACTTCGCCTTCAAAGACTTTTTTATCAGGGGTTAATATTTCTAGTTTCATATTTTGAGTATTGAGTATTGAGTATTGAGTATCTAAATACTAATATCTCTGTACTAAATTAAGCGTTTGCCTCAGCTAATAATTTTTTACCTTTTTCGATAGCATCTTCAATGGTACCTACCAGGTTGAATGCAGCTTCAGGATACTCATCAACTTCACCATCCATGATCATATTGAATCCTTTGATAGTGTCTTTAATGTCAACCAATACACCTTTTAATCCGGTGAACTGCTCAGCTACGAAGAAGGGCTGAGATAAGAAACGCTGCACACGGCGGGCGCGTCCTACTACCAGTTTATCTTCCTCAGATAACTCGTCCATACCTAGGATTGCAATAATATCTTGTAATTCTTTGTAGCGTTGTAAGATTTCTTTAACACGTTGCGCTGTACCATAGTGCTCATCACCAAGAGTTGCAGCGTTCAAGATACGTGAAGTAGAATCTAGTGGATCTACTGCAGGATATATACCAAGCTCAGCAATCTTACGTGACAATACTGTTGTTGCATCAAGGTGAGCAAATGTAGTTGCTGGTGCAGGATCAGTTAAATCATCCGCAGGAACATATACAGCCTGTACAGATGTGATTGATCCGCGTTTGGTGGATGTAATCCGTTCTTGCATCAATCCCATTTCAGTTGCTAAGGTAGGTTGATAACCCACAGCAGATGGCATACGGCCAAGTAGTGCCGAAACCTCAGAACCTGCCTGAGTGAAACGGAATATATTATCGACAAAGAAAAGAATATCTTTTCCCTGACCTTCACCATCACCATCACGGAAATATTCTGCTACAGTAAGTCCTGATAAAGCAACACGTGCACGTGCACCAGGAGGCTCATTCATCTGTCCGAATACCAGTGTAGCTTTAGAATCTTTTAAAGCTTCCTTATCAACAGATTTAAGGTCCCAGCCGCCTTCTTCCATTGAATGTTTAAATGCGTCACCATAATTGATTACGCCTGATTCAATGAACTCACGTAAAAGGTCATTTCCTTCCCGGGTACGCTCACCAACTCCAGCAAAAACTGATAAACCAGCATATGCTTTCGCGATATTATTTACCAGTTCCATGATCAATACAGTTTTACCAACACCTGCACCACCAAACAAACCAATTTTTCCACCCTTTGCATATGGCTCAAGTAGGTCAATCACTTTGATCCCAGTAAAAAGTACTTCGGTTTCGGTACTTAACTCGTCAAATTTTGGCGGAGTGTTATGAATCGGATAGCCATCGGAATTATCCATTGTATCGATACCATCAATAGCCTGTCCGACAACGTTAAATAAACGACCCTTGATTTTATCGCCAATAGGCATTTTAATGGCAGCTCCGGTATCAATTACTTTCATTCCACGAACAAGTCCGTCTGTTGAGTCCATCGCAATAGCTCGAACACGGTCTTCTCCAAGATGTTGCTGAACTTCAAGAATGATCTTTTGTCCGTTGTCTTTTACAATTTCAAGTGCATCGTAAATCTTTGGCAAGTGTGCATTCTCAGTGAAACTGACGTCTACTACAGGTCCGATGATCTGGGCAATTTTTCCGGCGTTTGGCATATATTTCTGTAAATCTTTATTAAATCAACAAATATGACCCGATTGAAGGGCATTTTTTGGTTCGCAAAAATACTCTTTATCACCGTAAATCAAATACCTAATTGAAGTTTTTTTATTAAATAGTACGGAGTAGGGAGTATTGAGTATCAAGAGTCAAGAAACAAGAACTAAGAATCAAGAAACAAGAACCAAGAGCCAAGAACCAAGAATCATTAACAAAGAATCAAGAGCCAAGAATCAAGAACCATGAAATGATATTGATTTGCTCAGGAATTGTCAACTGTCAACTGTCAATTGTCAACTGAATTACATTTTATTACTTTGTTAAAAAAAATACTGTTTTATTTGAATCATGAAAAGAATTCTCGTTACCGGAAGTAATGGTTTGTTGGGACAGAAATTAACTGACCTTTGTTTGCACGATCCCGAAATAGTTTTAATAGCAAGTTCTAAAGGCTCAAACCGGCATACGAACAAGGTTGGCTACATTTATGAGGATATGGATATACTTGATCCAATTCAAGTGCAGCAGGTGATAGAAAAATATCATCCTGACACCATCATTAACACTGCAGCCATGACTAATGTAGATGCCTGTGAAAATGACAAGGAAAATTGCTATGCATTGAATGTAGGTTCAGTAAAAAGTCTGATCAGGCTTTCTGAGCAATACAACATTCAGCTAATTCACTTGTCTACCGATTTTATTTTTGACGGTGAAAACGGTCCTTACATGGAAGAAGATCAACCTAACCCATTAAGCTATTACGGTCAAACCAAACTCGAAGCGGAACAGCTTTTAGAGCAATCATCTTGCAAATGGGTTATTTTACGAACAATCATTGTTTATGGCATAGTCAATGATATGAGTCGGAGTAATATAATTCTTTGGGCAAAGTCTGCACTCGAAAAGGGCAATCCGATCAATGTAGTAAATGATCAGTGGCGCATGCCAACCCTTGCCGAAGACCTTGCTGAATGCTGTATTCTGGCTGCAAAGAAGAATGTAGAAGGAATTTTTAATGCTTCCGGGAAGGATATGCTGAGCATATTGGAGCTAGTATTGAAGGTAGCAGAATATTGGAATCTGGATTCTAGCCTAATAAATCCCATTGCCGCTGATAGTTTAAATCAAGCAGCAAAGCGACCAAAACGAACCGGTTTTATCTTAGATAAATCGAGAAATATTCTGGGTTATAATCCCAAATCTTTTGAAGAGGGAATAGCTATTGTAGATGCTCAGCTTAAAGCCATTTCTAAACCAAACTAAGCTATGATTAAGCAGAATGTCCCTGAATTGTCATGAAATTAATGAGAATACCCTGAAAATTTTAATAATTTTACCTTTAAAGAAAATATAAACAAATTAAAAATATGGCACTATCAAAAGGTCAAAACGCACCTGATTTCAAATTATTCAGTTCAGAACTTAAGGAAGTTTCTTTAAGCGATTTTAAGGGTAAGAAAGTAGTAATCCACTTCTTTCCAATGGCATTTACCGGAGTTTGTACCACTCAGCTATGCACCATGCGAGATACTTTCGGTTATTATGACGGACTGGGAGCAGAGGTTTTGGCGATTTCTGTGGATTCACCATTTACATTGGCAAAATTTAAAGAAGTAAATAACTATCAATTTCCTCTGTTATCGGATTTCAACAAGGAGGTATCAAAAGCATATGGAGCATATTACGATGAATTTGTGTTCAATCTGAAAGGTGTTGCAAAAAGAGCTGCTTTTGTTTTGAATGAGGATCATCAGGTTGTTTATGCACAGGTTCTTGAATCTGCAGGTGATTTACCAGATTTTGATGCAATCCGTGAATCTCTTAAATAATTAAAAAGCAATCCTCTTATTAACTTTAAGGGCATGAATTTTAACAGATTGGCTTATTTTCAAAAAAACTATGTTAGTTTGAAAAGAAAGCATATTTTTGCAGTCCGTTAAAAAAGGCACCTGTAGCTTAATTGGATAGAGCACCTGACTACGGATCAGGAGGTTAGGGGTTCGACTCCCTTCAGGTGCACAACGCACATCATTGAAAGCCTTTTCGTATTTTAATCGAAAAGGCTTTTAATATTTCATTAGGTATTTCTGTTTTAAATCAATTAATTTGATTTCAGAAAATAATTTACATTCGAATGCTGAACTTAGTATTGTTTGGCCCTCCGGGAGCTGGTAAAGGAACACAATCCGAAAAATTAATTGAAAAGTATCAATTAGTTCATTTGTCGACAGGTGATATTTTAAGATCTGAAATTACGAATGGGACTACATTAGGTCTTGAGGCTAAAAAACTGATGGATCAGGGTGTTTTAGTACCCGATGAAGTGGTAATCGGTATGATCAGCAATAAGCTTGATTCAAATAGCGCTGCAGGTGGTTTTATTTTTGACGGATTTCCCCGCACGGTTGCACAGGCAGAAGCCCTCGATAACTTATTATTATCTAAGTCATCTTCCATTTCTGGAATGGTAGCACTGGTAGTTGAACCTCAAGAACTTGAAAAGCGGCTTCTATTAAGAGGTAAAGATTCTGGTCGTCCTGATGATGCAAATCCGGAGGTTATCCGCAAACGTATTACAGAGTATAATTCTAAAACCGCTCCCGTAGCAAATTACTATAAAGCGCAAAATAAACTCACAAGTATTAACGGGGTTGGGACTATTGATCAAATCTTTAATTCTATCTGCTCGGTTGTTGATACTTATTAATAGCTGAAGTTATCAGTTAATTCATCTTTTTGAGATCAATAAATTTTCTGTCCGGAATTTTGCTCTCTGTAAATTAAAACTATGTCTCAGAGCTCAAATTTTGTTGATTATGTTAAGATATGCTGCCGTTCAGGTCATGGAGGAGCAGGATCATCCCATTTGCATCGTGATATCCTCACCTCTAAGGGAGGCCCTGATGGTGGAGACGGAGGCCGTGGTGGGCACATTATATTAAAAGGAAGCAGCCAGCTCTGGACACTACTTCATCTTAAATACAGAAAACATATCATTGCTGAGAATGGATTTCCAGGATCCAGCGGACAAAAATCAGGTCGTACCGGCAAGGATGAGATATTGGAAGTTCCATTGGGAACTATTGCAAGAGATGCCGAAACAGGTGAAATATTGTTTGAAATCACAAATGAAGGAGAAACAAAGATTTTAACTCCGGGTGGCCGTGGCGGATTGGGTAATTGGCATTTCAAAACTTCCACAAAACAAACTCCCCGTTTTTCTCAGCCAGGTGAAGCTGGTAAAGAAGAATGGATGGTGCTCGAGTTGAAAATCCTTGCAGATGTAGGTTTGGTTGGTTTCCCAAATGCAGGCAAGTCAACCTTGCTTTCTGTGGTCTCTGCAGCAAAACCTGAAATTGCTGATTATGCTTTCACTACTCTTGTCCCAAATTTGGGTATCGTTTCTTACAGGGATAACCGATCATTCATCATGGCGGATATTCCTGGAATCATTGAGGGCGCTTCTAAAGGCAAAGGACTTGGTATTCGGTTCCTTAGACATATTGAGCGGAATTCAGTATTGTTATTTTTAGTACCGGCAGATACCGGAAGAACCATAAAGCAGGAATATGAAATCCTACTTAATGAGTTAGAAGATTATAATCCTGAACTGATGCAGAAACCCCGCATCCTGGCAATTAGTAAATCAGACCTACTTGATGATGAGCTTATGAATGAAATGAAACTGGATCTGCCTGCAATTCCGTATGTTTTTATATCCTCGGTTGCCCAGAAAGGACTTCTTGAGCTGAAAGATATGCTTTGGAAAGAGATCAATTCAGGAACCGATTTTCAGACAGTATAAAATTTTAGAACTTAACAACATCCAAATGCGAAATCACCTTGGCGAGCGGAAAGTAGATTGAGTCACCCTTTTGCTGTCGGGTGACGAATTTAACGGGCATAACGCCTTAATAAATTCGTAACTCTTTAACCTTAATAAATTTTACAAGCTCTTTTTCGATCATTTGAATAACTTTGAATATTAGCTATACATATGAAAATTGCAATTAACGGATTTGGTCGTATTGGAAGGGTTACCCTGAGAGCCCTGCTTCAAAAATCAGGACTCCAGATTGTTGCAATAAATGATATGTCGGATACAAAAACTCTGGCACATCTGTTTAAATACGATTCAGTCCATGGAGGATTCCACGGTGAAGTATCAGCTGATCAAACTTACTTAACGATAAATGGCCATAAAATTCTGGTCTTTGCCGAAAAAGATCCATCAAAACTTCCATGGAAAGAGCTCAATATCGATCTAGTAATTGAATCTACTGGCAAGTTTACTGATAAGACAGGCGCAGGTTTACATTTGCAGGCAGGAGCCCGTCAGGTTATTATATCTGCACCATCATCTGATAGGGAAATCCCAACAGTAGTGCTTGGAGTGAATGAGCATTTGGTTGACCTTAAAGCTTCAATTCTTTCTGATGCATCTTGTACTACCAACAATGTTGCACCAATGGTAAAAGTTCTGGATGATAACTGGGGGATTATTGATGGCTATATAACAACTGTGCATTCCATGACTGGCGACCAGAACTTGCATGATTCTCCACACAAGGATTTAAGAAGGGCAAGAGCGGCTTCCGCATCTATAATACCTACTACAACAGGCGCAGCAAAAGCCATTACCACAATCTTTCCGCATCTTGAAGGAAAGTTGGGAGGTGCTGGAATTCGTGTTCCTGTTCTGAATGGCTCACTCACAGATTTTACCTGCACACTTAAAAAGAAGGTGCATGCCAATGAGATAAATGAGGCTTTTTTAGCAGCGTCAAAAGGGTATTTAAAGGGAATTCTGGAATATACATCAGATCCAATTGTCTCAGTTGATATCCTTGATAATCCACATTCTTGTATTTTTGATTCTGAACTGAGCTCAGTAGTTGGTGAGTTGGTTAAGGTTGTAGGTTGGTATGATAATGAATCGGGTTATTCAAACCGACTGGCAGATTTGATTGTGAAAATTGCCGGACTTACATAATTACCTCCTCAATGATCAGGTTTATCAATACAGAAGATACACTAGTCCTGCGAAGTGTTATACTACGTGAGGGTATTGCTCCAGACTTATGCCGGTTTGATGGTGATGATGAGGTTGATACATTCCATCTTGGGTACTACATAGAAAATGAACTGGTCTGCATAGGAAGTTTTCACAAGCAAGGTAAAGAAGGATTTGCGGGTCAGGGATATCAATTGAGAGGAATGGCTACAAGGGTAGATCATCAAGGACTGGGAATTGGCAATCAACTGCTCAATTTTGCAATTGTTTATCTTCGGGGGAGAAATGTAAATTATATTTGGTGCAATGCCAGAAAATATGCCTGCAAATTTTATTTGGGCATAGGATTTGAGATTATTTCCGATGAATTTGAAGTAGTGGGTATTGGCCCCCACAGGGTAATGTACCTTAAAATCCAATAAATATTAGTTTAATACACAGTTTTATGAATACAATAGATTTTTTAAATTTTTCAGGAAAGAAAGCACTAATCCGCGTAGATTTTAATGTCCCGCTGGATGATAAATTCAATATAACTGACGATAATCGTATGGTTGGCGCCATTCCGACCATTGAGAAGATATTAAATGATGGTGGTTCGGTTATTTTGATGTCGCATTTGGGTAGGCCTAAAGATGGTCCTGCAGAAAAGTATTCCTTAAAGCATCTGGTCAGGCATCTCGCCATCTTATTGAACAGGGATGTTCAGTTTGCTGACGATTGCATAGGTGAGAGTGCTATTTCTAAAGCGAAGGAGTTGAAATCTGGTGAGGTCTTATTGCTTGAAAATCTGCGTTTTTATAAGGAAGAAGAAAAAGGCGATGAAGCCTTTGCAGAAAAGCTGGCCGCTTTAGGTGATGTATATGTAAATGATGCTTTTGGTACAGCTCACCGTGCGCATGCCTCTACTGCGGTCATTGCTAAATTCTTTCCAGCTGCTAAATATTTCGGTTACCTGATGACCGGTGAACTGGCTAATGCTGAGAAAATATTGAATCATGCAGAGAAACCTTTTACTGCAATTATGGGGGGTGCAAAGGTTTCTGATAAGATTCTTTTGATAGAACAACTATTAGAAAAGGTTGATAATCTGATTATTGGCGGTGGAATGGCTTATACTTTTGCTAAGGCTCAAGGAGGACAGATTGGTAATTCATTGGTCGAAGATGATAAACTGGACCTTGCTGTTGAGTTGTTGAAAAAGGCGAAAGCTAAAAATGTCAATTTGCTTCTTCCGGTCGATTCCGTGATAGCAGATGCTTTTGCAGCTGATGCTAATACTGAAATTGCTAAAAATAATGCTATACCTCTTGGGTGGATGGGACTTGATATCGGACCTGAATCTGTAAGAAGTTTCATTGAAGTTGTTAAATCTTCTAAAACTGTTTTATGGAACGGGCCGATGGGTGTGTTTGAAATGCAAAAATTTGAAAGTGGTACCAAATCAGTTGCTGAAGCTGTGGTAGCAGCTACTAAAAATGGCGCATTTTCTCTAATTGGCGGGGGTGATTCTGCCGCAGCTGTTGCTAAATTTGGTTTTGAAGATGATGTTAGTTATGTATCTACGGGTGGTGGTGCACTGTTAGAGTATATGGAGGGGAAAGAGTTACCGGGGGTGAAGGCGATTTCTAATTCCGGCTCAGGGCCAAAATGAAAGTGACTCAGGCCTGGATTAACATGGCTTCAAGCCCAATGTAATTATTCAGGAGTCAGGGCAGGCTCTTTGGGTTAAAATCGCAGTCTGGAATTTCTAGGAGGTTCCCGCCTACGCGGGAATGACAAGAGTTGTTTGGTAAGTAAGGAGATTCCAGCCTTCGCTGGAATCGAGATGCGGAACTTTATAATAAATTATGTTTCCTTTTCCTCATTTTTGTCTTTTTAAAGAACTAGCAACGATCCTGGAAAAATAATTTAATTGAAAAACGGAACCCAGATTGGCATGATCTTGCCACGGATTGGTTCGTTAAATTGGTAAG
>JAURKO010000027.1 GCA_030831705.1 Daejeonella sp. | reverse complement strand
ATAACCTCTGTTTTCATGCCACTTCCTTCCAGATGAGGAATCATTGCAGCTTTTTTTGCATCCATACCTGACAATACTCCGGCAGTTCCAAGCATAAGTGCAGAAAATGCCCCTGAAGTAACTGTTGCAGCTTCAGCATGACACAATTCAGCTATTTTGGCACCAACTTTATCTTGGAGTTCATCAAGCATACAATATCTTCTGGATGAATTCTTTATTGCTTCAAGAACTTCATCCTGCATTAAAGATCCTGTCATCATGGTTAATGTAGCCTTCGCATTGATGAAGGTCCGCACTCCTAATTCCTTAAACAGATCTCTTTTTGCTGCTGCTGCAACACCTGCAGGCAAAACTGAGGCTGCGGCATTATCTCCTGATAAAATTCCTCCTGCTAAAGGAAGAACACTTAAACCTTTTATTAGGTCTCTACGTTTCATATGATTAAAAATTATAGTAAAAAAAATGTCAGATTTGCCTTGGGCTGATCCTAAATAGTTTATTTTTCAGAGCCGTGTCCGAGATAAGTTCTAAGCTTTTCACTTTCGAACAAATCAGCAGCTTCTTTTTCAGGTTGTACCAATGAAACAACGATACCCACCACAAAGGCCAGAGTCATTGAAACGATTGTAGGATTTTTCAGTGGAAAAATAGCTTCTGAGTTACCCATGATATCTACCCATACTGTCGGACTAAGTACAATCAGTATCAGAGCAAGGGTTGCGCCTGTAACCATGCACCATACAGCGCCTTTGGTAGTAAAACCTTTCCAAATAATAGACATCAGTAATGCCGGGAAGTTAGCACTTGCTGCAATTGAAAAAGCAAGTCCGACCATAAATGCAACATTCTGACCTTTAAACATCAAGCCTAAAGCTACTGCTAGTATACCTAAAAAGATGGTCGCTCGTTTTGCCACCTTCATCTCACCTTTTTCGTCAGAAACACCACGCTTTACGACATGGACATAGAGGTCATGTGAAATAGTTGAAGCACCCGAAAGTGTCAGACCAGCAACAACTGCGAGGATGGTAGCAAATGCCACAGATGCAATAAAGCCCAAAAATGCACTGCCACCAGTATTCTCGGCAAGCAACAAGGCTGCCATGTTACCACCTTTATCTAGGGCTACGATTGCATCCTTACCAACCAGAGCAAGTGCCGCAAATCCAATAAAGAAAGTCAGCACATAGAAGTAACCAATAAAACCAGTTGCAACAAATACAGATTTTCTGGCTGCTTTATCATCTGGCACGGTATAAAAGCGCATCAAAATATGTGGAAGACCTGCAGTTCCAAGCATCAGTGCCAGACCTAATGAAAGAGCATCAAAAGGATTGGTAATAAAACCTCCTGGAGCAAGCATGTCTGCACCATATTGTGATTTTACTGAAAGGAACAATTCTGCCGGACTAAAATTAAACTTCGCAAGAGCTAATAAAACTAATATTGAAGCACCAGAAAGTAAGAGAACTGCTTTAATAATCTGCACCCAAGTTGTAGCAAGCATGCCACCAAAAAGTACATAAGATGTCATTACTACACCTACAACAACTACTGCAATTTCATAATCAAGACCAAAAAGGGTTTTAATCAAGCTCCCTGCCCCAACCATTTGAGCGATCAGGTAAAAAGCAATAGTCAACAATGATCCTGCGGCAGCAGCAATACGGATAGGTCTTTGCTTTAAGCGGAAGGCGACTACATCTGCAAAAGTGTATTTTCCAAGATTTCGCAATGGCTCTGCAACCAAAAACATTATAAGCGGCCAGCCAACAAGAAAACCGATCGAATAAATAAGTCCGTCGTAACCTTTAGTTGCTACCATCCCTGCTATTCCGAGAAATGAAGCTGCGCTCATATAATCTCCTGCAAGTGCAAGTCCGTTTTGAAACCCGGAGATATTTCTGCCTGCAGCATAGAATTCAGAACCTGTTTTAGTCTTTTTAGCAGCCCAATAAGTAATGTAGAGCGTAACTGCCACAAATAAGAAAAAAATTGCAATTGATACCGGATTTGCTGTTCCTAAGGTAGAAGGCGTAGCTTCCGGACTGATTTGAAGTAATAGATTCAAAGACATATATTTTATAGATATAAATATTAGATAATTTCCTTTTTTATTTCTTTTACGGCCTTATCATAATAATTGTTAGCCCAATAAACATATGCGCCAGTAATTAACCACGAAAATAAAATGATCCCTAAACCAATAAGTATTGCCAGATTAAGAGATTCACCGATAGGCATTTTAAGAGATTCTTTATCATAAGCAACTAAAAGTAAAAAACCTATGTAGACAAAAAGCATGATGAAAGTAAATGACAATGAAATATTCCATCTGTTTTTTACAAGTTTCTTGAATGCTGAACTTTGAAGAATCTCCTGTGTGTTTGTTTTACTCATAATTTTGCTCTATTAGTATTAAAAAATTGAATTTAAGGATTTAACTTAGAAAATGCTTGTATTGAGGGCCCGGAAAATCGGTTTTATATCATGGAAATAATGCTGTTTAGAACGAAAGTATAATTCTATGAAAAAAAATTGAATAAGCTGCTTTAATGCAATTAATCTTTTAAAAGTCATAAAATCGTTACGCTTTTGTTACAATGATTATTTAGCGGTAAAGATCTGTCAAACCAGAGCACTCGCAAAGGATATTTTTTTTATAACTTTGAGTCTTGAAAAAGTTACTCTCCATATTACTTATTTCAGCCTATCTGATTTCAACAACTGAATTTTATCAGGTGTTAAAATTACCATTGCTTGCAGAGCATTTCAATGAACATAAATTATTGAATAAGGGGACAACATTCTGGGATTTTATGGTGATGCATTATACAAATAACGACATTAAGTATGCAGACCATGACAAGGATATGCGGCTTCCTTTCAAATCTAATGAAGGTTCTGTACATAGTATCGTATTAACATTTATACACAGTCCTACTTTATTGACACTTATAAAACCTGTAGTAATTGACTTGAATGAATATAATCTAAGGGAGAATATCTGTTTTAATTCAACCTACCTTTCAAATATCTGGCAGCCGCCTAAATTCTGTTAAACAATTTTTTAATTTTTATTGCCACTCAAAATAATGAGTTGGTACATTTTTTTATCAGTAAATTGTTAAACAATACACTATATGTTAAACGCAATTATAGAGTTTTCTGTAAGGAATAAACTCATTGTTGGACTGTTTGTTATCGGACTTATAGTTTACGGTACCTATCAAACAACAAAACTACCTATTGATGCTGTTCCTGATATAACCAACAATCAGGTTCAGGTGATTACCGTTGCCCCATCATTTGGCGCAACTGATATTGAGCGCCTGGTTACTTTTCCAATAGAACAAGCAAACAGTAATATCAAAGGAATTAAAGAGATCAGAAGCTTTTCAAGATTTGGTCTTTCATTGGTCACCATTGTGTTTGAAGATGAAATTGATGTCTATTGGGCCAGGCAACAGGTTGCTGAACGGCTTCAGCAGGTTCAATCGGTCATTCCTCCTGGTATTGGAACACCTGAATTAGGTCCAATCTCTACAGGTCTTGGTGAAATATATCAATACGTAATAAAGCCTGAAAAAGGTTATGAGAATAAATATGATGAAACAGAGCTAAGGACGATTCAGGATTGGATTATTAGACGTCAATTACTTGGAGTGGAAGGTGTTGCTGAAGTAAGCAGTTTCGGGGGCAAATTAAAACAATATGAAGTAAGTATAGATCCAGATAAATTACAATCCTACAATTTAACTATTCATGATGTTTTCAATGCCCTGGAACAAGGCAATCAAAATACTGGCGGAGCTTATATTGAAAAAGGTCCAACAGTACTTTTTATCCGCTCAGAGGGCCTTATTGGTTCAAAAGAAGACATTGAAAACATCAGTGTAAAAAGTACAGAGAGCGGTTCGCCAATATTCATCAGGGATGTTGCAGTTATCAATATAGGATTTGCTACCCGATTTGGTGCAATGACCTACAATGATGAAGGTGAAGTATCAGGAGCTGTTATCATGATGCTCAAGGATGCCAACAGCAGCGAGGTAATCAAAAATATCAAAGAAAGAATAGCCATTATTCAAAAGACCTTACCAAAGGGGGTAATCATTGAACCATTCCTTGACCGGACAAAAATGGTTAATAATGCCATTTCTACCGTACAAAAAAATCTGATGGAAGGCGCTTTGATTGTAGTTTTCATTCTGGTACTTTTTCTCGGAAATTTCAGAGCGGGTTTATTAGTTGCCTCTGTCATTCCGCTATCCATGCTTTTTGCGATCATACTGATGAATACCTTTAAGGTTAGCGGCAACCTGATGAGTTTAGGGGCACTTGATTTTGGTTTAATTGTGGATGGAGCTGTTATTATTGTAGAAGCAGTAATGCACCAAATATCTCATGGTAACAAATATGGAATGAATCGTTTGAGTCAGTCAAAAATGGATGAGGAGGTAAAGAAATCAGCGAGTAAAATGATGAATAGTGCAGTTTTTGGTCAGATAATAATATTGATCGTATATCTACCTATTTTAAGCTTACAGGGCATTGAGGGCAAGATGTTTAAACCAATGGCACAAACTGTGGCTTTTGCGCTTCTGGGAGCATTTATTCTTTCTATTACCTATATCCCTATGATGAGTGCCTGGTTTTTGAGTAAGAAAGTCAAACAACAGCCTAACCTTTCGGACAGGGTAATGAACCGGATATCAAGGTCATACCAGAATTTATTATCAAAAGTTTTACGCTTTCCAAAAGCTGTTATTGGTTCCGTAATTATACTTTTCATTTCAGCTATTTTTGTACTATCAAGTCTTGGTGGGGAGTTTATTCCGGCTCTGGAAGAGGGTGATTTCGCTGTTGATACTCGTGTTCTGACTGGCAGTAATTTAAATACAACGATTGAGAATACTACCAAAGCCGCACGAATACTAAAAACACAATTTCCTGAAGTTATTAAAATTGTAACTAAAATAGGAAGTGGAGAAGTCCCAACTGATCCAATGCCAATGGAAGCGAGCGATATGATGATTATTCTCAAAGACAAAGATGAATGGACATCTGCAAAAACATTTGATGAGCTAGCAGAAAAAATGGGTAAAGCACTAGAGGATGTACCGGGAATAACTGCCGGTTTTCAATATCCTGTACAGATGCGTTTCAATGAATTGATGACCGGAGCAAGACAAGATGTGGTTTTAAAGATCTTTGGCGAGGATTTGGATACCTTGGCTAAATATGCAGGAAATCTGGGCAACGTTGTAAATACCGTTGAGGGAAGTCAGGATTTATTCATTGAACCCGTAACCGGTATTCCTCAAATTGTAATTGAATATAACAGAGCCACTATCGCCCAATACAATTTAAAAATTACAGACATCAATAAAATAGTCAATACGGCATTTGCAGGGCAAAGTACCGGACTTGTTTTTGAAGGGGAAAAGCGTTTTAACCTGGTTGTAAGGCTAAATAATGAGAAAAGAAAAGACCTTGACGATGTCAGGAATTTATTAATTCCCAATCCTCAGGGAAGAAATATTCCTCTTTACCAGCTTGCCAACGTGTCGATTAAAGATGGTCCAAATCAAATACAGCGTGAAGATGCTAAGCGGAGAATTGTCGTAGGTTTTAATGCAAGAGGCCGAGATGTACAAAGCATTGTGGATGAACTGCAGTCAAAAGTTGAAAAACAAATCAGGCTTCCTGTTGGATATTATGTTACCTATGGTGGCGCCTTTGAGAATCTTAATGCAGCAAAACAGAGATTGATGATTGCAGTTCCTATTTCTTTATTATTAATCTTTATACTCCTATTTTTTGCATTTAATTCAGTGAAACAAGGCTTAATAATCTATACAGCGATACCACTTTCTGCGATAGGTGGAATATTCTTTTTGGCTCTGCGCGGAATGCCTTTTAGTATTAGTGCAGGAATCGGCTTTATTGCTTTGTTTGGAGTAGCCGTATTAAACGGGATAGTACTAATCGCTGAATTTAACAGGCTTAAAAAATCCGGACTTACAAATCTTAACAGAATCGTACTTATGGGGACAAAAACACGCTTACGTCCGGTAATGATGACTGCTCTTGTTGCATCACTCGGATTTTTACCAATGGCTCTGAGTAATGGTGCCGGTGCCGAAGTTCAAAAGCCTTTAGCTACTGTGGTAATTGGAGGGTTAATGATTGCAACACTACTGACTTTATTTGTATTGCCCATATTGTATATCATTTTTGAGAAAAGTGGAAAATCAAAACACTCAAAAATTCCAGTAGCCTTATTGTTAATTTTTGCTTGTTCAGGAATTTTAAAAGTAAATGGACAAGAACAAATAAGTCTGCAATCGGCGATTGATACAGCACTAAAAAATAATTTATCAGTAAAAAACGAAAAGCTTAAAGCTGAATACCAGCAAAAACTCATCAGCACATCGGCAAATTTACCACAGGCAAATCTCAGTACTGAGTTTGGACAGCTTAATAGTATCTATAATGATAATAGATTTGGCTTAAGTCAGTCCTTTAGTTTCCCAACAGTTTATTCGAATCAAAAAAAGGTTCTGAATGAAGAATGGAAAGCCTCGGTTTTAAGTATTTCATTAAAAGAGGCTGAGATCAGAAAAAGAGTATCTCAGATATATTATAATATCATCATCCTGAAAGAAAAAGAAAGACTTTTGTTGCAGGCAGACAGTATTTATTCAGAATTTGTT
>JAURKO010000185.1 GCA_030831705.1 Daejeonella sp. | reverse complement strand
TATTTCAGTCCTTTCCTACGGAGTATTTCCGGCAAGAAATTGTATTCTATTTCAGATTACCAATAGCCGGAAGATACCTCCTCCGGCAAGGTTTATTTTACCCGGGGCTATTTTTCATCGGGACGGGCTTCCATTAATAGAACCATAGGCCCTGTTAAATAAACCCGAGTGGCAGCTCTATCTTTTTTGCGATACAGAATGTCATGATATCTGTTAAATTTTCCACAAAAAAATAGGGCAGAACACTGGGCTGGTATAAGCGAAAAGAAACAGACCCTGCTTTCTAAAAGGGAAGGAAAACTTAATTATAAACTTAGCTCAGCAAGATTTTATATCGAACTCACGTTACAATACTGACTGTCAAATACTATTAGTTTGTATCCTTTCAGCGCGAGCCAGTGAGAATTGAGTTTCAATATTTCAGATTAAGCCAAAACTAAATGTGATATCAACCAGAATCAGGGTCGAATTGACCTGATAAATTCAGGAATCCGTTTCATGGAATTTTCTGTGTCTAAAAATTTCACAAAAGCACTTCCAACAATTGCCCCACGGGTATATTCAGATGCTTTATTGAAACTCTTTACATCAGAAATACCAAAGCCTATCATCGTAGGATTATTGAGTTTCATATCCCTGATCCGCGAAAAGTAAGCATCCGCCTCGTTAGAAACTTTTAGATTTTTACCTGTGGTAGAGGAAGAAGACAGCAGATAAATAAACCCATTACTGAGTTCATCAATTTTCCGGATGCGTTCATCTGATGTCTGTGGTGTAACCAGAAATATATTGCTCAGATTATTTTTAATGAAATTATCCTTATACAGGTTCTCATACTCATACATTGGAAGATCTGGTACGATTACCCCATCCACACCTACTTCAGCACAGGAATCACAAAAATTAGCAACTCCATACTGTAATACCGGGTTTACATACCCCATCAACAATACCGGAATTGACACACGCTTACGTAAATCTTTAAGTTGTTGAAAAAGAATTTTCAGATTCATTCCATTCTGAAGTGCAATATGCGAGCTATTCTGAATAACAGGACCATCAGCTAGCGGATCTGAATAAGGAAATCCTATTTCCATAAAATCGGCACCTGCATTTTCTATCGCTTCAGCAATATCCAGTGTGCTGTTTAAATTGGGATATCCTGCGGTAAAGTATATTGATAAAAGAGGTTCCTTTTTATCCTGAAATAATGTATTAAGTCTGTTCATGAGCATTCTTGTGTAAAATACCCGATTTCTAATCAGGTAAGGCAAGAGTTTATTAAAATTATAAATTAAAGTATTTCATATAGGTATCCAGATCCTTATCTCCCCGACCTGAGAGGCAGATTACAACAGACTCTTTACCGGTAAAAACCATCTTCTCCAGATGTGCAAGCGCATGTGCAGTCTCAATCGCAGGTATAATGCCCTCTAGTTCAGCACATAATTTTCCAGCTGCCATTGCCTCTGCATCGGTTACACTAACATACTCGCATCGATTTTTCTTGAATAAATGGGCGTGCTGCGGACCGATACCCGGATAATCAAGTCCGGCAGAAATTGAATAAGGCTCAACAACTTGTCCGTCTTCTGTTTGCATTAGCAGTGAGCGGCTTCCATGCAATACACCTTCTTTACCCAAAGCAGTTGTTGCAGCAGATTCACCAGTATCTACACCCAATCCTGCAGCTTCTACCGCAATCAGCTTTACATCTTCATCATCCAGAAAATGATAGAACATACCCATTGCATTACTGCCACCACCAACACAAGCCATTACGATATCCGGGTTTTCTGATCCGGTTCGTTCCTTCAGCTGAATTTTTGTTTCCTCTGAAATAATGGATTGAAAACGAGAAACCATGTCAGGATAAGGATGAGGACCAACCACTGACCCAATGATATAATGCGTGTCCACAGGATTATTAATCCAGTCGCGCATAGCTTCATTGGTAGCATCCTTCAGAGTTTTACTGCCTGAAGTTGCAGGAACAACCTTTGCACCCATCATCTTCATCCTGGCTACATTTGGTGCTTGTCTTGCTATATCAACCTCACCCATATAAACCACACATTCCAAGCCCTTTAAAGCACAAACTGTTGCAGTTGCAACACCATGCTGTCCGGCTCCTGTTTCGGCAATAATCCTCTTTTTACCAAGCCTTTCGGCAAGAAGTATCTGTCCGATCGTATTGTTGATTTTATGTGCTCCGGTATGATTTAAATCTTCCCTTTTCAAATAGACTGTAGTACCATACCTTTCAGATAAACGCTCAGCATGAAATAATGGCGAAGGTCTGCCGACGTAATCTCTCAAAAGCATCTTAAATTCTTCCTGGAAACCTGGTTCATATATAATATCCAGATATCGTGTGCGAAGCTCTTCTACATTCGGATAAAGCATTTCAGGTATGTAAGCGCCACCGAAGTCGCCAAAATAACCATCATTATTTACACCCCATTTTACCGAACTTTTAATCAATTCTTTGTTCATATGCTAAAATTATTCCTTTTCAGGATATTTTGTTTGCCCTTATTAACTGAAAGGCTGATTTCAAACTTACTATATTCTTTAATCCCGGCTCGGTTTCAAACTTACTGTTCAGATCCAGAGCATGGATTTTTTTTGTTGCTAAATTAAATATGTCGTCGATATTTTCAGGACTTAAACCACCGCTTAAAAAAAACATCTTCTCTCCAACATATTGATCCAAAATGGTCCAGTCGAATACAATACCAGAACCGCCATGATCTGAAGTTTTGGTATCAAATAAAAAATAATCTACTATTTCATTATATACTTCAATCGTTGAAAAATCAAATGCTGAATGAACTCCAAAAGCCTTTATCAATTCAATTTTTACATCAGGTAGCTGACTATTAAACTTCTTGCTTAAATTCTCACAATACAAAGGCGACTCTGAACCATGAAGCTGAACAGCACTTAAACCATAAGTGATGACCTTCTGAACTACCTCCTCCTCCTTTTCGTCTACAAAAACCCCAGTTAATTTAATTGAGGGTGACAATGAACTCAGAACTGCTATGTCTGGATCTGAAACATAACGCTTCGATTCAGAATAAAAGATTAACCCAATATAATCGGGGTTCAGTTCAGCAAGACTTTTAATATTTTGCGGATCTCTCATTCCGCAAACCTTAATTTTCATGATAATAACCTGTTAAAACTCCTTAAAGCCATTCCGCTGTTCAAAGATTCTTCAGCCTCATAAAAACAATCGGCAAAAGATTTTTCCGGCTTTATGGTTCGGATTGCTACCGCCGCATTACAAAGAACAACATTGTTTTGCTCCTGACTACCTTCTCCGTCTAGAACAGCTTTAAAAATTTCAGCAGATTCCTCAACAGAACTTCCTCCACCTATTTTCGAAGGGTCAATCCGTTCAAAACCCAAATCAGAAATTGAATGTATATGCTCGCCTTCAGGTGAAAATGTTTTAAAATCGCAGGTCAATGAAATTTCATCGTATCCCTCTAATGCATGTACGATAGTATAGCCTGTTTTGGATTTTTGAAAAAGATATGCATACAGTCGGGCAAGTTCCAGACTAAAAACGCCAACCATCTGAAACTTGGGTCGTGCAGGATTAACCAAAGGCCCAAGCATATTGAAAAAAGTTTTAATACCCAGTTCTTTTCGTATTGGAGCAACTGTTTTCATTGCTGCATGAAAAAGTGGGGCATGTAAAAAGCAAATTCCTGCATTATCCAGACTCCTTTTCAAATGATCAATATCATTACTGAATTTATAACCCAGATATTCCATTACATTGGAGGATCCACATCCAGAAGAAACCCCATAATTTCCATGTTTTGAAACTTTATAACCGGCACCTGCTACCACAAAAGAAGCTAAAGTTGAGATATTAAAGGTATCCTTACCATCGCCCCCTGTTCCACACAGATCGATAAGCTCATAATCGCTCAGATCTGTTTTTAGACAAAGTTCAAGCATCCCATCTCTGAAGCCCTCAAGCTCATCAACTGTAATACTACGCATACAATAAGCAGCCATAAATGCAGCCATTTGAGAAGGATTGTACTTGCCAAGGGTAATGTTCGTGAGTATTTCCTTCGACTCGTCACGACTGAAGGTTTTATGCTCAAAAAGATGATTTAATATTTTCTTCATAGCGGTATTATGTATTCATGTTTTTTCAGGATAATCCATTTTATTATTCTGATCTAAAATTTTACGAGGGCACAGTATTTTTCACAAAAAAAGGGCTGCCTTTTGGCAACCCTTAGTTAAATAATTTTATCCTATCGAAAATTACATACCGCTGTTGATTGCCAAATTATTGTCAATTTGCCACCACCAGATCATATGTAATGAGTTGTTTTTCATTCTTATAACAAAGATGAGCAAAATTTCCTTAGCTCCAAAACTTTAAGTTAATTTTAACAGTATCAAAGCAAACAAAATATCGAGAAGATCATTACGAATTAAAATCTTTGATGGCAAATTTTTGCATTTTGATAAATCAGGATATATAACTGATTATAAATCAAACAAAATTATACTTCCCTATCGCTAATGTCTTTTGATGCTTCTGATGCGAGCTGCTTTTCAAATCTATTATGAATAACAAGCACTAAGAGTCCGAATAAAATCGCAGTAATTATCAATGCTGTACTAATAATTCCACTTACAGAAAAGGATATACGGATTAAGATAGTTGAAATAATAAAGCCGGAATTTCTGATAACTTTATGGAATTCGTCGGTATGGAAAAAAGAAAATAAGAGTAGGATTACATCAGCTATGATTAATATATTAAAAAACTGCTCGAAGAAAATATTATTAATATTCTTGAAAGAAATACCAATGGATTCATTGGATGAAAAAATACCTATGCTCCAGCTTAGAAAGGAATAGATAGCGATGATAAAAAGTATAGGCACTAAAGCAGTGGCTATCCATTTTTTAGCATTAATGAATTTTGAGATACTTTTATACTGGTTCTTACCTTCATGAATTTTTCTGTAAATTTTGATTCTTTGGACATGAAAAAGATAAATCAGATAAAATAAGATGACTGAAGCCACTAAGTCATAAGTAAACTGCAGATCATTTTTTAGATTAAACCAATCAGGAGAAAGCGATAAATCTGATAAATCCTTAAATAAGCGCCTGATAATTATCAGTGTAATAATTTCATATTGCTTTGAAATATAAATCGAGGTTGATTTTGGGAGGTAGTAAACTAAAAGGTAAACCTCATAAACTAAAATAAAAGAAAATGGGGTATAAATAGCCGCTATTGGATTCTTTAATAAGTTTGTTGGCTCATTGACAGAAATAATATTAAAATTGACTAAGCTAATAATCACCAAATGAACAATAAAACTCGCTAAAGCAATCCATAAAATAGCTTGTTCACTATTTTCCTTAGTTTTTTCTGAAAGTAGCTTTTGGTAAATTTTTTCAGAGAATTTTTGTACTTCCATTTTGTTTGGTTCTGTTCAAAATACGTGCTAAAACGTTAGTTCCTAAACTGTTTATGCTGTTGTTCTTTAAAAAATTGAGTCAATAAAATTGTTTTATCAATATCCTTAATAGCAGCATATGCTTTTTTATCCTGATTGACTTTTTTTAGCAACAGATAGTCCATTTGTTGGCATTTTATGTAAGTAGAATCATTCTTTCTTTAAAAATCCCCAAATAAAAATATCTCACCAATATTTTACGCTCAATAAGATTAACCTAAAGATAATGCATTATGTTTTCTAATTTTTCTTTTTTTAATTGCCATTATTTTTAAACATGAGGCAGTTTGAAATAGACTAGAATTTCTTGTCGGAAATACTCCGTAAGAAAGGACTGAAATAAGCTATAAAACGCAGGTATTGGTTT
>JAURKO010000184.1 GCA_030831705.1 Daejeonella sp. | reverse complement strand
GCTGGAAACCGAATTAACCATACGAGCCGGAAAAGTTGTGTGGGATTTAAATGGACGTGCAGCTGCTAAACTTGATTAATGCCAAATACTTCAAAATATTATAAAAATTCTTAACCTATGAAGCGCAGAGATATAATTAAAGGTTTGACCCTACTCCCTTTTGCAGCAAATGCATCAGTGATAGAAAACAAAGCTCTTCCAAACAAAAACGGATTTGCTTTTTTATCGGAAGTGTCTACAACACCTGATACTGAATTGGCAGAAAGAGGCCATAAAATTCTAAAATCTATTGGTGTTGAACCCTTTATTAATTGTAAAGGTACAAATACAATTATGGGCGGTTCAGTTGCTAGACCTGAAGTAAGATTGGCTATGGAGGCAGTTTCAACGCTGAACGTGCAGATGGATGAATTGGTTGAAGGTGTCGGTAAACGTCTTGCAGAACTGACCGGCGCAGAGTGGGGATTGGTAACCTCAGGTGCGGCTGCAGGAATCAAGCTTTGCACTTTTGCATGTTTATCTGGGGGTAATCCCGAAAAATTGGTCAGGATGCCTGATTTGAGCGGTTTTGAAAAAACAGAAGTTATAATTCCTGCAGCTTCACGAACAGTTTATGATCAGGCAATCCGAAGTACAGGAGCAACAGTTGTTACTGTTGAAAATGAAGAAGATCTTAGGAAAAAAATCGGTCCAAAGACAGCGATGATTTACATTGATGCGGAGAAGGAATCTTTCTTGCCACTTGAAATTATTTCAAAAATCGCTAAACCACTACATGTTCCAATATTTGTTGATGCTGCAGCCCACGTATTGACTTTTCCAAACGCGCATTTATCGAGAGGTGCTGATGTGGTCGCTTTTAGTGGTGGAAAAGGTTTAAAGGCTCCGGGTAGTTCCGGACTACTTTTGGGAAGGAAGGACCTGTTGATGTCTACCTGGCAGGCAGCAGCTCCGCACCACGGACCAGGTCGGGATAATAAAGTAGCACGTGAAGAACATATAGGAATGCTTGCAGCGGTTGAAGCATGGGTTGAAATGGATCATAAAAACGAGATGCAAAACTGGGTAAATTGGCTCGAAAATATTGGAAAGCAGGCTTCAACCGTTAAAGGAGTTAGTTACCGTATCAGGATGCCCGATCCTAAATTGATTCATCACGTAACGCCTTACTTGTTTATAACTTGGAATCCGGATGAATTACATGTTACTGGTCAAGAAGTTTCTGAAGAATTAGGCAATACTTTTCCTCGGGTTGGCGTAGCTATTTATAAGGATGAGCCCGGTTTGACTGGGATCAGTTTGGTAGGATATATGATGGTTCCCGGAGATGATAAAATCGCAGCCTCACGTATAAAAGATGTCATTGCAAGGAAAAGAAGTCCGAAACCTGTTGTAGCAATGAAAGCCGCAGCAGTCAATATGCTGGGACGCTGGGATCTAGAAGTGCAATTTTACAACAGTAATGATAAGCAGCATCTTTTTATTGATCAGCAGGATGGAAATTATTTTTCAGGCGTTCATGTATCTGATTTCTCGGAGCGTGAAATAAATGGGACAATTGAAGGAAATGAAATTAAAATGCAAAGTACCTGGGTAATTCCCGGTGACAGGATTCAAACTACATTTATGGGTCTTGCCGTTGGTGATACCGTTTCAGGAGAGATTGACATGCATGAATTTCTTTCGGCTAAGTTCAGTGCTAAAAGAGCAAAATCTGAAATTGTTCGAAAACCTGTTATCTATCCAAAGGGAAGACCGCAGGGAGGAAATTTTTTAATTTAGCTTGTTTAAGGTCAATAGTCAGAGTTAAAATAAACTGAGTTTGATATAGGGAAGGGTAAAAGGTGCTGTTTTAATTGATCTCATGAGGTTCTGGAACCGTATAATTTGATTTTTGAAACCAATACCTCCGTTTTATAGCTTAGTTCAGTCCTTTCCTACGGAGTATTTCCGGTTAGAAATTTTACGCTATTTCCCCTTTGGTCGGTGTTTTCACCGTACCAAGAACCATCTATCAAATGGTCGGTGATAACACTAACCAGGGAAATAGTTGACAGTTGACAGTGAATTACCGTCATTTCGAACACGCGGGTCGTATTATTCCATTTTCAAACATTTGGATGCGTGGAGAAATCGGTTGAGATTAACATGAGTTCTATATTGTCGGAAGCTAACTCCTTCGGTGAGGTTTATTTTACCCGGAGCTGTTTTTCATCGGGACGGGCTTCCGGTAATAGAACCATAGGTCCTATTAAACAAACCCGGGTGGCAGCTCTATCTTTTTTGCTATAAGAATTTCATGATAAAATTAAATTTCCCGCAAAAAAAATAGGGCAGAACACGGGGCTAGTATAAGCGAAGAGACACAGTCCCTGCTTTCTAAAAGGAGAGAAAAACTTCAGTCTAAACTTAGTCAAGCAAAATTTTACATTGAACTCACATTAAAATAACAATCTCCCAAAAATCCTGGTTTATAAAACCTTGTTTTTTTTGGATTAATATATTAGTGAATATTCTTATATTAGAAGTATAATTTAAGAAATATTGAACTATAAATCCTTATCTGATAAAGAATTACTTGAGTATTTAAAAGAAGGGAGTCAGGGTGCGTTTACAGAAATCTATCATAGATATTGGAAACAGATGCTGGCAATAGCCTATACTTTTAGTAAAGACAAGTCTGTATCACAGGATATCGTTCAGGAAATATTCGCAAAATTATGGGCCAGACACTCAGAATTGAATATTGAATACCTTAATACTTACCTTGGCTCAGCTGTCAGATTTTCAGTTTTTAAGTTGATTTATAAACAGAAAAGAAGGCTTGAGATTGAATCTCAGAATGTAGCGGATGAGCTGTCTACGCTCACCGAAGAGCAGATTGATACCAGGTTCATTCAGGAATATATTAATAAAGTAGTTGAAGAACTACCTGAGACCTGCAGAATGGTATTTAATTATAGTCGTAACCATGGTCTTTCTACCACTGAAATATCTATGGAGCTTGGAATTTCTAAGAAAACGGTCGAGGGCTATCTTACGAAAGGCTTAAAAATTATCCGCCTGAACCTCAAGAATGCAATGAATATATTTCTCCTTTAAGTTCTTGTAAATTTATTGTTAAATCTTTTTTCATTTTTTGCAAGGGTACTACCCGAGTTATAGGACTATTATAGTATATAAGCCTAAATCGGTGATCTATGCAAAAGGAAGAAGTCCAAAAATTAGTTGAAAAGTACCTTCATAATACCGCTACTGTAGAAGAGACCGAAAAGTTGTTTCATTGGTACAGAGCAGAATTGAAGTCAGATTCTGAATGGAATTTTGAATTCCAGGAAGATGAGGAAAAGCTAAAATCTTTTATTTTTTCACAAATTGACCTTCCTGCCGCTACGGATAACCGATTTATAGGTACTCGTAAGTATTATTCCCTTGCCGCAGCGGCCTCTGTTGTAATTTTTCTTATCAGTGGTTTATATTTCTTATACAATTCAAACGATGTCAAAACAGATATAAATCCTGCGAAAGTAGCGGTTACTCCAGTGGTTAATGATATTCAACCAGGGGGGATTAAGGCCATTCTTACACTTTCTGATGGTAAAAAGATTGTATTAGATGATTCCCAAAATGGAGTTGTGCTCAATCAGGGTGGTATCAAGATTCACAAGAATTCAGAAGGTGTTATTGAATACACACTGATAGAGTCTGAAAATCAGAAATCAAAAACTGAGATAAGTGAAATTCAAACTGTTTACAATACTATACAGACGCCTGTTGGTGGCAAATTTCAGTTAAATCTTGCAGATGGCAGTAAAGTTTGGCTTAATTCAGCTTCTTCATTACGTTTCCCTGTATTTTTTGCTGGCGATACACGCGAAGTGGAGTTGAAGGGTGAAGCCTATTTTGAAGTTTCCAAAAATGTGGATAAGAAATTTTCAGTCAGGTCTGGTAATCAGACAGTTGAAGTACTTGGAACTCATTTTAATATAAACGCATATTCTGATGAACCGTCTATTACTACCACTTTAATTGAAGGAGCGGTTCGGGTTATTGAGTTAAACTCGAAAAAATCTCAAATACTCAGACCAGGTGAACAATCAAAAGTAGACAGGGATATCCGTATTCAAAGAAAGGACACTCAGGCTGAAGTAGCCTGGAAAGATGGATATTTCTATTTTGAAAATGCAAGTATTGAAACTGTGATGCGGCAACTGGGCAGATGGTACGGAATTACGGCAAGATATGAATCAGAATTGCCAGAAAATCATTTTGAAGGGGCAATAGCCACAAACCTTACACTATTGGAGGTCTTGGAAATACTTCAGAAAAGTAATATTCACTTTAGACTGGATGGGAAGGAGGTTGTGGTTATGCCTTAAACTAAAAAAGTAGAAGGCAGAAAAAAACCAGAAGCGTTGACGCGCTCCTGGCTAAAGTCTGGTCTTCGAATAAAAATATTGAGATAGATTATTGATCACCAAACCAAGCAAATTTATGAATTTATTTACCAAAACAGAGGGCTCTCTAGGTCTTGTCACAACTTTAGACTTACAGCCAACAAATACTGGCAGAATTCGATTTTTTACCCACAGTATTAGCCAGTTGATTTCATTTAATTCAATTCTACTTGTAATGAAGCTGACATTCATTTTTCTTTTAGCCTTAATTTTAAATGTTCGTGCAGAAGGGTACTCACAGAAAGTTACATATAGTGGCGAAAACGTTCCCATTGAAAAGGTATTTTCAACAATCAAGAAACAAACAGGTTATGGGTTTTTCTTTCAAAAGGAACTCATCAGTTTAGCAAAGCCGGTAACTATTAATGCAGTTAATGAGGATCTTTCCGATGTATTAATTGCTTTATTTAAAGACCAGCCTTTAGAATTCAGTATTAAGAATAAAACAATCCTGGTTCTGAAAAGGGCAGTGCCGATTATGATTCCTGAAAGTAATCTAGTTGACATTTCAAGCCTGATGGAGAATAAAGATATTATCGTAAAAGGTCAGATTACAGATTCCAAGGGTGAGACATTACCGGGAGTAAGTATTAAACTTAAAGGTAGTACTGTTGGTGCTACAACAGATATTGACGGACGATTTACCATTAATGTAACTGATAATAACAGCGTACTTGTTTTTACCTACATCGGTTACCTAACTCAGGAAGTAACAGTTGGAAGCAGAACTGCCATAAATGTGCAACTTGTAGCTGCTAACACAGCGCTTACTGAGGTTGTTGTTACTGCATTGGGTATTTCCAGAGAGAAAAAAGCACTTGCTTATTCTGTAACTGAAGTTAAAGGGGAGGAGTTTATTCAGGCTCGTGAAAATAACATTGCTAATGCTTTAACCGGTAAAATTGCCGGTGTAAATGCTACAGGTATGGCAACAGGTCCGGGAGGATCCAGCCGTGTGATTATCAGGGGTAATGGATCCTTAAGTGGTAATAACCAGCCATTGTATGTAATCAACGGTATGCCAATGAGTAATAATCACCGTGAAATAAAGTTGGGTGAACAAGCTACAATTGTAGATAGAGGTGATGGTATTGCAGCAATTAATCCTGATGATATTGAAACGATTAACGTTTTGAAAGGCGGACCAGCAGCGGCGTTATACGGTAGTCAGGCTTCAAACGGTGTAATCTTAATTACAACTAAGAAAGGTAAATTGCAAAAAGGTATAGGTGTGGATATTAACAGTAGTTATTCTGTTGGAAGTCCTTCCATGTATCCAGAATTTCAATATGAATATGGTCAGGGTCAGGATGGTATCAAACCAGCGACAAAAACACTTTCAATAAGTTCTGGACGTTTATCTTTTGGTGCAAAAATGGACGGTCAGCCTTATATTCAGTTTGATGGAGTAATGCGTCCATATTCCCCTGTTAATGTTAAAGATAATTGGAAAAATTTCTACAGACCAGCTACTAACTTAACGAATACTGCTGCATTCTCAGGTGGTAGTTCGGAAGCTTTGACTTATCGCTTATCCTTATCTGATCTTGAATCTCAGGCTCTTGATCCTGGATCCAGTTATAACAGACAAACTGCAAATTTAAACCTTCGCTCTGTTCTGGGTAAAAAACTAATTGTTGAAGCTACCATGCAATATAATTTAGAAGGTGGTAAAAACAGACCTGGAAATGGTTATGCAGATGGAAATACCTCATGGACTGCCAACCTTCTTGCAAATACAGTAGATATCAGAAGTCTTGCTCCAGGTTATGATCCAGTAACTTTCCAGGAGATTCCATGGCAGCAGGTGCCTGAGGCTCAAAACGCTTACTTTGTTATCAACCGTATGGGTAATAAGGATACTAAGAACAGATTTATGGGTCAGGCTAGTGTTCAATACAATATCCTTGATAATCTATTCATAAAAGCGAGTGCAATGAGAGATATTGACCGCTTTGAATCGATGGATTATATGCCAGTTGGGACGCTAAAAAGACCTTTAGGATTATATAATTCTTCTACATCTTTTTCTCACAGGACGACCGGCCAACTTCTAATGAATTACAATGCTAAAATTGTAAGGGACTTAACAGTGAATGTATTGGGTGGAGGTTCTATTGAAAGAAATCTAATTGAGGGTACAACAAATAACGGAAGTGAGTTTATTGTTCCAAATTTCATAAGTTACTCTAATCTATCACTACAGAAGGCTGATGTTCAATTTTCTCAGTTTGGTCAAAATTCTGTTTTTGGTTCTACGGATTTTAGTTTCAAAAACTTATTGTATTTAACCTTTACAGGTAGACAAGACTGGTTCTCACAATTAAGGCCAGGAAAAAATTCGATTTTCTATCCTTCAGTTGGTACTAGTTTCATTTTATCAGATGCGATAAGATTGCCTAACCTAATTAGCTTCGCTAAACTACGTGCATCATATGCTCAGGTAGGACAGGCAACTGTGAATCCATATCAGATTAACCAGCTTTACACATTTGAACAGGGTGGGCATATTGGCAGACCAGTACAAAATACAAGTTCTGCGTTAGCAAATTATGAATTGCAGCCACTTACTTCAACTACTTATGAAGGAGGAATTGACTTGCAATTTCTTAATAATCGTTTAGGTTTAGACTTTACCTATTACAGTCGCCAAACTACAGATGATATCATCGCTGTTCCAACGGCTGCAAGTTCAGGTTATACTTCAGCCCTCTTAAACGTTGGCGCCTTAAGTAATAAAGGAGTTGAAATGTTATTAACAGGTGTACCACTTAAAGGAAAAAACTTTAACTGGGAAGTTAGCTACAACTATGCTTACAATAAAAGTGAGGTGTTAAAATTAGCTCCTGGTGTGAGTTCAGTTAATGGATCAAGAGTTGGAGATCCTTTTAATACTATTCAAGGTGTAACTTATCTTACAAACGCTGCTGGTGTTAGAGTTTACAACAAGTTGAGTGGCTATGAAGTTTCAGGTCCGATACAACCGTACGGAGTTGGGGTACCGCCAACTACCATGGGTTTAACGAATAACTTCAGATATAAGAACTTCTCTTTGAACATTCTAATAGATGGAAAGTTTGGAAACACAGTTCAGTCTGGATTAAGCCGTTACATGTACAGATTTGGATTAAAGAAAGAAACTCTTCCTGGTCGTGAAAATGGATTAACAGTTACTGGAGTTGATCAGACAGGTGCGCCATTTACTAAAACATGGCCAGTTGATCAGATGGATACTTATTATAACAATCAGGCAAGCATAAGCCCATTGACAACTTCAGTCTTCGACGGAAGTTTCGTAAAACTTCGTAGTGCTATTTTAAGCTACAGACTTCCGGTTAACAAATTACAGTTTGTGAAATTGCAGTCTGCCGATATTTCCTTGGTGTCCAGAAATCTTGCTATACTTTATACCAAGATCAAAGATTTTGACCCTGAATCAAATTATACAATTGAGAATAATCAGGGTCAGCAATCAAATACAACACCGAGATTGCGCGAAATTGGTCTGAATCTAATTGTTAAGTTTTAATTTCCACACCTAAAATTTAAAAAATGAAAACGAAAAACTTTAAATATATATGTGTGGCTGCCCTAATTGCTACCATAGCAATTTCCTGTACGAAGGATCTTGCAAAATTGAACGATAACCCCAATGGTTATGCGATAGCTAATCCGTTATTCTTATTCACTAAGTCCCAGTTGACGTTTGTGGGCTTGAGTCCGGGTGTCAGGAGGTTCAATATCAATCAGCAATTGCAACAAGAGGCTACTTACAGTGAAGTAACTGCGCCTGGCGACAAATACTTTGCAGAAGGATATGTTAGAGAACACTGGGCTGCATATTCAAGTTCGATAAATCAGATAGACCTTGTTATAGCGAACACTAAGGATGCTGAATCGATTAACAAACTAGCAGCTGCAAGAATCTGGAGAGTTTATATCTACCACCAGTTAACTGATGTATATGGTGATATTCCATATTCTGAAGCAACTAAGGCCTCATCAGGTAAATTCAATCCTAAATATGATCTTCAGATTGACATCTATAAAGACATGTTTAAAGAATTGGATGAAGCAGTAGCATCTTTTAATGCTGCTAAACCTATATTTGGATCAGCAGATTTGTTATATAGTGGAGATGTTGTAAAATGGAAAAAATTTGCATATTCTATGATGTTGCGCTTAGGCATGCGTTTAACAAAGATAGACCCTGCTATGTCAGAAACCTGGGTTAAGAAAGCAATAGCTGGCGGTCCGATTATTGATGATGTGGATATGGCTAAAGTTCCTTATGCGGATGGTGGATTAGCCAGTAATAGAAATCCTTTGTCAGATCATATGCGCATTTTAGATTACGTTGATGGACAAAATCCACTAAACGTACAGGGGTCGAAACTCGCTAAAACATTCATAGATCATCTAAAAGGAAATTCAACTACGACAAAGGATCCAAGGTTGAACGTAATAGCAGTGCTTTGGGTTAAACAACCATCAGGCGTTTATGTAGCTGATACAGCAACCATCAAACAAAGAGGTATGCAAAATGCTTTGTACAAGGCATATCCTGCTGATTTTGAAACCTATTCTGAGCCAAATCCAAATACTGTTATGAGGTATGATGCTCCTATTATCGTAATGTCTCCTGCAGAAACCCATTTTTTATTAGCTGAAGCTGCGATCAGAGGATGGCATACAGGAAGTGCATCTGTTTCTTACGACAATGGAGTTAGAGCAGCAATGAGACAATGGTCTCTTTTTGGTGCAGGTGGAAGTATTTCTACCACTCAAATAAATACTTATTTAGTATATAATCCTTTTAAAGATGCCGGTACTTTCAATGAAAAATTAGAGCAAATTTCAACGCAGAGATGGGTATTAGGTTACCTTGATCAAATTGAAAGTTTCTCAAACTGGAGACGTACTGGATACCCTACTCTCATACCTACCAACTATCCTGGTAACATCACAGGCGGTAGGATTCCAAGAAGATTTATTGTGCCTGATAGTGAAGAACAGCTTAATACTGCTAACTTCCAGGCTGCTAAAGCCCGTCAAAGCGGTGCAAACACACTCCTAAGTCGTGTTTGGTGGGATAAAGAGTAATTTTTTATAATCGGAGAGGAGAAATTTATATCTTAGGATATGAATTTTTCCTCTTTGTTTTTTAATTTAATCCACAGTCAAACATTCTTTTTTTAAGCCATGAAGCGTAGAGAACTTATTAAATACCTCTCAGTATTACCGGTATCCGGTGCTGTAGTGGGTGCTATGTCGCCCTTTCAATCAGCTCAGGCTGAAGAAATGCCTGATTATAAACCTGAATTTCAATCAGGACCAAAACGACTTGCAGCAATTATTACAGAATATCGGCCTGGCTCACATGCTGATGTGATAATCGGAAAGTATCTTGAAGGATTTAATCAAGATCAGATGGCACCATACCCTGATTCAAAGATCGTTTCAATGTTTACTGAACAGGTTCCTGATAATGATATGAGTCGGCCCTTAGCTCAAAAATACAATGTTCCAATTTTTCGAACCGTTGCAGATGCTTTAACCTTAGGTGGAGATCAGCTTGCTGTTGATGGGGTTATACTTATTGGAGAACATGGGGTATACCCATCAAATGATAAAGAACAGAAACTCTATCCAAGATTTGAAATGTTTCTTAAAATTACTGATGTTTTCCGTCAGTATAAGAAATCAGTCCCCGTTTTTAATGATAAACATCTTTCCTGGAGCTGGCGCCAAGCCAAGCGTATGGTTGAGATTTCCAAAGAATTGAAATTCCCAATGTTAGCCGGTTCTACCATTCCGGTTTCCTGGAGAATTCCTGCGATAGATACTCCATATGGTGCTAAGCAAAAATATGCGGTCGGAATTTCATTTAGTGGATTGGATATCTATGGTTTTCACTTACTTGACGGACTGCAAGCTGTAGTTGAGAGAAGAAAGGGCGGTGAAACCGGAGTTCGCGCAGTACAGTGTCTTGAAGGACAAGATTGTTGGAACTATATCGAGCAGAATGAATGGGTAAAACGACTTTTTGATCAGGCAATTTCACACAGTGAAACACGTGTTGCAGGTGATATGAAAGAGATTGTTAAAAATCCGTCTGTGTTTATTATCGATTATAATGATGGATTAAAGGCCGCAGCATTTTTACTAACT
>JAURKO010000183.1 GCA_030831705.1 Daejeonella sp. | reverse complement strand
TTCAGTAAATTAAACTGAATCTTATTAAAATCAGATTCAATTTTATTCTCATATGTACCTGATTTCGAAATATGCAGGGTAAAATAATTCGGTCATAACACATCAGATTATTCTCTGGATTCACAATACTTCGTTTTTTGAAAGCAATGCCTATGTTTTATAGGTCAGTTCAGGCCTTTTCTCCGTAGTATTTCCGGCAAGAAATCACGTTCTATTTCAAATTACGAATAGCCGGAAGATATCTCTTCCGGCAAGGTTTATTTTACCTGATGCTGTATTTCATCGGGACTAATAGCCCGGCTGTTTGTGCTCATTTGCCGTGCGTTACCGATATAAAATATTAAAGCACACGCGACACGTGTGCGCTAGCTAGAAGAGTCAGGAGGTTCCAGCTTTCGCTGGAATGACAATATTTATGGTTAATAAGGAGATTCCAGCCTTCGCTGGAATCAGAGGTGATTTGCCATAGAAATACTTGCCGAGGTTCTATTTTAGTTCGATTCCGGCGAAGGCCGGAATCTCCTTTTCCTCCCCCAAACAACCCTTGTCATTCTCGCGAAAGCGAGAACCTCCACTAACAAATCTTGCAAAATGGGATATGAGAAGGCCGGAATCTCCTTACCCACAGACAACACTTACCATCCGAAAGCTATCGGATCTCGCGAAAGCCCAACGTCATTATTTAAGCCTTTATTTCCATTGCTACTTGTCATGTTAATGATTATTATACCTTTTTTGAAGTCTAAATTACATTCTTCGCTAATCTTTGAATGATAGAGTTCCTTAAATACTTACATTGCGGGTACGCTATGGCAAAAGGACTACTGCCACTGTAAAATAAACCCGGGTGACAGACCTGGCTTTTTGCCCAGTCAAAATATCATCTCAAAAAGCAATTTATGGGCAAAAACCAGGGCAGAACACGGGGCTATCCAGACCGAAGAGGCACAGACCATGCTTTATAAAAAGATAAAATTATTAATCCAAAACAGTGATGCAAGATTTCATATCCAGCTCAGATTAGCTTAAAATTAATTTCAAAGGTTTATATCCGGGATCACATTCAGATACTTTGTCACGATTTTGAGTTTTTATTTTAAATCCGGGAATTTTTAAATAAAATTGTGACATACAATGTTGTATGTCAAAGAATTCGATTAATAAAGAAATGAAAAGAATTTTAGTCTTGGGTGTTTGTGCCCTATTTGTTGCCTGCAGTAGTTCTTCTGAAAATTCCAGTGATGCCGATACATCAACATCAGCAATTATAGACACACCTGCTGTCGCTTCTCAACCTACTACTGATACGATTATTGCAGAATCTGCAAGCAATTCCCCAGCACCGGCTGTTTCAGAAAGTAAAGTTACCCAAGTGAAAGAAAAAGTATCATCATCTGAAAAGGTAGTAAAAGCTATTGAGCCTGTAAAGCCGGTTGTTGTTGAAGCTGCAGTGGACACTAAAAAAGGGGAGTCCTTAATATCAAAATCAGATTGTTTTGCATGCCATAAAATAAACGAAAAGTTGTTAGGGCCAAGCTATAAAGATGTAGCAAATAAGTATGCAAACACTAAAGCAAACGTAAACTATCTGGTAGCAAAGATTAAAAATGGCGGTAGTGGAGTTTGGGGCGCCATACCGATGTCACCACATCCTGCATTATCTGATGATGACGCAGCAGCAATGGTTCAATATATACTGAGCCTTAAATAACTTAATTATCAAAGGTTCTGAGTGAAATATTTCTACTCAGGACCTTTTTCACTAATCAATTAACGATTGATACTGTAACATTTTTCTTTGTTATTGCACTCCTGTTAATATAAGCTTAAATTGCATTATTAAATTCATTGTTTCAAAGGAAATTCCCTTTGAAACTGTTCATATTATTAACCTTCATTATTATGGCAATTACTATGCTCATGTTTGAAAACATATCCCAAATGAAACCATTAAGTCTGACTCTAATGTTGATCTGCTCGGTTCTATTTACTAATGCACAAGATGCTAATACGCCGTTATTTAAATCTTCGGCATTTACAGCTTTGAATGGTTTTACAAAAGGTATTGAAGGGCCAGCCGTGGACCGGGCAGGTATTTTATATGTTGTCAATTTCGCAAAAGAAGGCACAATTGGTCAGGTTAAGCCTGATGGATCTGCAAGTCTTTTTGTTGAACTTCCAAATGGAAGTATCGGCAATGGAATTCGGTTTGACAGTAAGGGCAATATGCTGATTGCTGATTATACCAATCATAATATCCTTAAAGTTAATATGCTGACAAAGGAAATTTCGGTATTTGCCCACAATTCCAATATGAGTCAGCCCAATGACATAGCAATAGATAATAAAGATAGGTTATATGCGAGTGATCCTAACTGGGGTGCTGGTACAGGTAGAATATGGAGGATTGATACCAATGGAAAAACTACTAAACTGGATAGCATGGGTACCGCAAATGGTATTGAAGTTAGTCCTGATAATAAGTTTTTATATGTAAATGAATCTGTACAGCGTAAAGTTTGGGTTTATGATCTTTCTGCTAAAGGAGAGGTGAGTAATAAGCGACTTTTTCATGAATTTCCAGATTTCATGATGGATGGTATGCGCTGCGATGTTGATGGGAACTTATACATTACCCGACATGGAAAGGGTACCATAGCCAAACTATCTCCATCTGGTAAATTATTGACCGAAATAACTTTAGCTGGGAAATTGCCAAGTAATATTGCTTTTGGTGGGAAAGACGGACGCACTGCTTTTGTTACTTTACAGGATAAGGGTAATGTTGAAAGTTTCAGGGTTGATAAGCCTGGCCGTGAATGGCAAATGTCAAAAAAGAAATAAAAATCATATCAATTATATACAAAATGAAATCAGAAAGAAGATCAGTATTAAAGAAATTGTTCGCTTCAGTAGTAGGAGTAACCGGATTAGGAGTTGTAGCTAATGCCAAAGGAATTGAATCAGCACCTGAAAAGGTTGCAGGAAATATTACTTCCGTTCAAAATGTTCCTATGTTTTCTGGCCACGTAATACATAATGGTTTAGTCTATATTGCAGGTAAAGGGGCTCATACCGCACCTTTTGAGATAAAAGCACATACTGAAATTGTATTGAAAGAGCTTGAGAAAGAGCTAATAAAAGCTGGATCCTCTATGGAAAAAGTTTTGAAAGTAACTGTATATTTAAATGATATTGCAGATTACAGTGGAATGAATGAGATTTATAAAGGTCGTTTTGGAAAAAAGCCTCCTGTACGCTCTACCCTTGCCGTTGCTAAGGGAGGTGTTCCCGGCGACTCACTTGTTGAGATGGACGCGATCGCTTATATTTAGTCATTTAAATTAATAAAAGAGATTCAATTAATTAGTTTCAACTACAGCCAATATCAATTTCATGGAATTTATATTGGCTGTAATAGTATTGCTAATGGCTTTTATAATAAATTTTAACCTTGATGAAAAATTATAATATTTATATGCTCTTATTGTTTTGTACTGGCAGTTTAATAATTCTCTCTGCTTCAAGTACTTATAATTCTTCTCAACATACTATAGCTGGTACAAAATTTTTACAGGATACTATGAAACAGTCAGGCTGGTTGGCTCCTGCATCAGCTGATTCAATTAAGAACCCCCTTTCTATTACTCAGGAATCTATTTCAAAAGGCGAAGAGTTATACAATATGTATTGTTTTTCATGTCATGGAGATACCGGTTATGGTGATGGGCCTGCAGGTGGATCCATGGGTGTCAGACCAGCAAATTTTCATGATCAGAAAGTAATCAAGCAAAAGGATGGAGCCTTATTTTGGAAATTAACTAACGGAAAAGGTAATATGCCCCCTTTTAAAGAGGCATTAACTGATGAACAACGCTGGCAGTTAATTGTCTTCATTCGTGAATTAGGTAAAACTGAATAAATAAATATGCAAATCAAGAAAACCATAAACGTATTAGGGTTATTTATTGCCTTAGTAAGTCCTTTTAGTTCATTCGCTCAGAAAGATACTAAAGCAACCGAAGCAAAAACTACAACATCCAGAATAAGTAAGATTGTAAAATCAACTCCAATTTCGTTACGACCTGATGTTTCTGTTGAAAAATTCATGGATGTTGAACCTAATGCTGTAAGATTACTGATTCATCCTGTTTCGGGTGATTTTTATTATACTACTTTCGAAGGTGGAGTGTTCCATGTCACTAAAAAGGATGATTCTTTTGTTTCTGAAAAGATAATATCTCTTGATGATCATGGAATTAACAAGCTTCAAGGGGCAGTGTTTGCAGGAAGTGACTTGTTTTTATGTGGAAATACTATTGAGAATAATAATAGAGGAACACGTGGCAGATTGGTTCGATTTTCAATTACACCTAAAACTAAGCCCTCTTTAACTGTTGTATTCAATACCGAACCTTATGGCTTGAATGCAACCACTTGGGATCATGGCTGGAATGCACTGGAAATGAGTCCGGATGGTCGTTATATTTTTGTTAATTCCGGCTCCAGAACCGGTCATGGTGAAATTCAGGATGACAAAGGCGTTTATCCTAATGCAAGGGATAATGCTTTAACTACAAAAATTTTCAGGATCCCGGTTGATGCACAGAATCTGGTTTTGCCAAATGATACCGATAAATTAAAATCTGCCGGATATTTATATGCTGAAGGAATACGTAATGCTTATGATATGGCATTTGACCCATCAGATAATTTATTCGCTGTAGTTAATTCTTCTGATTATGATCATTCGGAAGATATGTTTTGGGTAAGGCAAGGTCGTCATTATGGATTTCCCTGGATAATGGGGGGAATTGAAAATCCACAGCAATACCCTGACTTTATGCCCGATCCTAAGAAAGATCCATTTCTAAATGCAACTTCTCACGGTATGCTGATGAAGTATTTCAGAAATGATCCTGATTTTCCTAAGGTACCCGAGGGACTTAAATTCAATCCTGGAGTACAAAACCTCGGACCAGATGCAAATGAATACCGTGGACATTCCGGAAAAATACTTGATGGAGATAATACAGGAGTAAGCATTAGCACTTTTACCTCACACAGTTCCCCTCTAGGTTTGGTTTTTGATAATAAAATGGCATTGTCTGATGAATTTAAAGGTGATGGTTTCGTACTTAGAAACACGATTGGTACCAAATCCAGTCTAATGAAACCATTTACAAATCAGGGCAGAGACCTACTTCATCTTGATATGTCATATGATAAGGCAAGTGATAACTATTTTGTCAAAACAACCCGAATTATGGATTCATTCAATAATCCAACAGATGCTGTGTTATTGGGTAATTCATTGTATATTATCGAATATGATGCTAAGGAGGGAAGTATTTGGAAAGTTAACCTACCTCCCGGATCTAAGAAAGCTAAGGGCTCCAAAAAAAAGAATAATCAAGCCAATTTATTGACTGATTGAAAAATAAGGCTTAAGTGATTATTTAAATAATTTTTGTTTATTTATAAATTAAATTGAAACTATGAGAGTTAAATTATTTTTATCAATTCTGTTTACTTGTGCTTTTTCTCAAGCCTATTTATCTGCTCAAACAATTCCTAAAGAAGAGCTTATATTTTTAACCTCCGAATGGAAGGGAGATCGTTTTCCTGATGGTCGTCCAAAAATTGCAGATGATCTTCTCGAAAGGGCAAAGAAAATAGGCCTTGATGATGCTTGGCAGGTATTAAAAGTATCAGGTTATCTTAATCAGTTTGAATATGGTTGGAAAACTCTAAACGGTGAAACTATTACCGGAAGGGTTGTAACTGCCATGTATATGCCTAACCGCCCAGATTTAGAAAAGAACATAAAAGCCAGAGGTGCACAACAAGGTAGGGTTGGTAATACCAATACTTGGCCAATTGCAGTATTAGGTAAGGGAGATGTTTATGTTGCGGATGCATTTGGAAAAATTAATGGAGGTACGCTTATAGGAAGCACTCTTGGAACATCCATATTTGCGAAATCAGGTAATGGAGTAATACTTAACGGCGCAGCAAGAGATGTACCTGGATTAGAAGAGATTAAGGGCTTCAATGCATTTGTCAGAGAGTTTCATCCTAGTTTTATGGAGGAGATGCTTTTAATGGGCTTGAATTCACCAATTCGTATTGGTAATGCAATTGTAATGCCGGGAGATTTGGTAATTGCTGCTAAAATTGGAGTTTTGTTTGTTCCTGCACACATGGCTGAGCAAGTGATTTCGACTGCCGAATTTGTAGTTAGAAGAGATAAATATGCTTTTGAAGTGATTAAATCAGGTAAATACTCAGGTGGTCAGTTAGATAATGCCTGGACAGAAGAAATGAAGATGGATTTCCTGAAATGGATGGAAAAACATCCTGAAGAAGGAAAAATGACGAAAGCAGAGCTTGATGTTATTATGAGCAAGAGAACCTGGTAATTAAAATGTATTAAACCGAACCCTATTATTTAACTTAATTTTTAAAATTTTGAAACAGTCTAACATTTATTCTTTGGCATTGATCATAGCTGGTTTAAGCTTGATAGCTGCATTGTTTATGTATTTCCAAGGCAATCTAGCTGCTACGGGGCCTGCACTTATGCTCCTTTTTACCGCCCTGGCTATTGGTGTTAGAGGTACTAAAACCTTCAAGGCATTTTCATACACCATTTGGATTTTTGCAGCTGTATCTGCTTCCATGTTTTACCCGCAGTATTTTACCTCAATCGGTGATTTTCAGCTTAAAACAATGATTGTTCCCCTCTTGCAGGTAATCATGTTTGGAATGGGGTCACAGATGAGTTTTGAAGATTTTACAGGCGTAATTAAGATGCCTAAGGGGGTAATTATCGGGGTTGGGGCACATTATATTATTATGCCATTGGTTGCTTTTGGAATTGCTCATATTTTTGATTTTCCCCCTGAAATTGCCGCAGGTATCATTTTGATTGGTACAGTTCCGAGCGGCCTTGCTTCAAATGTGATGTCATATCTTGCGCATGCAAATCTTCCACTTGCTGTAACAATCGGAGCTATTTCAACAATAATCTCTCCATTTGTAACACCATTACTGATGCAATGGTTGGGAGGTCAGTATATTCAGGTTGATTTCTGGCATATGATGCTGGATATTTTGAATATGATCATCATGCCAATTGTTGCCGGATTTATGTTTAACCTGTTCTCTAAGAATGAGGCCAGTCAGAAATCAAAAATTTATCAGTTGATAGGATACTTTGTAGTTGTTTTATTAACGAACCTTGTTTACATGAAATCAAGCGGTTCGGGTTTTGATGGTTTCCTTACTGCAATGGGTAAATCTTTGTTATGGTTCTATGTTTTACCAATGGTGGGTGCTATCATTATTCGTAAAATAACAAAAGGAGAGGATAAATGGATGGGAGCTGCACTATCCATGATCTCAATGGTTGGTATTGCCGCAATTATTGCCATTATTACAGCTGCTGGCCGTGACAGTTTATTACAGGTTGGTCTTTTATTGATCATTACGAGTCTTCTGCACAATTTAGCAGGATACTCTCTGGGTTATGGCGTTTCATGGGCAGCAGGAATGCCCGAAAAAGATCGTCGTACAGTTGCTTTTGAGGTTGGTATGCAAAACGGTGGTTTGGCATCTGGACTTGCACTTCAAATGGGTAAAATTGCGACAGTAGGATTGGCTCCTGCGATCTTTGGGCCTTTAATGAATGTTACAGGATCAGCACTTGCAAGCTGGTGGAGAAGCAGACCGCCGGTAGAAGATGGTGAAGAGATTGTTAATAAAAAATAATTTAATGAAATGGGTTTTATCACAAACTATAAGACCTTTTTTGATTGTTAATATGATGCAAAAATCTGCTTACATTTTAATTTGCTGGCAGTAAATTGACTTAATTATGAAAAATATAAAATACATCTTTGTTTTTTTTATGTTAACAGCCTTTATGGCTAGTGCTCAATCAAAGTCTGAACAAGCTGTTGCAAGTGCAGTAACTGCGCTGCACAGTAATGTAGTCAACCCTGAGCGAAAAGCATTAGAAATGCTGGTATCCAATGATTTGTCTTATGGTCATTCTGCTGGAAAGGTTGAGAATAAGGATCAGTTTATAGACTTTTTATTTAATGGTCCTTTTAAATTTACTGCAATCAATACCACCGATCAAACTATAAAGATCAGCGGGGATAATGCTATCGTAAGACATATTTTTTGGGGAAAAGCTACAAATGCAGGTGTTCCAACTGAAATTAAAATTGGCAATCTAATGGTTTGGAGAAAAGAAGGTGGGAGCTGGAAATTATTGGTAAGACAAGCCTTTAAAATATAAATTTGATGGGATTTATATCCCTTAATGCTTTAAAAGTGCGCTTCATACCCTGGCGCACTTTTTTTTATTAAAATGAACTCGATATAATATTTGAAAACCACATACCTGCCTGCCTGCAGGCAGGGAAACATAGCATTTTATAACTGCCAACCTTTATGGTAGATATATATAGTATTGTTGCTTCGCATCAAGCTATGTGATTTAACATGTATGTTTACTTGAAATCACAATATGAGTTTATCTATGTGGTTAAATATTGATTTTTAGATTTTTGTATATCTAACTCACTGTGTTTATTATTAAAATTCAGACTCACTGTTTATTGAAATGTTAAAACCTGATAGTCTAATCTTTGATCTGGACGGCACTTTATGGGATGCCCTTGATACTTACCTTGAATCCTGGAATGAAGGTGCCAAAATTGAAAATCTGAACCGTGTGTTTACAAGGGAAGATTTACATCATGTTATGGGCTGGGAACGATCCACAGTTCTGAGCCATTTTTTCCCTGAGATGAATATTGATGAAAGGGAGCAGGTATATAGAACTATAAATGAATGCAGAATAAGATTGATGCCAATACGTGGCGGACTGATGTATGATGGGGTTCGGGAAGGATTAATTAAGCTCAGCGCGAAATATAGCATATTCATAGTTAGTAATTGCCCTGAAAATCTGATTGTTGAATTTTTAAAATGGGCCGATCTTGAAGAATACGTGACAGATGAAATGGCTCATGGTGTTAATTCAATGCCTAAACATCATAATATCAAACTATTGGTAGATAAGCATAACTTGAAATCACCGGTTTATATTGGAGATACTTTGGGTGATGGATTAGAAACCAGAAAGGCCGGTTTGCCATTTGTATTGCTTACGTATGGTTTTGGTACTACAGATGACTACGACCTTAAATTTGATGATTTTATTGCGTTTACTGATTATTATATGAATCTTGAAGATTGATACATTTTATTTTGACTTGATATGAATGTTTAGGCATGAAATTTAAGATATTCTTTTTCTACTCTCTTTTTCTGTTTTTGTCCTGCAGCGGTTCTATTGATCCTCAGCAATTATATGGTGAATGGAATTATGTGAAGGTTGTGAATGCTGATCCGGAGGATATCACAAGCGATGAAGAGCTAAAACAAGCAAAACCGATCATATTTTTTTCAGAAAGTCAGGAACTCAAAATTGAGTGGGACGGCAAACAAATTTCCACTGGTAAATTTAAAATTGACGGTAAAATGATTAGATATACTGAAACTCTGGAAGGTGGGAGAACAAGAGAATTTCCATTTTTGATCAGTAAACTAACAGATTCTGAACTGGTGTTTCAAACTATGGAAAAGAATTATACCAGGGTTACTGCGATCAGAAAACGCTGACAGGGCTTTTAATTAACGCAGACAGGGTTCTAAACCCTGTCTGCGTTATGGATTATTTTAATTTCTTTTTAGCTCCTTTATCTTCTGAAGCACCTTTGGTTTTAGCAGCCTGCTGTTGCCTCATATAATCTTCCATTCTTTTTTGGAAGCCAGAAGCTTTCTTTTCGGAAGCAGGTTTCTTTTTATTTTCCTGAATCTGAGCATGGATTTTATTATCATCTACAAACATTCTGATAATGTATTGCTGAGCAAAAGTCATGAGGTTGGCAAGGAAATAGTAATAGTTCAAGCCTGCAGGGAAACTATTCAGTACACCAAAGAAAATGACCGGTGTGATGTAACCAATGTATTTCATTTGGCCCGTTGCGCCCGAAACCTGATTATTGAAATAAGTATAAATCAATGTAGAGATTGTCATCAAAATACACATTAAACTGATATGATTACCTAAGAATGGTACTTCAAATCCTAAGTTAAAGAAAGCGTCGTAGGTAGAAAGATCTTCCATCCAAAGAAAACTTTGCTGACGTAATTCAAATAAATTCGGGAAGAAGAAGAAGAAGGCCATGATAATTGGAAGCTGCAAAAGCATAGGCAGACAGCCTCCAAGTGGATTTACTCCTGCTTTTTTGTATAACTTCAAATATTCCTGCTGAAGCAAGGTAGGGTTATCGTCGCCAACTTTACCTTTGATTTCTTCCATCTCAGGCTTAAGAATACGCATCTTTGCCATCGAAAGGTAAGATTTGTAGGTAAGTGGTAACAAAACCATCTTAAGCAAAATGGTCAGCACGAGAATAATTAGTCCGTAACCCCATCCAAACCCCTCAAGGAAGTTAAACACAGGTAAAACCACCCATCTGTTAATGTACTTCAATGGCCAGTAACCCAGGTCTATTTGTTTTTCAAGATCAAATCCTTGTTTTTCCAGAATGTTCAATTGATTAGGACCAAAATAGAATTCCATTGGGAATGAACTGTTCTCCTGTCTCTGGAAAGGGATCTGCATTTTAGCAGCGAAATTTTTTACAGTTCCTGAATCAGGACTTGTATTAACGGTTAATTCTCCTTTATCAAAGCTATTTTTTGCAATCAGAACATTAGAGAAAAAATGTTGTTTAAAAGAAAACCATTTAATCTTACCCTCATTTAATTCTTTAGTTTCTGATTCAGAAAGGCTTAAATAATCAACACTTTCATCTCCTTGTTTAAAATATGCACTCGAATATTTTTGCTCTCCGGGTAAGTCCTTTTCCTTCTGCTTTAGAATTGCCTCCCAGTTCAGGGTTACATGCTGTTGTGTTGGGGCTATCACATCCTGCATTCCAGTTGTAGCAATAGTAAGTCCCACATTATAACTCTCTCCTTTAATACTATAGATAAAGTCGATGTATTTCCCTTCTGAGTGAAGCAGACGCATTGTAAGCGATGATGAATCTGATTTCGTTACACTTAAAGATTTACCTGAAGGAGTAAAATAAAGATCATTTGTATTAATGTTTTGACCTGCAGAGCCGAAAATCAAACCGAACTTATTTCCCTCACCTTCGAACATGATCAAAGGCTCCTGTGAATAAGTTTTGAAGTTTTTAAGTTGGACAGATGCTATTCTTCCTCCTCTCGGACTGATTCTAACTTTTAAGAATTCATTTTCGAGGATAATAGGCTCGTTGCTTCCTGACTGTGCGGTTCCAAATGGGCCGGATTTTATAAGTGTGGAATCTATTACAGGTACTGCAATTGATTTGGCAGTATCTTTTACAGCAACAGCTGGCGCTAATTCATTTTTCTTTACCCTTGCTAGTGAATCCTGGGTTTGTTTGGCTTTTTCTCTCTTGATATCTTCATCAGAGGGTTGCATCAAATAAGTTGACCCAACTAATATGATTAATATCAAAAAGAGTCCTGTGAAAGTATTTCTATCCATTATTATTTTTAGTCTGTATTGCTAAAATGCCTTATCTTTTTTTTGAGTAGCTTAAAGCGGCGGCGACAAAGTTAACAAAAAGTGGATGAGGATTATCAACAGTTGATTTTAATTCCGGGTGAAATTGTCCGCCCAGAAAAAATGGATGATTTTTTAACTCTACTATTTCAACAAGATTATTCTCTGGGTTGATTCCAGACGCAATCATTCCCGCTTTTTCGAATTGTTCTAAATACGAGTTATTGAATTCATAACGATGACGATGACGTTCTGAAATACGGTTCTTTCCATAGATTAATGCGGCTTTTGATCCCTTTTTCAGATCGCATGTATAGGAGCCAAGGCGCATGGTGCCACCCTTGTTTATGATCTTTTTCTGCTCTTCCATCATCGAAATCACCGGATCTTTAGTATTTTCATTCATCTCAATACTATGAGCATCTTTTAAGCCAAGTACATTACGTGCAAATTCAATTACAGCACATTGCATACCGAGGCAAATTCCGAAGAATGGGATTTTATGTTCCCTGACATATTTGATAGCTTCAATTTTTCCTTCAATACCACGGCTTCCAAATCCTGGTGCAACAAGCACTCCATCAAGTCCTTTTAGTTTTTCAGCAACATTTTCAGAGGTGATATTTTCGGAATGAATTGATTTCACTCTGACTTTACACTCGTTTTTTGCACCAGCATGAATAAATGCTTCAGTTATTGATTTATAGGCATCAGGAAGTTCGACATATTTTCCAACAAGTCCGATATTGATTTCAGCAGTTGGATTTTTAAGTCTGCCCAAAAAATCCTTCCAGTTTTCAAGATCAGGTTCGTTTTTATTTGTAAGCTTTAGTTTACTTAGTACTGTTTTGTCCAATTGTTCCTTAAGCATCAATAGTGGAACATCATAAATAGTTGAGGCATCAATTGATTCGATTACAGCATTGATGTTAACATTACAGAAAAGAGCTATTTTTTTGCGAAGTTCCTGAGGAATATGGTGTTCTGTACGGCAGACTAAAATATCTGGTTGAATTCCATATTCAAGCAACATTTTGACAGAGTGCTGGGTAGGTTTTGTTTTTAATTCGCCTGCAGCAGCAAGATAAGGAATAAGTGTAAGATGAATAACTAATGAATTACCCGAGCCAAGCTCCCAACGTAGCTGACGAACAGCTTCAATGAATGGGAGGGACTCAATATCTCCAACAGTTCCACCCAATTCTGTGATCACAATATCATAATCACCTGTTTCACCCAATATTTTCATATTGCGTTTAATCTCATCTGTGATGTGAGGTACTACCTGGACTGTTTTACCAAGGTATGCTCCTTCACGTTCCTTGTTGATTACATTCTGATAGATTCTACCCGTAGTGATATTATTAGCTTTTGAGGTAGGCACATTAAGAAAACGTTCATAATGACCCAAATCCAGATCTGTTTCAGCTCCGTCTTCAGTAACATAACACTCGCCATGTTCATAGGGGTTTAAAGTTCCGGGATCAATATTAATATACGGATCGAACTTTTGTATAGTTACCCGGTAACCTCTTGATTGAAGAAGTTTGGCTAGAGAAGCGGAAATAATACCTTTTCCTAACGACGAAGTAACGCCGCCCGTAACAAAAATGTATTTGGTCATGATAACTAAAGGATTTGCTAAGAATGCTTTATTATTGGATTAGTTTTAACCTGTATCTTCTAATAAAAAACATCGCTTTGTACGGGATTCAAAAGTAGAATATTTTTTGATATATAACTTATATGTTGAGAAATTGGATGGTGTTAATAAATGCCTTTAATTGACAGTTGACAGTTGACAGTTGATAATTAGGAGATTGTCCTAATGCAACTATTCCTTTTCCACGGTCAACTGTCCATTGTCAACTGTCAATTGTTTTACCTATTTTTGCATTTATCTAAATTTTAATATATTATCTTGACATTCAGCGATTTTAATTTTGATCCTCAGTTAGTTGAAGGACTTCAAAGTATGGGTTATGTTAAACCTACCCCAATTCAATCCCAGGCTATTCCACTTATTCTTGACCATAAAGATCTTATCGCTTGTGTCCAAACAGGTACTGGTAAAACAGCTTCTTATCTTTTGCCCGTTCTGCAGCATATCAGTATTTCTGAAAAAAAATATACCAAAGCCTTGATTTTGGCACCTACAAGGGAGCTTGCTCAGCAAATTGATCAGCAAGTTGAAGGGTTGGCGTATTTCGCTGGTATTAGCTCTATTGCAGTTTATGGCGGAGGTGATGGCATGATTTACGAGCAGCAGCGCCGGGCAATGATTGATGGGGTTGATATTGTGATTGCTACTCCCGGGCGATTAATTGCCCATCTTGCATCGGGCGTTATTAAGCTGGATCATCTTCAATATCTGGTTTTGGATGAAGCCGATCGTATGCTTGATATGGGATTTTATGAAGATATTTTAAGGATTATTAGTAGTCTACCCAAAGAAAGACAGACCTTGCTTTTCTCGGCAACCATGCCCCCTAAGATTAGAACACTCGCAAATACAATTCTAAAAAACCCTGAGCAAATTAATATTGCGCTTTCTCAACCTGCAGCCGGTATTTCGCAGCAGGTTTATATGGTTTATGATAATCAAAAGATAAAACTAATTAGTACCCTGCTAAAAGGCGGTGCATACAAAAGTGTCCTTATTTTTTGTTCGAGGAAGGAAACTGTAAAGGACCTTAACAGAACCCTTAGAAAAGAGGGAATCAAATCAGAAGCTTTTCACTCTGATCTGGAGCAGCAACAACGCGAAACAGTTTTAAGAGCGTTTAAAAGCAGGACCTTACCCGTTATCATTGGAACTGATGTATTGAGTAGGGGGATAGATGTGGAAGGAATAAGTCTGGTAATTAATTTTGACGTACCACCTGACCCCGAAGATTATATTCACAGGATCGGAAGAACAGCAAGAGCAGAGACCACAGGGACTGCTATAACTTTTGTGAACGAAAAAGATCAGCGTAAATTTTCTTTCATTGAAAATTTGATCGGAAAGGAAATACCAAGAATGACTTTACCTGAAGATTTTGGAGAAGGACCTGTATATAGTCCGGGTATGAAGAGACCATCATCTGGTGGGAATCAAAGGAATGGTAGAAATAAGAAAAAGGTATGGGTTAACAGAAAACAGGCATAGTTCAGATTTTTCCTTGATTTGTCGTTTTCAATAGTATTCAGTTTATTTTTATAAAAAATTTCCCTATTATGCATGTTCTGGAAAATGAGTTTCTTTCAGTAACCATACAGAATAAAGGATCTGAATTGTGCTCCATTTTCAATAAACTTAATGGTCTGGAATATTTATGGCAGGCTGAACCTTCGGTTTGGGCATTCCATGCACCCAACCTGTTTCCTGTAGTTGGAAACTGTTTGAATAATCAGATTCAGATTGACGGAATAAAATATCCCATGCAACGGCATGGTTTTGCCAGGCATTCTCCTTTTGTTTTAACGGATAGTTCGGCTAATCATGCAGTTTTTACGCTTGATTATTCTGAAGCCACATTAGCAGTATATCCTTATAAATTTTCATTTCAGGTAGCCTATAATTTACAGGATACAGAGATTACTATCACTTACAAAGTGATAAATAAGGATGCTAAAACTATCTTTTTTTCAATCGGTGCACATCCTGCTTTCAATATTCCATTTTCAAAGGGTGGAGCTTACGATGATTATTATATTGAATTTGATCAGAATGAATTATTGGTAAAAAATTTGTTTGATGAATCTGGCTTTTTTACTGGTGATACAGAACAAGTTTATCTGGATAATAGAAGATTGAACCTCAGCAAAGACTTATTCAAAGATGGTGCACTCGTTTTCAAAGAAATAAAGTCAAAGGAAGTTCTAATCAGAAACCATCAAACACCAAGTTTTGTTTCTGTTTCCTTTGAAGATTTCAAAGCATTGGGTGTTTGGGCAGCCCCTGATGCATCATTCGTTTGCATTGAACCCTGGCTTGGTTATGCTGATAATGCAGGAGAGCTGAAAGAATTCTCAGAAAAGGATGGAATTCAAAAATTGGAAACTTCTAAGGTTTTTGAATGCAGTTTTACAATTGGGATAAATTAGTACCTAGTGGAGGTTCTCGCTCTCGCAAGTTCCGATAGTATCGGATGACAAACGTTGTTTGTGGAAGAGGAGATTCCGGCCTTCGCCGGAATCGAACTAAAATAAAACCCTAGCAAGTATTTCTATGGCTAATCACCTCCGATTCCAGCGAAGGCTGGAATCTCCTTTTTAACCATAAATGTTGTCATTCCAGCGAAGGCTGGAACCTCCCGCCTCTTCTTATTGCCGCACGCATATGCTTCACTGTTTTAATCGGTATCGCGAGGCATACGCACAAACAGCCAGGCTATCAGTCCCAATGAAAAACAGCAACATGTAAAATAAACCTTGCCGAAGGAGGTAGCTTCCGGCAAATGATAATATGAAATACCACGTGATTTCTTGCCGGAACTACTCCGTAGGAAAGGGCTGTACCGACCTATGAAAAACAGGTATTGATTTTCAAAATCAAGGAATTGAGGCTGCTTTTTCATCCGGATAATTATTTCCCCCAACTTACACTTAATGTTTAGAAATCATTTAATTATAGCATGTCAGAGTCTATAGTCACTAAACGTGGAAATCACATCAAGATTTTCCTCTGCTAGCGGACGCGTATCGTGTATATGTCTCGTTCAAATTATTTTATTCTAATTTGAAAACCTTATTCCTTTTTCGATAGTCTCTGCCTGTCTTGCTTTCTGCTTTCACGGATCATATCTTTCATATCATCCATCTCCGGACTTTCTTTAAGAGCTTTCCAGT
>JAURKO010000182.1 GCA_030831705.1 Daejeonella sp. | reverse complement strand
TTATTATTTTTTTATCACCAATTGCTTTAATAAGATGTGGTTTATAATAAAAGCCTCGATTAGCTACTATAGCCATCACATTTGCCATCTGAAGTGGAGTTATTCCTAACTCGCCCTGTCCGATGGACAATGAAATTGTAAAAGCAGATCCCCACCTGTCATTTTTGTAACGTTTGGTATACAGATCAGCTTTAGGGAGAAGTCCGTTGCGTTCTCCAGGTAAATCAATCCCCAGTGCAGTACCAATACCAAAAGCCGAAACTGCAGTCCGCCATTTTTTATACGCATTAACCGGTCGCATACCCGCCTGGTCAATCATTCTCGCATAAGTATAGCCATAATACGTATTACATGACTCTGTGATGGAACCTTTCAATCCGATCGAACCATGAACATGAGTACATCCCATGAACCCCCGACGGCCATAACGGTAACCGCCCGGACAAAAGAAATAGGTATTTTCATTAATCAATCCAAACTGCTGGGCAACAAGAGCATTTACAACTTTAAAAATTGAACCTGGTGGATATTCTGCCTGTATCGGACGAACGAACATGGGTTTGTATTTATCGTTGAGTAGTGCCATGTAATTATTGCCACGCTGACGCCCTACCATAAGATTTGGGTCATAACCCGGACTGCTGACAAATGATAAAATTTCTCCTGTAGAGGGCTCTATGGCCACTATACTGCCAATTTTATTCTTCATTAACTGTTCGCCCAGTTTTTGCAGATCCAGATCTAAAGAAGAGATCAAATACTCACCCGAAACGGCTATGGTATCGTATTTTCCATCTGCATAGCTTCCTTTCGGACGGTTTAATGCATCTACCATCAGGTTTTGTACACCACGTTGGCCTCTTAATAACTCTTCATAAGATCGTTCTATACCGGTAATTCCATGATAATCTCCCTGTAAATAGAAACCTTTAGAGTTTTCTATAACTTTCGGATTGACCTCACCTATATAACCTAAAAAGTGTGAAGCAATACTGTCGGGATACCTTCTTACAGTTCTATTCTGGACAAAAAATCCGGGGAAATTACTCAGCTTTTCCTGAAAGGATCCATAAATCTGCACAGATAACTGCTTTTCAAAAATGGAAGCTTTATAGGGAGAATAGGAGGTAGCTTTTTTGAATCTTCTGTCGAACCCTTTTTTATCAATTCCGATTAAATTGCAAAATTCAATGGTGTCAAATGCCTTTACTTCCTTGGGTATTATCATCAGATCATATACCGGTTCGTTCTGGACCAGTATATGTTCATTTCTATCCAAAATAACTCCGCGTGCAGGGTAAATAGGCAATCTTCTGATTACATTATTTTCGGCAGAAAGCAAATACTCGTCACTAATAACCTGGATGTAAAATAAACGTACGAGCAGAATTATGGCTGCAGCAATAAATATTCCCTGAACCACGAATTTTCTCGCAAAAAAACTATTCATTTATTTTAATCAGATAAAGCATTTTTATTTCTTTAAAGCAACAAAATATCAATAATCATGAAAAATTAGTATCAATCCTGAACAATCATAAAACCTTCCATGTAATATTCCATTGTTAGTTAGTAAAAGTAAGAAAGAATTTAATTTGAAGGTACAAGGCCATTCAATTATTTATTCTAAATACGAAGATGATTGAACTTTTTTATCAGGATTTAAGTTCGGTTTTATGGTGCAGTTTCGTTATGAAAATCTTGAAGATCAGTAAAGCAAAATCAAAAGATTACCTAATTTTTTTTCGGAAGAAAGAAAATTCTGCAATTAAAATCAGGGAGACAGTAAAAAAGGTGCTCATAATCACGCGAAGCAGAGTAAACCCGAGTTCTGAGAATCTAAAGGTTTCAAAACTGAATAAAATCAGATGGTGAAAAAATGTAAGTATGACCGCATAGGAGACGAACCATCTAAAGCCCATGATCTCAAGGCTAGGTTCAGGTTCATTGTCAAAACCATCGCGCTGAACAGTTATAGAGATAAATAGAATTCGAACAAATGCCATTACTGTACAGGCAATAGCGTTAAGACCCATTGAGTCGTAAAAACCATCTACGATGATGCCGGTAAGGAAAGCTAATAAAAAGAGTAAAACATTAGGAATCCCAAACGGTAACAACAGAATAAACAAAATATAGAGGTATGGAATACTTAAGTTGTAATAGCCTATATTTTTTAATAAAAAAACCTGACTTGCAATCAGTAAGATGAAACGGATACTATTTATGATCAATACCCGCCCCATTATTCAACCTTATTTTGAGCTTCCAGGTTTAATTGTTCCTTAGAAAGCATATTAATAACCACATAAACGTATTGTAATTTTGCAAAATCGGTATCGAGTTTAACCTTAATATTTAGTCCGTTATTGACATCCTTAGAATCGGATTCTGTTACATATCCGATATTCGTGCCCTGAGGGAATAATGAAAACTCCGATGTTACTACTCTTGCTCCTTTCCTGATGCTTAGGTGGCTTTGAATATCTTTTAGAAGTACATATCTGGAATCGTAATTACCATTACCCCAAACCAAAGAGCCAATATTGCCCTCGACGCTTGCACTGATTTTTGTTTCAGAATGCAATAATGATTTAATAGTAGAAAAATCCGGGGAGGTGTTATAGATAATTCCTATCACTCCGGTTGCAGATGTAACACCCATTCCCTTTTTTATACCATGTTTGCTACCGCGGTTGATAGTTAAGTAATTATTTTTTTGATTAACTGACTTATTGACAACGCTGGCTTTTATATAAGTATATTGTTGTTTAAATGAACTGTCAATGACTGTAGTTTGCCGAAGACTATCGTCATAAAATGATGATTTAAGTAAATTTTTGAGACGGGCATTTTCTGCTGCCAGATTATCATTCGTTTCACTAAGCATCAGATAGCTGTTAAGCTTGTTTACTCGCTCATAGGCATTACCAATAATCTGATTGGATGAGTTCCAAACACTGGCTTGCTGGTACGAATTATTATTTATCAGAAGTATTAATGAGATTGTGAAAAATATTAAAAACAAAAAAAAAGCGTTGTACTTACCGATGAAAAGCCAGAGGTTACGCATTTTTATTTGTAAGTTTTAGGTTACAACTTTATTGCATTAAAAATTTAAAGTTTCCGATATTTTTCAGGGCTATACCAGTTCCGCGAACTACGGCACGCAGCGGATCTTCAGCAACATGAACAGTAAGCTTAGTTTTTGCTCCGATACGTTTGTCTAATCCACGCAACAATGCTCCGCCACCTGTTAGATAAATACCAGTCTGGTAAATGTCTGCAGAAAGTTCAGGCGGGGTACTTTCCAATGCCTTTAAAATTGCTTCCTCGATTTTGGAAATTGATTTATCAAGGCAGTGTGCTATTTCTGTGTAGGAAACTGTTATTTGTTTGGGAACACCGGTCATCAAGTCGCGTCCTTGTACGGCATAATCGGCAGGTGGATCTGAAAGTTCTGGCAATGCTGCCCCAACTTCAATTTTAATCTTTTCAGCAGTGCGGTCACCAATCATAACATTATGCTGTCTACGGATGTATTGCACAATATCACTATCGAAATTATCTCCTGCAACACGGATTGACTGGTCGCAAACAATTCCTGAAAGAGCAATAACCGCAATTTCAGTTGTTCCTCCACCGATATCAATGATCATATTTCCCATAGGCTCTTCCACATCAATCCCTATACCAACTGCTGCTGCCATTGGCTCATGGATAAGATAAACTTCTTTGGCTCCTGCAATTTCTGCAGAGTCGCGCACTGCACGTTTTTCAACTTCAGTAATACCTGAGGGAATACATATAACCATACGAAGTGATGGGAAAAACCATTTATTGCCGTTATTAATCATTTTAATCATTCCTCTGATCATATATTCAGCGGCGTTAAAATCAGCGATAACTCCATCTTTTAATGGTCTGACAGTGCGGATATTATCATGTGTTTTACCCTCCATCTGCATAGCCTGCCGTCCGATAGCAATTACCTTATTCGTGGTACGGTCAAAAGCCACAATGGACGGCTCATCCACTACAACTTTATCGTTATGAATGATAAGAGTATTTGCTGTGCCAAGGTCAATGGCAATTTCTTGTGTAAACCAATTAAATAATCCCATTTTTATTTCTTATCGTGTTGAAAATTCAAATACTAAGATAAACTCTTTTATTAATCATGAAAGTATAAAACCTGATGATTTTATTCAAATCGGTAATTAATGCTTAAAATGTCTGATACCTGTTGTTACCATGCCAACTCCCTTTGAATTTGCCATGTCTATAGATTCCTGATCTTTTATTGATCCTCCGGGTTGTAAAATCATAACAACACCTGCATCTGCAGCAATTTCAACACAGTCTGGAAAAGGAAAAAATGCATCAGAAGCCATAACACTTCCCTGCAGATCAAAATTAAATGCCTTAGCTTTTACAATGGCCTGCTGAAGTGCATCGACTCTGGAAGTTTGGCCAACCCCGCTGGCAATCAGACAGGCATTTTTGGCTAAAACAATCGTGTTTGATTTAGTATGTTTAACAATCTTATTGGCAAACACCAGATCATTTAACTGTTGTTCAGTTGGCTTGCGATCTGTTACAGGACTCATGACTTCGGCTGATTCCATCAACATATCTTTATCCTGTTCAATGATGCCGTTTAACAATGTTTTAAACTGTTTTGAAGGAAGTTGTACGTCGTTTCTTTTAAGGAGAATACGATTTTTCTTGGCTGTTAATATTTCTTTTGCAGGCTCTGCAAAAGAAGGTGCAATGAGTACTTCAAAAAATAGATTATTGATTTCAGCAGCAGTTTCAGCATTAATTTCACGATTGCAGATTAATACTCCACCAAATGCAGAAACTGGATCACAGGCAAGTGCTGCTTTCCATGCCTCAATGATAGAGTTATTACTTGCAATTCCGCAGGCATTGGTATGTTTAAGAATTGCAAATGTTGGCTCTTCAAATTCATCAATCAGTGCTACTGCAGCGTCAACATCAACCAGGTTATTATAAGAGAGTTCTTTACCATTTAATTTGTCGAACATTTTATCCAAGTTGCCGTAGAATACCCCATTTTGATGTGGATTTTCTCCATAACGTAGCGTGCTGGCCTTTTGCTCACTGTATTTAAAAACTGTTAAAGGATCTTCCTGATTAAAATAATTAAAAATTGCAGTATCATAATGCGATGAAACATTAAATGCCTGACGAGCAAAGGCTTTGCGATGATTTAATGTAGTATAACCGTCGTTTTCTGTTAAGATTTCACCTAATGTTTTATAATCGTCCTTGGATGCGATAATAACTACATCGTTAAAATTTTTGGCTGCTGCCCGGATTAGGGATATTCCCCCAATATCAATTTTCTCTATGATGTCGGCTTCAGAAGCTCCTGACGCAAGAGTTTCTTCGAAGGGGTAGAGGTCTACAATTACTAGATCAATTTCTGGAATTTCATACTGCCCGATCTGATTTTTATCTTCTTTATTTTCCCTGCGGTTAAGGATACCTCCAAATACTTTTGGGTGAAGTGTTTTTACACGTCCGCCAAGAATTGATGGATATCCTGTCAAATCTTCTACGGCAATAACATCAATACCAAGCTCCCTGATAAATTTTTCAGTACCCCCAGTTGAATAAAATACTACTCCCTGCTCATTTAACTGGCGAATTAGAGGTTCTAAATTATCTTTATAAAAGACTGAAATTAAGGCATTTTTAATCTTGACAGGCTGGCTCATTGAGGTTTAATTCTAAAACTGCAAAGATAGTTTTTTTGATTGGTTTGCTACGAAAATTTAGTTAAAAAAATGGCAGGATGCAGGATGTATAGAATAAGCTTTTGATGATTTGGTTGAGCTAAATTAGCGGGTGTTTTTAAATCAACATCCCAGGGTTTTTAAATTAAGACTTCATCTTTTTTAACAACTGCTCCACTACTTTTGGGTAATGTAAATGCTCCAGCTGCTGCCCCTTGAATTTTATCATTTCCAAGTCATCACCTGCCTCTATCCTGAACCGGGATTGATGTATTATTTCACCTTCATCAAAGTTTTCATCAACGAAATGAATGGTTATTCCCGACTCTTCTTCTTTTGCATCAATAACGGCATGATGTACCCGATCACCATACATACCTTTTCCTCCATATTTTGGGAGCAGGGCGGGATGAATATTGATAATTTTATTTGGAAACGCTTTTAATAAATTTTCTGGTATCAGCCACATAAAGCCAGCCAGTACGATGAGGTCAATTTGTAGATTTTTTAATATTTCAACTACAAAGTTTGTTTTGTAGAATTCATTCTTGTCAAAAATGTGCGACGGAATCTCAAAATTATCGGCACGTTGCAAAACGTAAGCTTCAGGGTTATTTGTCAGAACGATAACGACTTCAGCATCCAAATGTTTTTTAAAATGCTCCATAATTTTTTGAGCATTTGACCCAGACCCTGATGCGAAAATTGCGATACGTTTCTTCACGATTTTTCTATTTTTAACAAAGATATTATTTTGAGGGTTTTTTGGAAATGATCTTGATCAATTTGTCAATTATCAATTTGTCGATGTGAGGAATTAGCAAATTAGCAAATGATGAATGGTTATTGATTAAAATCAATCAATAAATCGATATCGCTATTCTCCATTAATTAAAGACCCAGAACCTGTCTCAATTTCGGATAACCTGTTTTACTAACCGGAATTTTTTCTCCTGATTTAAGAATAGCCAGATGAGATTCCTTTTCATAAGGATCAATTCTTGTGATTTCATTAATTCTGACTATGTACGATCGGTGCACTCTTACAAAATCATCTTCTCCAAGTAGCTTTTCGAAATAGGCCATCGTTTTATTCTTAAGAAATGATCCTTCAGAAGTATGGATTTTTACATAGTCATCATCAGCAGCAAGGAAAAGAATGTCATTTACAGGGATGATTTTAATTTTTGTTCCTGTTTTAACTACTACCCGCTCATTTCTCAGACTAGAGTTTTGAATATGGTCTAGTAGTTGTTTAGTATTTTGTTTTGGTAGAGTAACTACTCGTTGATCCATCCATTTTTGAACAGCTTTATCAAAGCGCTCTTTAGTAAATGGTTTGAGCAGGTAATCTACGGCATGCTCTTCAAAGGCTTTAATTGCATACTCATCAAAAGCGGTAGTAAAGATTACAGATGGAGGCTGTTCTATCAGTTCTAGCATTTCAAATCCATTGATCTTGGGCATTTGAATGTCCAGAAAGATGAGATCCGGTTCATATTGGGCAATTGCTTTAACACCTTCAAAGCCATCATTACACTCCTTAACAATTTCGAAATCAGGCCAAGACCGTAGGTATTCAATTACTACTGAACGTGCCAGAGGCTCGTCGTCAATTAAAACTACTCGCATAATCATGTCTGAGGAATTTTTACTAAAGTTGTAAATATATGGCTGTATGCTGTTGTTTCCAAAAGGTCGGTTCTCCCAAATAATAGATGCAATCTTCTTTTAACTCCACTAAGTCCGAAGCCGGTTCCATGTTTCGGACGGTTAGTATCCGGATCGTATGGGTTTTGAACAGTTATCTGAAGCTCATTCTCCTGGCATTCGGCAAAAATGCTGATGGTAACTATTCCAGTGGTATCATAAAGACCAAATTTAATAGCATTTTCTACGATAGGCTGCAAAAGCATAGGCGGTAGTAATTTTTTTTTGCAGGCATCATTATAAGATATTTCTGCAGAGAGCCGGTGTCCAAACCTTACTTTTTCAATTTCGAGATACAATTGTAAGTGTTCCAGTTCATCAATAAATGAAACGGGTTGCTGATCTTCCTTTTTAATAGTCCCTCTCAGAAAATCTGACAATTGATGGATCATTTTTCTCGCTTCTTCTGGTCTGCTTCCAATTAAAGCTGTAATTGAGTTTAAACTGTTAAACAGAAAGTGTGGTTGCAATTGTTGCCTTAAATTATATAGCTCAGCATCTCTGGCCAAAGATTCAGCCTCTATCTTTCTTTTTTCGGTTTCTTTCTGATCCTCCTGAGTATACCACACCACACTTATCATCGCCATAAGTCCGATAATTAACAGCCCAATAAAGAATCGAATTGGTAAGGAATTATATAAGAATTCATTGTAAATAGGATCATTTAAAATGATACTGTCAAGTACCCAGTTATTGATCAGTAGCCAAAGAATAGCGAGAATTGAACAATACATCAGCATCAGGAGATATCTGTTTTTCTCAGGCCGGTAATATTTGAGGTTGTTTCCAATCAGGTAGCATGCAATTGCAAGAAGTAAATTACTTACGGCGCCATCAAGTAATGATATTTGAAATGTGAATCCAAACCAAAGTAAAATTGCTGACTGAGACAAAATACTGGCAACAATACATTGTACGATAACAAGTAAGATCTTGTTTCTAGACAAAACCCCGTTATTCAGATCAGTATTATTAGATTGTCGCTGTGGCACTTGTTTGTTGATTTTGGCTTATCAGTAATGCTTTTTGATTACTCATTTCAATGTATTCTTCGGCATCATTAACCTCAAGAATTGAACAATATATTTCAGATCCATCTTTAAGTTCATCGACCTGATAAAGCTCAGTCATATTTATGAAATCCCAACGGATGGGTGATTGATCTTTGTTTTCTAGGGCAATTTTCTCTTCATAGATTAAATTCTTTCCTTTTTTTAGAGCTTCCTTTTCGCAAGTAGCGCTGATTAGTCTGAGTTGCTCATCAAATTGTGGCGGATGATTTCCATTGCCGCAGGTGATTCTGAAAACGAGTTTAGCGACATACCAGTTCATAACTATAGAATTTATGGGTTGATGGATGATGTATTAAAAACAAGTTTTCGATCAGCTTAAAAGCTTTTGATATCTATTCCTCCAAATATTGAAGTACCCTCAATCACCAGAATCTTATCAGGAATAGCATTCAGCTGTGGAGGCCGCTTATCTTCAATTCCCCCAAAAATTGCAACCATTTCAGAATGGATAGTCCAGTTTGCAGGAACAATAATCTTCGTTCCACCAAAAACCTGTACAACTTCAATTTTTACTCTTCCTTTAATATCGGCCTGCATGAGATTGATCTCACATCCACCGAAGAAATTTACTATCTCCCCACCTTGAAAATTTTTGGATACTATATTCTTTTTTACGCCTCCAAATATAGAGACTGACTCAATTTTGTCTTCTGTCAAAGTTCCAAACTCAGGTTTCTCAGTTGTTTCCCCTGTGTGGCTAGTGTCATTAATTTCAGGTTCTTCCCATTTATCCCAGTTTGTAAAATCATCAGCCTGAAACGCCTTCTTTCTTCCAAAAACCAGCCAGCTTCCAATACCAATAATTAGAATAGGCCAGAAAAATCTACTCAGTTCCAAGTCGGGTATTATTTTATTGCTGAGAAATAATGCGCCGATGGCAATAGGCATAAATGCAGAGGGACGATTATATCCCTGACGATAGCCAATAAAAACACCAATCAAAATCAGGAAAACAGGCCAGCTGAAAATCCATCGTGGAATAAAGAAAATGTCTAAAGTGCGTAATAATAGTACGAAGCCCAGTCCAAGTAAAACTAAGCCAACTAAGGTTTTACCTGATTTTTTATGTGAGCTGTTAAAATTTTGCATGGCTATAATATTTAATTCAAAGCTATTGGTTATGTCCTATTGAGAAATATAAAATAGGTGAGTTTACTACTCTTCTCGGTGAATGTCGTAATAATGTCGGTGAAAAAAAATCAAAATTAGTTGAGACCCGATGGCAATCGGGTTGAGAATTGAATTTGCGTTGTGCTGCTTACCATTTGCTCATTTACTCATTTACTCATTTACTCATTTGCTAATTTACCCATTTGCTAATTTACTCCTGATATATACATGTTTGATATTTCCTTTACCGGATATCCTTTCATCAAATTCGAATTTATTCAGGCTTTTGATTAGTGGAAGCAATTTGGGATAATTATAATTTCTTGAATCGAAATCAGGTTTCTTTTTCAGTAGTAAATTGCCAAGGTTCCCAAGATAAGCCCATCCATTCTCATCTTCAAGGTCAGAAATACTATCACTGATCAGTTTTATTAGTTCTTTATCAATATTATTCAGAGGGGCATTTTTTTTCTTAGCAGTTTTCTTCGATTTTCTGGCCAATGGAGTTTCATCAGATGGAAATTCTTCTGTGTTGGTTTCTTCCAAACCCAGAATTTCTATGTAGATAAATTTGTCACAAGCTGTGATAAAAGGTATCAGGGTTTTCTTCTCACCGATTCCAATAACCATCATTCCGGCTTCCCTTAAGCGGGTAGCTAGTCTTGTAAAATCACTATCACTTGAAACAATACAAAATCCGTCTACCTTACCGGAATATAAAATATCCATTGCATCGATAATCATTGCACTGTCACTTGCATTTTTGCCAGTAGAATAACTGTATTGCTGAATAGGGGTAATTGCATTCTCTAGTAAAACCCTTTTCCAGCCAGAAACAGTTGGTTTTGTCCAGTCTGCATAAATTCGCTTAAAGGTCGGGGTGCCATATTTGGCGATTTCCTGAAACATGGGTTTTACATTCGCATATGGCACATTGTCAGCATCAATGAGAACTGCAAGTCTGAGATCTTTAGTTATTTCCATGCTTTAAAATTTTAAGCGCTTTTTGATAAAGGTATAGCTTTTAACATTAAGAAATAGCTGTTTTATGTCCCTGTTTTCTCTAATCTTATACTTCTTTTTATTATCGATCAGATAATTTCAGGTATGATAAAATTGGTATCGACTGACTCGCAGCTATAGCTCAATGGCCTTATCTGACTAATGATAATCGAACAATTTTACCATTCGGGCACCAAAATCAGGTTATTTATTGACTTTCCATTGATGTGAATCATCAGACATGATCTCCCTTCCCCAGATTGGTAGTTCGGCTTTTAATCTTTCTACTATTTCATTACAGGCATCGATTGCAGCTTTTCGGTGTGCTGAAGAAGTAAAAACGAATAAACAGATTTCACCAGCAGCTATTTCTCCGAGGCTATGGTGTACGTGCATACAGGTTAGTGGATATTTGGCAAAAATATCCTCCCTGATTACATGCATTTTTTCAATTGCCATATCTTCATATGCGGTAAAATCAATGGCACGTACTTTCCCGTTTTCGGTTTCATCAGCCCTGATCTGACCCAAAAAGATGCTGTGCCCTCCAATCGCTGTTTGAGTGCTATGTTTTTGGATACTTTCGGCAATGAATGTAGCTGGAATTGCTCCCTGATTGAATATGTTTTTTGGTTTTCTTTCTGACATGATCATGCTATTTGGTTTTCTGCCAACCTGCGATTCCATCCTTTAAACTATATATTTTCCTTGACTTGCCGAAATACGATGATAAAATCTCGGCAGCACTTGCACTACGCTTACCACTTTGGCAGAAAAGTATAATTGTTTGAGCATGGATATCCGGGATTTGATCTTTTAAAACACTAAGAGGAATTTTGATATTCTTAAAATCTGTCATCTCGGGTAATTCTCCAGCTTCCCTGACATCAACAAACTGTATGTTTTCGTCTTCTGTCATTTTTTCAAAATCTTGCTGGTCCAGTTCATATGCTGAATGAGTAGCACAAAACCAATCGTAATTATAGGCCTTGAACGCACTGATATTTTCTGGTATCATGTTCTCTGTTTCAGAATTTTGGCATAGTTCCAATTCAAAAAAATGATTGTTAAGGGAATTGTACGTTAGTAAACGGTTGATCAGGGCATTCCCAATACCAGTGATTAACTTAATGGTCTCATTGGCCATCATCGTTCCAATGATTCCGGGAAGTACACCTATTACACCTGCTTCTTCGCAGTTTAGAACCTCTCCATCAGCGGGTGCATCAGGGAAAAGGTCACGGTAATTTACCGCCGATTTTGACTCTGGAGGATGATTTAAAATTGCTAATTGGCCCTCGAAGCGTGATATTGCACCATAGACAAGAGTTTTCTTAAGTATTACACAGGCATCATTAATGAGGTATCTGCTTGCAAAATTATCAGTACCATCAAGCACAATGTCAAATCCTTTGAAGATATCAGGCGCATTATCATTACTGAGTTTTTCGTTGAAAACGATGATCTCAATATCAGGATTAATCTGTTCGAGTACATCTCCGGCACGCAGCGCTTTTGAGAGTCCGATATCATGGACAGAGAATAAAATTTGCCTGTGAAGATTGCTTAAAGAAACCAGATCAAAATCTACAATACCAATCCTGCCAACACCTGCACCTGCAAGATAAAGTAATGCTGGACAACCTAAACCACCTGCACCTACAACTAGTACTTTTGCATCCTTTAATTTCTGCTGGCCAATTTCACCTAGTTCTTTCAGGGAGATCTGGCGCTGGTATCTATCGTTTTTTGGTGGATTGATCATGATCAGCCTCCGGAAAATGGGGGTAATAATGCGATATTATTGTCTCCGCTAAGAATGGTATTCTCATGGATTACTTTTTTATTCAATGCAATGGCATATTTGGTATTCGCTAGAAGCGGGTACATGTCATTCAAGGTTTTAATCAGTGTCTCTGAGTCAGGGATATCCTGAAGTATCATTTCTTTTCTTCCGGTAATTTCTGCGAGCTGTCCGAATAAAGTTAGATGTACCTGCATATTATTTTATGTAAAAATAAGTTTAATTCCGGCCAGCAAGAGTACGAATGCCAGAGTATTTTTTAAAATATTCTGGTTGAATTTTAATGAACCAAAATAAGAACCGCACAAACCGCCTGCAAAAGCAATGACTACATAGCTGATCATATCCGGACTAAACTCTATGCCCTTACTTAGGTGGCCTGCCAGCCCTGAAAGAGAGTTGACAAAAATAAATAGAGCACTAATCGCTGCGGTTTGTTTTTGATCTGTCCATTTAAGCAAGAGCAAAACCGGTGAGAGAATGATTCCGCCACCAATTCCAATCAGTCCGGATAGAAACCCAATGAATGATCCTATCAAAATGGAAAGTAAAATATTATTTTTCTGAATCTCTTCGCTTTGGAAATTAGCAAAGAAAAAGAAACGTATTACCGGGATTAGTAAGAGTAAACCAAGAATTTTTTTATAAAAATCAGCTTCAATACTTATCAATCCGCCCAAAAAAGCCATCGGTATGGATGCTATGGCCAGAGGCAGAAATATAGGCCATTTGAAGTGTTTTCCTCGGTAGAACTGGTAGAAAGAGGTTAAAGAAACAAAGAGGTTCAGTAGCAGTGCAGTAGGCTTCATTACCTCCGGTGATATGGCATAAATTGCCATCAAGGCAAGGTAGCCGCTGGCTCCGCCATGCCCTACTGAAGAATATAGAAAAGCAACAATAAATAACAGAATATAGAAAATATAAATGCTTTCCATTTGATCAGAATGATGGTAAAAGATGGATTTCTACTTCCTCTCCGGCCTTGAATTCTGATTGCTCTGCTTCAAGCTCGATCAGGCAGTTGGACTTTGCAAAAGAACTAAGTCTGAATGATTCCTGAGCCTTAAGTTCCTTAACAGTTTTGCCATTGTAATATGCCTTAAGGAAATGAGTCATACCTGCCGGTTTTTTTATATCCGATTCCAGAACCGCATTGATTTTTATCATTTCCTTTTGCTTGTTACCAAGCAAACCAATTGCAGGATATACATATTCATAAAAACAGGTTAACACCGATGCCGGATTTCCAGGTAAACCGAAAACGTATTTTTCACCTTTTTTACCGAAATAAATTGGTTTACCA
>JAURKO010000181.1 GCA_030831705.1 Daejeonella sp. | reverse complement strand
TAAAAGAAAAATTAATAAAAGGAATTTCAGTCTGTTGTTATATTTCTTGTTTATTGAATTGCACATACTAATTTTTATTTTTTTGTGGTTTTGAACCAGAAAACTAAACCCTTCTCTTTGGTAGTATTGAGAAAATTTCATCCCTTAACGCATTGTCATAATTTCTTAATCAGGTAAAGAAAATGCAACATAAGCATCCGACGATTTCGTCTTCATTTTACCGCCCCCACATGCAATGACTACATATTGCTTACCATTTACACTATAAATAGCCGGGTTGGCATATCCGCCGGCAGGGAGTTTGGTTTCAAATAAAAGTTTACCTGTTTTTTTATTGTAAGCACGGAACATTTCATCGCTCGTTGCTGCAATGAAAACTAGTCCGCCGGCAGTTACAACCGATCCTCCCCAATTCTCTGTTCCAGAATGAATGCCCTTAGCTTTCATATCCGGATGATCACCCAGTGTTTGTTTCCATACTACTTTTCCGTTGTTAAGATCTATAGCTCGCAATGTACCCCAGGGCGGACTTACAGCCGGGTATCCTTCGAGGGTTAAAAATTGCTTGATACCTCCTAAACGGTAAGGTACTTCGTAGAAAGGGAGTTTCTTTTTTTGTTCGGGTATAAACTCTGCTTTTTGAAGACTCTCGTCTTTGAGCAGATAAGAAGCCAGAGCAGTTTTATCGGCCTCAGTAAGGTTTTTGAATGCAGGCATCATTCTTCTGCCTGCGCTGATTATATTTTTAAAATCTGTTGTTTTGTATCTTTTGTTCAGATCTACTAAAGCTGGAAAATTACCAGATCCTTTCAAATCAGCGCCGTGGCAGCCACTGCAATTTTTAGTGTAGAGTGATGTTCCGGCTTCAAGATTAGTTTGCGTTTTTGTTACCCGCTTATCAACGCGGTTGTCTGCTATGGTAACAATCCATGGTAACTCATTGGCATTGATATACATAATTCCACTTTCAGGATCTACCGATGGACCACCCCATTCGCCACCGCCGGTAAGTCCGGGGAATACCAAAGTTCCTTCCAAACTTGGTGGTGTAAACATTGGTCCACTTTTAAGGCTCCGGAAGCGCTTAAGAAGTTCCTGATACGAAGAATCCGGGATGTTTTTATTGAGGTCTGCTTCAGAAATCCCTTGTCTTGCGAATGCGGGAATGACCGTTGGGATAGGCTGAGTAGGAGATGGATATTCACCATCAAGATCCGATTTAGGAGGAACAGGGGTTTCTACAATTGGGTAAACCGGCTTGCCAGTGACCCTGTCTAGCAGATAAATGTATCCCTGTTTGCTGGTTTGGACCAGCGCGTCTATCGATTTACCATCTTTTTTTACGGTTAATAAGGCAGGTGCATTTGGGAAATCCCAGTCCCATAAATCATGATGAATAGCCTGAAAATGCCAGATATATTTGCCGGTTTCCGCATTCAATGCTAAGATGCTGTTCCCAAAAAGATTATCGCCTTTCCGTTTGCCACCATAGTAATCTGCATTTGCAGTTCCTGTTGAAGCATACAGAATTCCTCTTTTTTCATCCAAACTAAAGCCACCCCAGGCATTGGCGCTACCAACATATTTATAGGCTTCAGGGTCATCCCATGTTTCATAACCTTTCTCTCCCGGTGCGGGGATGGTTTTGAAGAGCCATTTTAATTCACCGGTAAAAACATCATAAGCTCTGATATGGCCCGGGGCTGATTCTTCTTCTTCAGATAAGCTGCTTCCCATAATGATCATGTCTTTGTAGATCATTCCTGCTGAAGTGGAAGTTACCCTTAGATCACTGATATCCCTATTCATTTCCAGATTATCATGCAAAGAAATCCTGCCATCCTTGCCAAAGCTGCTAATGGGCTTTCCGGTAGCGCTATTGATGCAATAAAGCGATGAGCCTGCAGTATAAAAAATCCGGTGCTCATTATTTTTGCTCTTATGAATAGCAATTCCACGGCATACGTTGAGGCCATAACTTTGTTTACCTGCATTATCCGTGAGCATACTTGGAACCGGATCGAAAATCCATTTTTCCTTACCTGTAGCAGCATCGGCAGCAAAAAGTTTTAACTGTGGGGATGTACCGTACAGAACGCCATTAATTATTAAGGGGTTGGTTTGGATCTGACTTGATTTATCTGCGTCTTTGGTATGATAAATCCATGCTATCTTAAGGTCCTTTACATTGTTTGTATCAATTTGAGTTAGAGGGGAATAAGCCTGACGATCTTTTCCTCCAGCGTAAACATCCCATTCCTTATTGTTGAGATTATTTTTGCAAGAATTGAGTGATATGGCAGCTAAGAGGCATAAAAACCCAATATTGTGCCCTTTGGACGAAGTGAATATCATAAACAGATAGGGTTATTTGTGGAAATTAAATATTATAAAATTTAACGGCATTATCATGGAACAATTTCTTTTGTTCTTTGTAAGGCCTGTTTTTGACAATTTCTTTCAGAATATTCACCCAATTTTCAAGTTCGCTGCCTTTCAGGCACCAAGGCCAGTCGCTGGCGAACATCACCCGGTTTGGTCCGAAAATATCAAGGCAATGGTTTATGCCCGGAGCCAGAGTTTCGGCAGATTTAGGATAACCGGAACTAACGGATATAATTCCCGAAATTTTACAAACCACATTTTTGTTTTGGGCCACAGTTTTCATCGCTGCGATCCATTCACTGGCATCGTGGTTCGGTTTGCCGCTGATTGTGGATGGATCGAGAAATGCTCTTGGATCAGCATTCCCACAATGGTTTACCAGGAATCTTGTGCCCGGACAGGTTTTAATTAGTTGGGCAACAGCGGGTAGCCAGGCAGGTGAAATAGTGAAATCCAAACTCATGTTCAGTTTTCCCAAAACTTCTACATTTTTGATCAAAAGAGGATTCTTCATCTCTTCAACAGATCTGAATCCATATCGGATACCTTTTATATATTCAGATCCTTTAAACTGTGAAATGTAGGATTCAAAATCAGGACTCATCAGGTTCGCACTGATGACAGCTGCAACTGTAGGATTGGATTTATCCTTACACATCTCTATTGCATATAGCGCTTCTTCATGACGTTTCGCAACTGGAACTGCCACTTCCATATAAACCGCTTTGACCATATTGACATTGCGAGTAGCTTCCATATAAGCCTTCATATCATAATTGCCAGGAACCGGAGGTGATGTCCAGCCTTTTCCAAAGCGAACCAAATCGGCAAGGTGCTGATGCGTATCAATTAGTGGAAGTGGTTTCGAAGGATTACTCAGAGATGCTGCAAGCAAGGAATTTCCCCGGAGGGAAGCAAGGGCAAGGACAGAGGCAGATGCTAAAAATTTTTTTCTATTCATTGATGAACTGAGACAAGATTTTTTTTATTGAAATTCAACAAAAAAATCCAATCTACCAAGTTCTCTCACTCAATAATTCATGCAATTCGGACTGACTATGGGGTAGTTTATTGGGGTCACTTTGTCAATTCATTTTTTAAAGAATCATACACCCTAAACTTTCTCCGATTCTGAGTCTGAACTAGGTACATTCGACCCTAGTTTAAAACCTGGAAAAGGTTTAAATGGAGTACGCGTTTTTTAATAATTTTTAAGGTATACTGGTTCAGATTATTGGCAGCATTTTATCAATGTGTAAAATTTATAAACTCATATCCTTGTGGTGGCCACGGACCTGCACTTTGTCCACTCGGGCCAGGATTTGATGGCAGAAATGGTTCTGTAGCTGATGGCGCATATTTTATTTTAAGGAATGGAGTTTCGATAGGCTTGCCTTCAATTTGAGATCGAACGGCCATGTCTGCAACCCCACTGCATAAAAGATTCCTTTCAATTGATGCGGGAGGATTACCACTCAGTATGAAATTCTCTATGTTGTAGGTCAGGTAGCTGAAATGAGAATGACTAAGGCTAGGGTCCACAACAAATTCGGATGCCACTTTCTTGCCATCAGCAAATGCTGCATAAGCAAAATGGCCATTGTTTCGGACACCATTTGGCATTTTTTCAATCCTGAATCCGTTCAATATGAAAAACGAAGCCTTTGTTCCATCGATATAGTTCAAGACAACGGCAACAGGCTCCTTAATCAACTCCCGAAGCGTTCCGGGTTGTTTGTAGGTAATGGTATCATAGGCTGCATTGAGTAATTCCCATGAAATTCTTCCAGAGTCGAGAGCATCCCAAACAGCATTTCCTTCAAGTGTTTCCAGGCTTGAAATGCCGGTTTCCCCACCGGCTCTGCGCTCTATCATGGACTGTAGAAGCTCCATAACATGGATGGCATAAATATCCAGTTTAGCGTATGTGAATGCTACCGCTTCAGTGATTTTTACCCCTATTGGATGCTGCAGAAATGGTTTCCGCCAGGTATATGGAATTGAAGAGCCAGCCATCATTGGAACATTCAGCTCTTTACCACGATCATAAATCCATTTACTATCTAACCAGCTATAAGCTAAATGTTTATCTGTGTATAGCGGAACTGATTTCCCGGATGCATCGAATACCCTGAATATTTGTTCGAGAAAGTTCATTCGCGGATACAACTTCTGGCCCAGGCGGTTTAATTTATAATCCCCATGTTCACCAATATAGATTACTGCATCAACCGCAAGTTGATCGCCTCCAAGAGTTAAAGCTTCGGCGATAGTTGGGTAAATCTTAGCCCCGTTCATGGTTGCAATCCGTACTCCGGTATCATTCGCTCGAATCTGATCGATCCACACCGAAACTATTTTCAGCTTCGACTTTTTTAGTCCGTCATCCATTGGATATCCCAGAAAAATTTTAGTCCCGATCATGTCGGCATGCGATTGATTCCAATAGGTGTTGGCAATAAATGCAACTGTTTTCATTCCATCATTATCAGATGAATCTGAGGTGGAATTATCAGGGGAATAACTTCCTGAAAGATTTAGACCTAAACTTAATTCCGGTATCAGACTAATTCCTGTTGCTAGGACAGTTTTTTTTATAAATTCTCTGCGAACGATCTCTTGTTTTGATCTCATTAGGAAGCTATTGGTGTAACGGCAAAGTAAGAACTTTCTGTTAATTTTTTAATGATTCTTAGCCAATTCAATCCACAAATTTTCCGAATCCGTGCTTTATATACAAATACATTTTAGGGCTTAATTTTTCCATTTCCTGCCGACTTATAGCAAGATTTTGTGCTTGTATGGATGTTGAATTACAGCTTATGCTTCCATAAACTGTACTTTTCAAATGTGATGTTTTAGTTTTTTTTTCTGTTAGTTATATAAATTTCCAATAATAATTTTTTCTAATCATTATTTCAATAATGAATTAATTGTGTGGATTTTACCATTTTTAATGGTAGTTCTAACCTTCATCGCATCCTGAATCCGTTTGAGGGGATCTCCATCTACAATGATTAGATCAGCAAGTTTCCCTGCTTCAATACTTCCTAAATCCTTATCAACCCCAACTACTTTTGCTGCCTGAATGGTTGCAGATTGTAAAGCTTTAAAAGGAGAAAATCCGGCATCAACATAAACCCAAAGTTCTGAATGCAGACTGCTGCCGAAAGGGGCAAATGGGGCATCAGTCCCTGCTGTAATACTCCCGCCTGCATCCGAGATCAACTTAAGCGTTTTTAGCAGCGCTTTATAATTAGCATCTGCTTTTGGTGTTCTCAATGAGTCAAACTTGCTGGTCTGATCATAAAGGCCCTTTAAGAATTCCGGAGTAAGAAATTTCCTGTTCCGTTCATCATTTAATAATTCGTCATACTGTTTTGCCAGTCTGAAATATCCTGTTCTCAGGCAGGCAGTCGGAGTGATATTGATTCCGGATTTGGCAATCAATTGAACAACATCCTGGTAGCTTCTGAAATTAGCATCCAGCAGCAATGAATAGCCTCTTCTGCTTGTTCCCGATAAATGTTCAATCGCATCTACATTGTATTTGGTAGCGGGATAAAGTTCATGAGATGAAAGTGGAATTCCCATTTTGTGAGCACCTTCGGTAAGCACTTTTTGAATGGAATCAGGCATCCGGACATAAGTCTTGATCAGGCTATAGCCTAGTTTTTTAGCCCTATTAAGTTCCATAGTAATGTGTTTAGGGTTAGTCACACTATTTTCCAATCCGTATGCTATTCGGGAACCATCGGTTAATCCTCCCGTAAAGAAAAGTCTGGGACCCGGACGAACGCCACTTTCCCATGCTTCTTTTCGTTCAAGTGCGTCATAAGGATCAGCACCAGGTTCTCTGACTGTTGTAATTCCATAGGATAACCAAACCTTACCTAGCTTTACGCCAGTATTTGAACTTTGGTGGGTATGCATTTCAAAGAGTCCGGGCATCACCACCTTGTCTGATGCATCAATAATTTTAATACCAGGTTTTGGATTCTGATGCGGTTTTATCGCACTTATTCGGTGCCCCTTTATATAGATATCCATATTTTTCTGGTAGGTACTGTCTTTCCCATTAAACACTTTGCCTGCATGAATAATATATTCATCCGTAGGAATTTCAGCTTTCCATTTGAGGTCAATTGAAATATCTTTGATGTCACCTGTGACCACATCGATCTGTTTTAACCTATCGGTTGAGATATACACTATAGTTTTCGAATCTCCGGTCCAGCTGATGTAATCGCTAAGCTCATCATTAAGTTTTTTTGCTTTTCCTGAAATTTCACCATTCATATTAACTGGGATAGTCCATAGTGTACCATCTTTGGTATAAGCCATTGTTTTTCCGTCAGGCGACCATGCCGGACCATTCTGTACGCGCATTCCAAGTGGTTTGCCAGTGTCTGGACTAATCATAACTGAGGTATCTTTTTCAAGAGAAACCAGCATGAAATTATTGGTGCCTTCACGGAATCTTGTGGAGTAAGTTTTTAAGGCCAGCATAACCACAGTTTTGCCATCCGGTGACCAGGAAGGTTTGCTGGGTACCCACACTGATTTATTCGCAACCTTTACTTCTCCGCTTGCAACATCCGCAATATGAAGGATGCCAAAGCCCCATTTCTTCATGTAGTTTTGGGTGTAGTAGGCAATTTTTTTACCATCTGGCGACCAGGAAGGGAAGGAGGTATCTTCTGTAATTTGTTTGGAGAGAAGTCTGCTTTGATTGGTTTTAAGATCATGCAACCAAACATTCACTATTCCACCTCGGTCGGATATATAGGCGAGTGTATTACCATCCGGCGACCAGTCGGGTTCAAGATCTACATAGGAATCATTAGTTAATTGGATTAGTTTACCATTGATTTCCTGTATAAAAATATCTCCTTTAGCAGCAAAAGCTATTTTTTTACCATCTGCTGAAACAACAGGACTTGCAATTCCTAAAACCTTTTGATCTCCTGTATTATCAAAATCATACTTTTTCTTCTCATAAGGTTTGCGGTTGAGTGTAAAAGTCGCTTCAAAAGGGATGGTTTCAATAGTAGTCTGACCGATTGTCCTTTTCTTGATAAGCCCATCTGCAGTATAAATTAATTTATTGTTGGAAGTCCAGTTGATGCGGAAAGGAAACAAATCCTCCTCGCCGGTCGAGATTTGTTCATTAAGCCCATCGCTCAGGTTTGCGAGATAGATATAGCTGGTATTCTTATCATCAAAAAGCATCGATTTTCCGGTAAAAGCTACATAGCTTATTTTACTGTCGTCAATGCTCCATGAAGGAGCGGCTATGCGCTTATCTTCCGGGATTGCCAGTTTTTCGATTCCATTTTCCAGAATATAAATACCCGACTCCAATCGTTGTGATACAAATGCAATTTTAGCTCCGCTGGTTGAAAATGCAGGATTCGAATCATTTGCCGGATCGCTTGTTAGTTGTTTAAGTTCTTTGCTGGCAAGATCAATTTGCCAGATATCATAATTTCCACTTCTGTCCGAAGAGAATACAATTGATTTTCCATCAGGTGACCAATCCGGTTCCCTGTTATCCGATATTCCTGAAGTTAGTTGTGTTAAATCTGAGCCATCCTTATTGATAGTCCAGATATGATAAGTACCATCCCTGTAAGAGTGAAAAACAATTTTTTCACCATCAGGTGACCAATCAGGCTCCTGAGAATCTCCCATCTCGTCGGTTACACTTTTTGCTATTCCACCTTCTACTGGCAAAGTCCAGATGGTGCCTTGCAGAGCAATTGCGAGTGTAGAATTATCGGGTGAAAGGGCAACAGCCATATTAGTGCCTTCTGAAACAGTTACCTCAATTGTATCGTTTTTGCACGATGGAATAATACAGGTGAAAGCAATGATAAGGCTCAGGAATAAGATTTTTTGTTTCATCGGTTTATTTAATTTATTGATATTAAGATATAGTTAATCAATCAGTTTCAGCATGATTAAATTTATTCAATTAGTATGATTTTGCTTTGGCTAAAATATCCTGCATGTTTACCGCTTTGCCTCCTTGTCTTTTGCTCTCATCGGCAGCTTCCATAAATACATGAATTGCCAGAGTTTCTTCAGGGCTGACCGGACTTACACCGGTTCTGAAAAATTTAAGCATTTCAATAACGAGCGGACGATGTCCGATATCATTAAAAGACCCGGCCGGAAGAATCTCATTTAATCCATAAGCAACTCCGCTATGTGTAACTTTCCCTTTTCGGATTCCCCTGTAAGTACCGATTCTGTCATTATTCCAAACTCCGATAACATGGTCTGTATTTTGAGTATGTTTACGCTGAACAGTCTGACATTCTTTACCCATCATGGTGAACAGAATTTCAATTCCGTGAATTCCATACCAGTAAAAATCAGGGTGGGTCGGTTCAAGAGGGCATCCACTGTAAGAATCAGCACCCATAATATCACCAATTTCTCCATTTCTCGCAGCTTGAGCACCTTTTAAATACCTAGTGGGGGATGATGAAAATATTGGGCAATTGTATTTTTTTGCAGCATCCATGATGGTAATAACATCTTTTAAAGAAGCTGCGAAAGGTTTATTTATGAATAATGGTTTTCCCGATTTTATTACTTCCATGGCCTGCTCCACACGTGGATGACCATCAAATGTCATCAGCATAACTGCATCAACTTTGGAAAGTAAAGTTTGGATGGAGTCAACTAGTTCGACATTATTCTCCTTCATTTTTCCAACATAAGTTGGGATTTGTTTGATACTGGATTCTATTTTTTTGCTCCCATAAGGATAAGCGGCGGTAACCCTGAAGCCTTCGAAAGAGTTATCCCAAAGAGGTTGCACCACATCATATCCTGGTCCGGGAATATTGTTAATATGGCTTATGATCATGGTTACCTGGGAAGTGTCAAGTCCGATTATACCGATTTTGACATCTTTTTGTGGTTTATTGCCAGCTAAAACCTCAATCGGATTAATAGAAGCAAAGCCTGCTCCTGCGATAGCAAGACCAGATAAGAATTCTCGTCTGTCTATATTATTCATGGTTTATTATGAAAAGGACTATTATTGAATTAATGTTGACTTATGGCCATTTATTTTTTTCAATTTACTAATGCCCTGCAAAACTTTAATTTTTAATTGCCCTATTAGCTGTAAGATAGTTATTTAAAAATTCTGCTAAATCTTTTTCGCATATGATGTCATGTAAAGGATTATTCGGTTTACCTTAAAATTAGTAAATCAATATGCATATAGAAGTATAGTTATTAAGCCTTTTCAAATCTATCTTAGCGGGCGTCATTATCCTCCTACTTTCATTTTTATTTATAGTACTATCTTCTATTGGATGTATTGGTATGATAAGGGTTAAGAAATTAGGGCTTAGAATTGCAAGGACCTTGTTGCAAAATTAGTGATTCCCATACATCGTTCAAATTAGGGTAATTAGAATATTAGTTAGAAAAGGTATTTAGTGCCTTTATATTATCTCTGGGGATGCTGTGACGAATCCGTTTTATAGAAAATTCAATGGGAAAGACCCATGTCCCCTGCTTTTGGTTTAGTGTAATTAACCTGAGATCGATCTAAGGAAGTGTAGAAGGTGCCAATTTAATTCTTCTAATGTTGCTCTAGGTTTGTATTACTTGATTTTTGAAACCAATACCTGCGTTTTATAGCTTTGTTCAGCCCTTTCCTATGGAGTATTTCCGGCAAGAAATTGTAGTCTATTTCAGATTATCAATAGCCGGAAGATACCTCCTTCGGCAAGGTTTGTTTTACCCGGAGCTGTTTTTCATCGGGACGGGCTTCCGTTAATAGAAGCATAGGTCATGTTAAACAAACTTGGGTGGCAGCTCTATCTTTTTTGCAATAAGAATCTCATGATGAAATTAAATTTCCCGCAAAAAAATAGGGCAGAACACGGGGCTGTCATAACCTAAGAAAAAGAGCCCCTGCTTTCTAAAAGGAGAGAAAAACTTCAGTCTAAACGTAGCCGAGCAAGATGTTATATCGAATTAACGTTATTTAGTTTTTTTACAAAAAAAACAGGCTCCCTTTAGTGAAGCCTGTTTCAATAAATTTCTGATCAGCCCTTATTTAAGGTCTGATGACATTATTTTATTGCCTCATTCACTGCTTTACCGATATTCCCATTAGGCTCCTGAATACGTAAGATTCCGCTAATGGTTGGTGCAATATCAGTCATGTTGTATGAATTGTTCGTTTTCCCCTGTTTGATACCCCAACCCATAAAAACCATTGGAATATGAACATCTGCAGGGTTCATTGTGCCGTGGGTTGCTCCGGTCGACCTTGGGGATGAGCCTGAATACCATGCAGGTTCAAGTACAATCTGTATAACGCCACTGCGTTCAGGATGATAGCCATTTATAATTTTTTCCTTATAGACTTCAGGAATTGTAGCATTTTGAGCATTAGGAATATCCACTACAAAAGCAACTCCATCTTGCTTTTTTAGAAATTCCATTGTATTTCTCTTAATTAATTCTTCGTTCAATTTATTAGTCCGGATTGCCGCATAATTGAAGCTAACGGCGTAGTTGCTCAAGCTTAATGCAATATTTTTAACGTTAAACTCAGCCTCGAGCTGGGTATTTAATTCCTTTAACACAGCAGAGCTTGGAAAAACCCCTGCACTGATTTTATTGTCATTTAAGAATCCCGCATTATGTTGAACAGCATGATCTGCTGTAAGAAATACGGTATAATTTCCTTTCCCGACCTTTGTGTCGAGATAGCTGAAAAATGTTGCCAGATCCCGGTCAAGTCTTAGATAAGTATCTTCAACTTCAATAGAGTTTGGTCCAAACTGATGTCCGATATAATCAGGCGAAGAAACACTGATAGCTAAAAAATCTGTATCAGCGTCCGTACCCATAGCTTCATTATCGACTGCTGCTTTAGCCAAATCAAGTGTTAAGGAACTTCCATAAGGTGTGCTGGTAACCAAACCCAATCCGCGGCTAAGCATTTCTGAAGTTTTGACAGGAAAAGTTGATGTGCTCATTCCCGGAAATTTACCTTCATATGGAACATCGTCTTTGGAACTTTGGAGATAAGTTTGGATAGGGTAAAGAGTGTTCCAGTCCTGCTTTAAATATTTTTCAGGGTATTTTTGTTCATTGAACTTTGTGAGCCATGCGGGCAATTGCTTCATATAATAGGTGCTACTTATCCAGTTTCCTGAACTTCCATCGTACCAGTAAGCGGCATTGGCACTGTGCCCGCCTGGTATAATTGAACCGCGGTCTTTAGACGCAATGGCGATTACCTTCGATCTGAAATTTGTAGCAAGTCTGAGTTCATCAGTCATGCTTGTAACCAATAAATTCTTTGGTGACATCTTGCCAGCTTCAACTGAATTGCTTCCTACAGTGCTTACCGTCGAATCGGCAGAGCAATACATGTCCTTCCCTGTAGCCTGTATAATCCAGTCATTTCCGGTTATCCCGTGAATGGCAGGTACAGAACCAGTATATACTGTTGCGTGTCCAATACCGGTAACACTTGGAACATAATTGATATAGGCGTTTTCGCAAGAAAATCCTTCATTCAGCATTCGTTTAAATCCGCCATTCTCATAGCGATTATAGAAACGGTAAAGATAATCCCACCTCATTTGATCCACCATTAATCCTACAACTAATTTTGGACGTGGAAGACTGGTGTTTTTGGCTGGCAATTGTGATTTTGCTTGTTGTGCGGTTGTGGTAAATGTTGTCAGAACTAATAAAGCAAAAAATAGAATTTTAATTCTCATTGGATTTGGGATAAATAATTGAATGGTTTTCAACCTGGATTTCAGGTTATATCTTTTTTTTAAATATTTTTTATTGCATTTTCTAACGCAGATTTCGAACTCAAAGGTCGGTTTTAATAGTCAAAGAATATGTAAAATTATACTATAGGTTAGAAAAAATACTAGTTATCTAATTGGTTTTTTGCAGAATTGTGAATCTAAATTAAGGAGATAAATAAACTATTTCAGAACTGCGGTATTTTCTTTTAGGAACGGCACATTGGCCATGATTACGTTCCCGATATAAGTTGCGCCCGTCTCAACCTGTAAAGAGTCTGTGTGTATATCTCCAAGGATATTCCCTGAACTTTTTAAATCGATGGTGTCTGCTGTTATACTTCCTTTAACAGATCCAAAAACTACAATTTCTCTGGCTTTAATATTTCCTTCAATTATTCCATGTTCTCCGATAATTAAACCTTCTGCGATAATCAGATCACCTTTGATATGTCCATCAATTCTCAAAAAAACATCAGATTCAATCCTGCCATGTACCATACAGCCTTTGCTGATAAGCGAAGGTGCAGAGCTATTTTGTGCATTTTTTGCGACTGCCATTTTCTTAGTTTATGCTTAGGAACTTTTTAGGGTTGACCGGTTTCCCATTTTTTCTCACTTCATAGTGAAGGTGATTTCCAGTAGAATATCCGGTTGAACCAACGCGTCCTACTATCTGACCGGTATTCACTTTTTGTCCGACTTTAACATTTATCTTAGATAAATGACCATAAAGAGTTTCAAGATTGTTTTTATGTTTGATTTTTACACATTTTCCATACCCTTGAAACCAACCTGCTATCACCACTCTGCCGTCTGCCGTACTTTTTACAGGATCCCCCTTTCGCCCTTTAAAATCCAGGCCAGGATGAAACTCTACTCTTCCCCTCTTGATTGGATCTCCGCGATACCCAAAAGCTGAGTTTATTGCATAACTCGCGGGATAGCCCATAGGAGTAAAAGCTACACCAAGCAGAAAGTCTTCCAGTCGTTCATTGTAAAGTGCGTAGATTTCTTCAGAGCGCAGTTCGGTCGATTCTTCGTTATTTCCACCTACCTCATCTATTTTAAATCCTTTAATGCCCCGTTTTATGAGATATTGATTGATTTTCTTGAGTTTATTTTCGATGTTCTGAATATAATTTTTGGTCTTGCTACTATCTATAGGGGGAGGAATTTGCTTTTTTAATTTAGAGATTTCTCTGTTGTAAGCGATCCTTTCCTTTTCAATTTTATTGAGTTTAACCGAAAGAAATATAATTGTACACGTTAAGATAAAAATCGTGATACCGATTGAAAGAGCATAATGTTTTAAACGGTTGATGTGTTTTGTTTTGACACGCAGGGATTTTGTTTCCCCTTTATTGGAACCTACAATCAAAACTGTACTAAAATCTGACTTTGGAGCCCTCATTTATTTCATTATTTTCGGAACATGCACAATTCGGGTTACTATGATACGCCATTTTATTGTTTTTTAAAAACATTTTATCAATTAAATTGCATGTTTACTTCAAATCAACATAATTATTCTAATTTAATATAGATTTGTTAAGTTGGTGTTATCAAGATTTGATCAAATCGATTATCCATAAGAAATTTCTTATCTTGATGATAATTGGAAATACGATACAAATTAACAAATATACAAACTTTGATTTTTTAACGGAATGATCGGCAGAGCTGTAAATTTTATAAAGAAAAATCTCAAAAAAAGGGACCGCCCAAAGGAGATTGTAGCAGACTTTCACACTACGATAATTAGGGTAGATGATAATTTTATATCATCGAGTTCCGTAGTCCTTGATGAAAGTCTGACAGGGAATATATTTTCCTTAAAAGAGGTTACTCTGGTAGGTAAAGCTGAAATTTTAGGCAATATCACTTCCAGAACAAGCAATATCAATGGGAAAGTAACAGGTGATATTATTTCTACTGAGGCTGCACATATTAAAAGCTCTGCCGAGATATGTGGGAATATCAGGACTAAATCTATTTCGATTGAGCACGGGTGTATTATTAACGGAATGATTCGGATTGAGGGGGGTATTGATGAGCATGATTTGATAGAAAAAGTTGAGAATCGACTTCCATCAAAATTCCGAAAGACTCCAATTCCGGAGCCCTTTCTGATTTCTCAACCTGTAGAAACGGAAAATGAGATTGTAATTAGACCTGTCAATGAGCCAGACAGATAGCATGCTTCTCTGAATTAGCAAATTGCCAAATGGGAATGACGAATTCAGTGATGTCTCATTATATTGCTCCAGGGCCATAGGTGTTATTGCCGGGCTATCCCTTCCAATGAAACACCGCACCTGGTAAAATAAACCTTGCTGGAGGAAGTAGCTTCCCGCCACCTGTAGTTTTAAATAGAACCCTATTTTTTTTGGAACTACTCCGGAGGAAAGGGCTGAACTGGCCGATAAAACAAAGGCATTGGTTTCAAAAATCTATTAATGTTTTCGTAGCCTTATCTGACAAATCATAAAGTTCTATTTTACCCTTGCCCATCAAAAAATCTGATTAACCTAAGATGAACTCGATACGATTTTTAAAAAACCACCTGCCTGCCGGCAGGCAGGGAAACATAGCATTTTATAGCTTCAATCTATGTGATTTACAATCTATGTTTCCTTTAAAGCATTATAAATTCATTCTATGTGGTTAAATATTAATATTTAGATTGTTTAATATCGAACTCACGTTAACCTAAACAAAACTCTAGCCTGCCTGGTATTTTTCTTTGGCCTATTACTCTGGAATTTGCTGACTTAAACAATGCAAAGTTCCAAATCCCCAGATCAGGTCTGTGGCATTTATTGGGATGATCTTTCGATCAGGGAAACATCCTGCCATGATATTTAATGCCTCAAGGTCTCTGTAATCATTAAAAACAGGAACAAGTACTGAATTATTTAAGATCAGAAAGTTAGCGTAACTAGCAGGTAAACGTAGTCCATCGAAATCAAGTCTGGTAGGCATTGGTAAAGTGATAATTTTCGGTGCTTCACCGTTCTCCAATTTTGCCGACTGAAGTCTTTTCAGGTTATCTTGAAGGGCTTTATAATTGCTGTCTTTAGGATCTGATTCTACCACAGTAATAATAGTATCTTCATTAACAAAACGACATAAATCATCAATATGCCCATGAGTATCGTCGCCGGTAATTCCATCCCCAAGCCAGATCACATTGCTCACGCCAAGGTATTCCTTAAATACTGATTCATAGTCTGCACGACTGAATCCAGGGTTTCTTACCTGAGTAAATGGATCCATTAAACACTCATCTGAAGTAAGCAGGGTGCCTTTTCCGTTTACATCAATTGCGCCTCCTTCAAGAATTACAGGTTTACCATTGTGAAAAACAGGTATCACTGGGATTTTGAGGTGTTTAGCAACACATGATGGGACTAGTCTGTCGAGTTTATAGTTTTTATATTTTGCCCAGCCATTGAAATGGAAATTTAATGCTTCCCTTTTATCACCATTCTTAACTATGATTGGTCCGGAATCACGCATCCAGCTTCTGTTGGTATTTTGAAAAATGAAACTCAGCTTTTCAAGATTGACATGAGCCTTCTCAAGCATTTCAAAAACTTTATTTTTTTGCTTTTTATCTTTGACTAATAGAAATACTTCTTCTACCTCAGCTATTTTTTTGATAAATTCAACAAAATCCCATTGAACTGCCCCAAATTTCCCGGGCCAGTCCTTTCCATTGTGTGGAAAGCAAAGTAAAATACCCTGCTGTTTTTCCCATTCAGCAGGAAATCTTCTACTGATACTCATATTAATCTATAGCTCTTTTTGTGATATCGCCAAAGGCGTCAATTCTTCTGTCTCTGAAAAATGGCCAGTTTTGACGTACATTTTCCTGCAGTTCGAGGTCAACTTTAGCAATCAGAATTTCTTCCTGATCATGTGACGCCTGGGCAAGGATTTCACCCTGCGGACCAGCAATGAAAGATGAGCCCCAGAATTGAATGCCTGCGGTATTAGGTAAATATTGTTCGAGACCAATACGATTTGCTGCGGCAACATAAACACCATTTGCAACCGCATGTCCTTTCATTACATTCATCCATGCACCGTGTTGCTTTTCGCCATATTGTTCCTTTTCGAGCGGATGCCAGCCAATAGCTGTGGGATAAAAAAGTACTTCAGCACCTTGTAAGGCTGTTAATCTGGCAGCCTCAGGGTACCATTGATCCCAGCAAATTAAAGTACCTATTTTCCCTTTTTGTGTTGGGAAGGTTTTGAAACCAATATCTCCGGGAGTAAAGTAGAATTTCTCATAAAAATGGGGATCGTCTGGGATATGCATTTTTCGGTACAATCCGGCTTCAGAACCATCAGCATCGATAATATAGGCACTATTATGGTAAATTCCGGCCATTCTCTTTTCGAAGAAAGGAACGATGATTACTACCCCTAATTCCTTTGCCAATTCGCTGAAAGCTATGAATGAAGTACTGTAGAGAGGTTCTGCCAAAGCAAAATTCGCGGTGTCCTCAGACTGACAAAAATAGTGACTGCTGTACAGTTCAGGCAACGAGATTACTTCGGCTCCTTGTTTTGCAGCATCGCGAACCCAATTCAGGCATTTTCTTAAATTGTTTTCTGCATTATCATTCAGATTAAGCTGAAGCACAGCAATTTTATAAGTACTTTTTGACATATTAAAATATCGTTGGAGCCGTAAACTACAAAAATAATGAATTTAATTTAATAAGGCTGACAGGGTTTTAAACCCTGTCAGCCTTGACGAAGGGTCTTGTTCAATTAAATTAACCTCAGTTCAATATAAGGTAGATTAAAAATATCATTTAAATTGATCTCATGATGCTCTGGAGTCGTATTATTTGATTTTTGAAACCAAAACCTGCGTTTTATAGCTTAGTTCAGCCCTTTCCTACGGAGTATTTCCGGCAAGAAATAGTAGTCTATTTCAAATTATCAATAGCCGGAAGATACCTCCTTCGGCAAGGTTTATTTTACCCGGAGCTGTTTTTCATCGGGACGGGCTTCCGGTAATAGAACTATAGGTCCTATTAAACAAACCCGGGTGGCAGCTCTATCTTTTTTGCAATACTGAATCTCATAATAAAATTAAATTTCACGCAAAAAAATAGGGCAGAACACGGGACTGTCATAAGCGAAGAGAAACAGATCCTGCTTTCTAAAAGGAGAGAAAAAATCAGTCTAAACTTAGCCAAGCAAGATTTTATATTGAACACACGTTAAAATAGAGATTTATTTGAAGGTTATTCCAAGTCCGATACGAATGCTGCCCATGTTAAAGTTTTCCGAAAGCTTGAAGTTGGCCGGGAAGTCGATTTTTTGATAATTGTAACCTGTTTGTATCCCTAGATTAAGGCCTGAATTCACTACAAAAGAATAGGAGATTCCGGATCCATAATTTAGACCTTTGCTTAAATTATTGAAAAGTCTGACTGCATAACCTCCATATAAATCAAATTTGAGTCCGCTGAGTTTCGGGTCAATATAGTAGGAAGCATTTAAAGTGATTGGTAGGGTATTGTAATTTCCTCCACCCGATTTGCGGTAATTGTCTGTCCCCAGGGCAATTCCAATTCCGAAGTTATTGTTCAATAGTTTTGTAACTCCGGTACGTGTTCTGAAGCCATTAAATGTTGCACCACCCGCTAAGGAAGTGCTTTCATGTACCAATGCACTTATTTCATTATAATTTATCAAACGTCTTTGCTGAGAGAAGGCATTGCTGCCAGTTAAAATGAAGGCTGTAAAGAAAATCAGGCTTCCGAGTGAAAAAGATTGTAGAGTCAGATTTTTCATTTGCAAATAATTGTTTTCTCCTGCTAATATAATCACATAAGCTGAGGTCTTTAATCCTTTTTCTGTAAATTTACTAGCTAAGAAGAATTCCAATTTATTAGCTGAAAAGAATGGCAATAAGCTTTGCATCATTAAATTCCGGGAGTAATGGCAACTGCTATTATATTGAAAATGAAGAGGATGCGATACTTATAGACGCCGGAATTTCTTGTCGTGAAACTGAAAAACGGATGGCTCGGCTGGGGCTTGAGATGACAAAAATCAGAGCCATTTTTATTTCGCATGAACATACCGATCACATTCGCGGAATTGAGGTCATTGCCCAAAAATATAGGTTGCCGGTTTACATTACGGCGCTTACTCTCAAAAGTTCAGGAATTATTTTGGCATCTGATTTAGTGAGATCCATTTCGGCGCATCAGTCTGTAGCTATTGGAGAACTAATGATAACCCCGTTTCCTAAATTCCACGACGCTTCGGAGCCACATAGTTTTACTGTAAAATATAAAGGCTTAACTGTTGGTGTGTTTACTGATATTGGTTTTCCTTGTGAACATGTGACCCGATATTTTGGCGAATGTCATGCTGCTTTTCTTGAAGCGAATTATGATGAGGATTTACTTGAAAATGGGAGATATCCTTACCATCTAAAGTCAAGGATTCGCGGCCTTAAAGGCCATTTGTCAAATAAGCAGGCATTTGATCTTTTTACTGGTAATGGAACTCATATGAGTCATCTTTTACTTTCGCATCTTTCGAGAGATAATAATGACCCGGCATTGGTTATGAAATTGTTCGGACAGGCTGAATGTAAAACTAAAATTACTGTTGCTTCCAGAGATCGTGAAACGGAAGTGTATCATATATCTGATTCTGAAATTCCGGCAATAAAATCTAAATCTGAAACTATTCAATTTTCCCTATTTTAATATTCTGATTTGTGATAATTATCATTTTCTCAGTTAACCTGAATGGCTATATTAGTATTATGAATTTTAAT
>JAURKO010000180.1 GCA_030831705.1 Daejeonella sp. | reverse complement strand
GTTTATGGTGGCACTCTTTGGGTACTCCTTTCCAATATTTTATTTTTTGAGATTTGGCTATCTTTTAAAGCAGGTACCCTAAAATTGAACAGAACGCGGTTAATTATTCCAACAGCAATGCTAGTGATTTTTCCGGTTGCTATTTCATTATTCATTTATTTCAACCATACTGAAAAGTTAAATCCGGCAAATATTGTTGTGGTACAACCCAATATTGATCCCTATAAAAAATTTGGCAGCATGCCGCCATCAGAACAAATCAATCGCCTGATACATCTTTCAGATTCTCTAGGTCAAAGCAATACTGAATATTTTATATGGCCTGAAACTGCAATATCTCAAGGTGCTGAAGAGAAAACATTCAGAGAAGACGAAAGCTTTAAAACCATTCAGAATTTCCTCAATAAATACAAAAACTCAAATCTTATTTCCGGTATTGAGAGCTATACCATTTACGATACCGCTGAAACAGTGACAGCGCGCTTCAACAAAAATAGTGGAATCTATTTTGATGTTTTTAATGCTGCTGTATCTATAGAAAATTCAGGAACACTGCAATTCTATCATAAGTCGAAACTTGTTCCAGGTGTTGAGCAAACTCCATTCTCTAACGCATTATCATTTTTAAAACCGGCCTTTGCTGCGTTTGGCGGTGCTACAGGAAGTTATGGGAAACAAGATGAACCATCGGTTTTCTATTCGCAAAGCGGTATCGGATCGGCTCCGGTAATTTGTTATGAATCAATATGGGGTGAATATGTAGCCGAGTTTATTAAAAAGGATGCACAATTTATTGCAATCATCACCAATGATGGGTGGTGGGGCAATACCTCGGGCAAAGACCAACACCTTCAATACGCCAAACTCAGAGCTATTGAAACCAGAAGATGGGTGGCGAGATCGGCAAATACCGGAATCTCTGCATTCATAAATCAACGAGGTGATATTGTGCAGCAAACCAAATGGTGGATTCATGGTGCTATTAAACAAGATATTAATCTGAACGGGGAATTAAGTTTTTATGTAAGGTTTGGGGATTATATAGCCAGAGGAGGAACTATTGGCAGTGGGCTCTTTGGACTATTTTTATTGACTGCACTGATAAAAAAACGGAAAGTTTAAAGGTTTATTAAAAGAAAGATCCGCACTTTTCAGAACGGATCTCACTAAACTAAAACTAAACTAAAAACCAGATATTATTCAGGTTCGGACTATATCAAAAGATTGCAGAACCTTTATAAATTAAAAACTCACTGTACAAATAAACGTAATTTTGATTGAAATATATCCCAAATCCAGCTTTGTTACAAGCATCTGACTATTCTATGATAAACGCTTAATTACAGCATTTAAACTCGTATCCGAACAGCAAATTTTATATTTTACAGCATTAATTTCTTCGATGATTATATTTATTGTAAATTGAAAATTCAGGACTTAAAACATAACATTCATGTCTAATAACCGCCGCAAATTTATAAAACAGGCAACAGGTCTTGCAGGAATTGCATTATTGCCTGCCGCATTAACCTCATGTGCAACAAAAGTTAAAGCGAGTAAGAACCCAAACGCTGCCGATATAAAGAACTCTTTCTTCGAAATCTCTCTGGCCCAATGGTCATTGCATAGAGCTTTGCGCAGTAAGAAAATAGATAACCTCGACTTTCCAGTGATTACCAAAAAAGAATTTGGTATCAACGCAGTGGAATATGTCAATACCTTTTTCAAGGATAAAGCAAAAGATACTGCATACCTGAACGAATTACTAAAACGCTGTTCTGATAATGGGGTGAAAAATCATTTGATTATGTGTGACGGCGAGGGGAATCTGGGTGAATTAGATACCGCCAAACGTATGCTGGCCATTGATAACCATAAAAAGTGGGTAGAAGCTGCGAAATATCTTGGATGTAGTTCTATTCGTGTAAATGCCTATGGTGTGGGAAGTGCTGAAGACGTACAAAAAGCAGCAATTGAAGGACTCGGACTACTAGGTGAATATGCCATTAAAGAGAACATTAATGTAATTGTTGAAAACCATGGAGGATATAGTTCAGATGGCTACTGGCTTTCGACAGTAATGAAGAATGTAGGTAAAAAAAATGTAGGAACCCTTCCTGACTTTAATAATTTTTGCCTTACAAGAGACGCTAAAAACAAATGCATTGAAGAATATGATAAATATAAAGGCACTTACGAAATGATGGCCTATGCCAAAGCGGTAAGTGCAAAATCAATGGACTTTGATGCTCAGGGCAATTGTATTGAAACTGACTATAATAGAATGCTCAAAATCGTTAAAGACTCAGGTTTCAAAGGCTATGTAGGTATTGAATATGAAGGAGACAAAATAGGTGAATATGAAGGAATCCTGAAAACCAAAGCCCTACTTGAGCGTGTACGTACAGCGATGATTTAGTACCGGATTGAGAATGGTAAATTTTTCAACCCGATCACAATCAATTCTACATTCTCAACTGTCAATTGTCAACTATCAATTAACTTAAGTATTTTCCAACAATCGGAAGCCTTCTTCCCATTCCGAAAGCCTTGGGAGACACCCTCAAGATTGGTGGAGCTTGATTTCTTTTAAATTCAGCTACATTGACCATGCGTAGTACTTTTCTTACTAAGGTTTCATCAAATCCTTGGTCAATAATAGCCGAAGAGCTCTTCTTTAGTTCAATGTATTGAAATAATATTGCATCTAAAATATCATATTCCGGAAGAGAATCGGAATCTTTCTGCCGGGACGTAGCTCCGCAGATGGTGGTTTGGTAATACTATTTATCGGGATGATTTCTTTTTCACGATTGATATAATTAGACAATTTATATACCTGTGTTTTATATACATCCCCAAGTACGGCAATTGCTCCTGCCATATCTCCATATAGCGTGCCATAACCCACTGCACATTCGCTTTTGTTAGAAGTATTAAGCAGTATATAGCCGAACTTATTAGACATCGCCATAACAATTAGGGCCCGACACCTGGCTTGTATATTCTCTTCAGCAACATTGAAAGGTAAGTCCCCGAAGACTGGCTTCATCATACTATTAAATGCTGTTGCTGCCTCCCTGATAGGAATTATTTCATGTTTACAACCCAGATTCTTAACTAAATCCAAAGCATCCTGAATGGAATGGTTACTGGAATACTCTGAAGGCATTAATACAGCCATCACATTTTCAGGACCAAGAGCTTCTGAAGCCAAGGCACATACCAGGGCAGAATCAATGCCGCCTGAAAGACCGAGAATGGCTTTACTAAAACCTGATTTCTGAAAGTAGTCCTTAATCCCAAGAATAAGAGCATCATGAATCTGCTGAATATCATTTTGAGCATCATGTTCTTTGGGTTTGAAGCCTTTCACCTGCTTATCTTCAAACTCATAAATCTTTATTTCTTCAGAAAAATAGGCCATTTCATCAAGAAGCAAACCAGAATCATCAAAAACTAATGAACCCCCATCAAAAATTATTTCAGTCTGCGCACCAACCTGATTTACATAAAAAAGAGGTAATTTGTATTTCCTACAATTATCCCCTAATATCCTTACCCTCTCTTCATCATGATTATATGCAAAAGGAGAAGCAGCAATATTGATCATCAGATCTGGTTTTTCTTTGATGAGTTGATCCATCGGACAAATTGTGTACATCGGATTATCATTGATATTCCAAAGATCCTCACAGATCGTGAGTGCAATTTTTTGCCCCATAAAATCTATACAGCCAAAATCTACCGAAGGTTCAAAATAACGGTATTCATCAAATACATCGTAATTAGGCAATAAGGCCTTATTTACTATGGATTTTATCTCTGTATTCTCTATAAAATATGCTGAATTGAAAAGATCCTTACCTTCAGTTTTGGGATTTAGAGTTGGTAAGCCAAGAATACAGGCAATATCAATACAGTTAGCAGCTATTTTTTTTGCTGATTCCTCACACAATTCTATAAATTCAACAAATTCGAGAAAATCTCTTGGTGAATAACCACACACTGATAACTCGGCGAAAACTACCAGATCAGCGCCCTTTTTACGAGCATTCTGAATAGTCTCAATTATTTTTTGAGTATTGTGTTCAAAGTCGCCAATAATGTAATTTAGCTGAGCGAGAGCAATCTTCATCTGGTGGTTAATTAATTTGAGAGGTTGTGAAATTTATCAAACCTTTTATGAAGCAGAAGGATTAATTATTACCATGCCTTTTTTATAATTTAGCAGATATATCGTATCCATGCGACACCTTCAAATTTACTTGTTTTTTTTAATATGCCTTGCAGCACTTTCATGTAATAACAAAAAGTCAGTAGATATCAGTAACATAAATCTCAATATCCCTATTGAACGATTTGATCAGGAACTATCCGGTTTAAATTCCGATTCTATATCAGAGATAGCTCCTGTTTTAAGAAAAAAATATACCTGGTTTTACGATGATTACATGGAAAAGATGGTTGGCGCCGGACCAACCTGGGACACGGTTTATTATACCAATTTACGTTCCATTTTAAGAAATAAGGATTACCTTGAACTTAGTTCAACAGTGGCACAAACATTTCCGTCATTAGAAAAACAGCAGCTCGAACTTAATCAGGCATTCCGGTATATAAAATACTACTATCCTAAACAGAAATTCCCCCGCCTGATCAGCTTTATTTCAGGATTTGCAGTACAAACGCCCATAGGTAATGATTACATAGGAATTGGGCTCGATATGTTTTTGGGTAAGAATGGCGATAGATTCTATCCCGCGTTACGGCAAAGCATTCCTCAATACATTTCAAGAAGATTCAATCCGGAGAATATCAGTCCGAGGGTAATTGAAGCATTTATCCGTGAAGAGATGTTTTTGGAAAATGATACCGACAGAACTTTGATTTCAAAAATGGTTTATAATGGTAAAATATTATATTTCATGGATAGCGTTTTACCAGCAATTACGGATATTCTTAAAATAGGTTACAGCACAGAGCAACTTGAATGGTGCAAAGAAAATGAAGCCGGAATATGGGCTTATTTCTTAGAGAATGACCTTTTATTTGAGAGTGATTACATGAAAATTCAGCGCTATCTGTCTGAGGCTCCATTTACACCCGGACTTGGTGAAAACTCTTCATCAGCTCCAAAATTGGGAGTCTGGACTGGCTGGCAGATCGTCAGGCAATACATGGAAAAGAATCCGGATATTAGTGTTCAGCAATTAATGCTTGAGAAAGATGCTCAAAAAATTCTTGCAGGATCAAAATACAAACCCAGGTAATAAAAGGACAGTAAAATGAAGATTGGGATAGTACTCTCCGGAGGAGGGATACGAGGTGTAGCGCATTTAGGAGTTCTTCAAGCCCTAACAGAAGCAAGAATCAAATTCGACAGGATCAGTGGAACCAGTGCAGGCTCTATTGTTGGCGCACTTTTCGCACAAGGCATTGAACCTGCTGAAATTCTTAAGGTCTTCATGAAGACCCATCTTTACAAGTATATCAGACCCGCTTTCGGTGCTAAGGGACTGATGTCGCTGGATAAAATTAGAACTCTGCTACTTGAATATCTTCCGCACGATTCATTCGAAGGATTAAAAATCCAGACTGTTATTACTGCAACAAATTTTAATGAATGTAAATTAGCCTATTTCCGCTCTGGTGAATTGATCAATCCTATTTTAGCTTCAAGTGCCATACCTGTATTTTTTAAACCAATCCACATAGACGGAAAAATTTATATAGATGGCGGTATTTTAAATAATTTCCCAGTTGAGCCAATACGATCTGAATGTGACTTTATTATCGGATCATCCTGCAACCATCTCCCTGAAGCTGATACAATTGAAAGCTATCGAAGACTTGTAGAACGGTCTATTATCATGTCTATCAATTCAGATATGGCCGTGAAGGCTGAGTTTTGTGATGTAATAATAGAACCCAAAGGTATGGGGGCTACGAGCGTATTTGATGTAAAAAAAACTGAAGAGATTTACTGGTTGGCTTATGAAGCAACGTTAAAAAAAATAAAAACAGATTCTAAACTTCAGAGTATAATCTCCGGAAAATAAAAAAAGCTCATAACCCTAAGGATATGAGCCATTAGCAAGAATGCTATATTATTTTAATATTCTTAAAACTGATCTTAAGCAGATGACAATTCCAACAACCCAAATAACGTTCGATACTATGTCAATCATAGGCCAGGTACCTGTAAACCGCAAAAAGATACCAATAAGGCCAATTACTATTCCTATTGTTATTGTAGTATAGTGTGAAGTATTATTCGCTTCAGCTGTAGGGTTAGTATTATTTGATGTGTCTTCCATTTCCATTTATTGAGTTCGTAAATTTACAAATCTATTTCGCAGTTCAAAACTGAAACTGCTATTTATTAGCCATTCGATAAAGCAGCTGCACCACTTACGAT
>JAURKO010000179.1 GCA_030831705.1 Daejeonella sp. | reverse complement strand
TTTAGGGTAAGTTTCCGAATTTCGATTCCAGCGGAGGCTGGAATCCCCCTCCTCCATCTTGATTTGTCATTCCCACGAAAGTGGGAACCTCCCAAATTTTCCAAACTGCAATTTTAATCCAAAGAGCCTATGCGGACTCCTTAACTTAATGACATTGAGCGAAGGTTGGGACCTTGTTCTGGTGCTGGTGCGCGCGTACCGCGCATGCCAGAAAATTTTAAAAGCACACGCGACACTCTTGCGCCAGCAAGGAAGCCCGGCAAAAGGACCGTTTGCTTTTGAAATAAACTTAAGGGTTTGGTAGCTTTTTTTGTAACAAAAATTCCATGATATCTGTTAAATTCCCCGCAAAAAAACAGGGCAGAACACGGGACTACCATAAGCGAAGAGAAACAGACCCTGCTTTCTAAAAGGAGAGAAAAAATCAGTCGAAACTTAACCAAGCAAGATTTTATATCGAACTCAGGTTAAATTACATTGAATTTACACAAAGATTTACCCCATTCATTAATTTAGCGCTTGGAATATTTTATATATTTATATAAAACCAAGATTTTTTGAATGCAAGAAAATGAAGAAAAACCAGACCTGGTAGTTTGGGATAATGAACGTGGTTATTATCAAAAGGGATTAAGCTATGGCAGCAATGTCAGTGCACCTGCCATTAGTCTCGAAAATGTTGGTGGCTGGAAACAATCCAATGCAGAATTAGCTAACAAGAATTTTAAAACGAAATTCGATGAGCTAAAGGAAGAATATGAAAGACTGGTAAATGAAGTGCAGCTAAACGAATTAGTGTACTCAGCAAAGTATAATTTTACTCCTGTAATGGGAGAGGTTTACCATTTATACAGTAAAACTGATGATAGTATATTTCTCTCGTTGATTTCACCAGATAGCTGGAACCAGAAATACCTGGGGTCTTTCAAGTTAGATGCAAGCCATAAATGGTCAAAAACTGAGATTCAGAAATAAATCCTAAAATTTTAACTGATTTAAGCTGAGACCTAATACTTTCAACGCAATTTCATTTAACTTTTCTGTAGATCCGCTTAGGTGAATTGTGCGATGAATATGTGTTGCATTGGCTCCCGGTGCTAAACTTAAAGCGGGCGAAGAACTCTCTATCTCATAAAACTTACCCATCTGTTTTCCTTCAATCGGACCATCTGTATAGGCATTTACCGCATCACCTACAAAGGGATCATCCTGTATTTTCCAGGTAGAATTTACATAGCTTGTAACCCCTTCAGGCAAACTAAATTGAGAAATAGTGAGCACATTGTTTTCAGCATCATAACTACCCGCTATCGGTAATGCCCGCTTGGGTGATACTCCAATTTTGCTTCGCTGTTTGGCATCGGCTTTGAACAAAAGATAGCCATCTTTAATCTTCAGTCGCTCAGTATCTAATTTACCGAAATAGTCATCGGTCACAATTTTACCTAAACTCAGGCTGTCCCCTTTTTTGTATGGTATAACCACATTGGTCTGGTCATTAGATTTAAGCATACTCAATACCCAAACTGAGAGCAAACCTTTTTGCTCATTCCAGGTTTCAGTACCAATGTTGGTAAGAATATTCTCCGACTGAAATCCTACAGAACGAATATCTGAACTTAGTTGAAGCCCAAGAAGCTCATTTAGCGACTTTTTATCAAGCAGTGAAATGTTCCTGCTAACTTTTAAATCAAACATAGTGCCGCTATAATTTTCGAGATGCATATCTTTTTCAAATTTAGCTTCAGTTTCTGTCGCAGAAATCAGATTAAAAGGTTCTGAATCTATTGGTCTTGGAACAATCCAATTATTAAAGGTAAAATCTGCACCCTTCTTAAAATAAAGGGAAAATTGACCACCTTCTGGTCCAAGCCAAAACCGCTCCTCACCACCCAGTGCAGTAAATTGTTCAGAGAACTTACCCTCAGCTATCAGATCATAATTGATCCAGCCAAAGCTTACTCCCTTTTCGCCATCAGCAGTGCTGGTCATCACGCGACCCTGATAGGCAGGCAGAACGATAACCTGTGCCCCGCCAGAAGGATCTTTCAAAAGAACCAGGTCTTTATGGTGCTTCTTTAGAAATGCAAGATCATATGCAAATGTTCCTTTCTGATCGGCCTGTTCTTTGCAGGCACTCAGTAAAAAGAGAATGATTATTAATCCGAAATATCTTTTCATTTCACTATTTGATTTAATATTTTTCACTTTAAGTTTATTAATCTATTATAAAAAATCAACAACAACCTTCTTCTCCGGAACAAGCCTTTACCTCCGCCATTGGGGTTCCAGCCTGAATTTCTTCTAACGTTGCAGGCCTGACATTAACAATTTTAAGATTATAAACTAGCGATTCACCTGCCAGCGGATGATTGGTATCGAGTATAGAAAAATCGGCATTTTTTTCCGTTAAAACCCCTTCACGCCCATCGGGCAAACCGATAAAATCTCCGGGCTGTAAGTCATTAATTCCAGGAATGTCCTCATTACTAAGTTCAATAATAAGATGCTCTTCAATTGGCCCAAACGCTTCGGAGTAATTGACTATTACCTCCAGCTCCTCTCCAGATTGCTTACCTGTTAAAGCTTCTTCAAGTTTGGCGAGAATATTCCCTGCCCCATGCAAATAGCTTTCAGGCGAATAACCTGTAGTATCCTGTATTAAAATATCATCACTATTTTTAAGTGTATAATGAATTGAAACGACGGTTTGATTTTGCACCTGCATAACTTATACTTTAATCGATAGAACTTGTCCGTGGCCCAACTTAATTTCAGAAGAAAACCGGATATTACATCTGTTTCCCTCTTTAGAAAACATTGCCGGAATTATTTTATCACCAAGTTTAACTTCAATTTCAGAAACCTGATGTTGTGTCACCACAGAGAAACTATTCAGACTTAATTCACCATAATGAACCGCGAGTTTTGCTATCAGTTTTTGTGGATCCTTTTCTTGTTCATAAGAACCCCAGGCTGCAGCTGCAGTGAATGGGGCCTTAAACTTTTCTGGATTCAATTTTGGATCGAAAGCCATATGACCATTGGGTCCATGATATTCGTATCCACAAGCGGTGATGAATGTCCCGTAGCTAGCCATTGCTCTGGCATAATGATCACTGCATTCAATTTCATTGAAAGGGTTTCTTTTAGCAGCATGATACCTGTCATGAATCATACGGGTTATAACCATGGCCTCTTCAATCATTCCTTCAGCCATCATATGTGATGCTACCTGATGCTCAAACCCGCTCATACATTCATGGAAATAGCCCAATTGCCAGGTAATTTTATCGCCATAGGGTCTTGCTTCATTTTTGGGATTGGTATTCATTACTAAACCCCCTTCACCTGCAAGCGCATAAGGTCTGCCTCCTGTTCGCTCTTTTATATAGGGTCCAACATCCGGAGTGAAATTGTATTTCCACAATGACTGCAGTGCCTTAAGCGTTTTTTCCTTGTCAATAATCCGACCCAGAGCTACCTGATAAGCCCAGCTTTGTCCGTAAACCTGATCTATGTGACAGGTATTATAAGATCCCAGTTTTTCGCGGCCTTTAATCTCATCAGGTCTGTGAATAAAGTATTCGCCATTGAAGAGTTTCTCTTCCATGTTTCTGCTACCCTTTAGCACATATTCTTCACATACTTTTCTAAACTGAGTATCATTCATTTCTGCAGCCATGGCTCCGGCAGCTTTTACCGCAGCAATACATAAACCAACAAGCCAGGCAATTTCTCCATCCCAAACCGCATCCAGAGTATTTTCTATCGGGGTATCTTCCATTCCATCCTGATTTCTATCCTGCCGAATCACCCATTCTGTTGCAAGCTTGATCTTTTCCCAATTCCTGTTTAAAAACTGTTTATCGGTACTCATTTGGTGCTCCCTGTAAATGCGTAAAATGGTGCCCGCCTGTCCGTCTATTGCTGCCGTTTTAACCACCTCACCGCGGTACCAGATCATCCCGTCTTGCTGCAGTGATAATCCCAAATCGATACGCTCACGGGTATCCCGTTCAATTCCCGGAAACAGTCGACCCACTGCCTGTGCATATTGCCAAACATGGGTACAAGTTCCCTCACAGCAGCCAACACCCTCCCATGCATAAAATCTACCAGAACGGAAACGATGCGCCGTTGTGGTTGCCATAGTTGAAATATTTGAAAAGGTTCTTTCTAAAAACCAATATGGCAGACTTGAATCAAACCAGGTTTTTTTCCATAGTTGACTATCTCTGCTTAGGGATGAAAAATTCTGATGTACATAAGTCAAAACATCAGAAGCAGAACCAAACCAGTTTGCATAGTAACGACCTTTGTCCTGAATCGCCTGATTCAATTTTAAATTAGCGAAATGCCAGGCAATAGAAAAATTAGCCTCCAATTTGGTAGCAGGTTTTATCTGATAATCGGCTTGAACTGCAGCAACAAGCTGCTGGTCTTTGGTCTTCTCTGTAATTTTCTCATGGTGTTGAGTAAAGGAGGCCAAATTAATTGGAAACTTTAAATCAGTGATTGCTTTGGAAGATCCGTTCAAGGAGGCAATCGCCAGAGTGCCGAAATCGGGCTCCTGTAATTGGAGGAGTGAGCCATTTAGTTTGATACTCCCCTGAACAGTTTTTAATTTCCCTTTAGTAATAACTTCGTTCAGACGAATAGCATTGGGTTCGGCCGATTTGATAGAAACTTTATTTTCAAGCCATCCAAGTATTGAAAGGCTTAAAGGCATTGCCGACTTATTAAGTATTGAAAATGAATAGATTGTGCATGGAAGTCCGGAATTTTTTTCATCCAGAGGGATGAACGGAGAGTACACATTAGCAGTAATTTCGACAGGAAGATCTTTAGCAATGTAGCGAATGGTTGCCATTGGATAAGTTGCTTCAAACACAATATCATCCCAATCATCTGCATGCATTTTCTTTAAATAGGTTTTACTACCTAATTGAATCTTAAAGGCAAATCCTTGATCCAGCGGACGGATATCCCTTGCAGGCTGAACATAGGCTGAACCATCTCTGGATCGTACCTTTTTACCTACATGGAGCTCAGTACCCCAATCATCTGCTTTTGGATCTATCCCCTCCTGTTGTGAATTGAAAATATCCCATAACCACAAACGGCCATCACCACCTAAATAAACTGTACCGGTATTAATCCCGCCAACCGGCATCCCAATGAACTTGAGTTCATTTTTACTCTTGAAATATTTACTGACCGATCCACGCTGAACCAAAGATTTTAGCCATTGTGGATCTAGTTTTTTATCAACAGGGATATTGTGCACGAGTTCCCCAGGCAAAAATGGTCCGGCAACAGCCCTTGCCCTTGAGGCATACATACCGGCAGCAAATATTCCGGAGGTTTTTAAAAATAATCTTCTTTGCATCGTGTAGCTAAAAATTGAAAAGCGATTTTCTAATTTAAATTAATTTAACGTGAGTTCGATATAAAATCTTGCTTGGCTTAGTTTAGGCTGTCTGTTTTTCTCTCCTTTTAGAAAGTAGCACCTGTTTCTCTTTGTTTATGCCAGCCCCGTGTTCTGCCCTATTTTTTTTCGGGAGATTTAATAGGTATCATGAAATTTAGTATTGCAAAAAAGATAGAGCTGCCACCCGGGTTTGTTTAATAGGACCTATGGTTCTATTAGCGGAAGCCAGTCCCGATGAAAAACAGCTCCGGGTAAAATAAACCTTGCCGAAGGAGGTTCTGGCCTTTGCCAGAATGACAATGCATTTCCCTGCGGTTGGTGTTACCGACCATTTCATAC
>JAURKO010000178.1 GCA_030831705.1 Daejeonella sp. | reverse complement strand
TAGTAATGTTAGCTATAAATGGTTTCCTTCAACCGGTTTGAGTCGTGATGATATCCCTGATCCGGTGGCAAGCCCTACTGAAGATATTATTTATACCCTTACGGTTACCTCGGATCAGGCATGTGCCGCAATGGATAACATCAAGATTAAAGTATTGAAACAGCCTGAAGCTCCGAATGCATTTAGTCCAAATAATGATGGAATAAATGATCTTTGGAATGTAAAATACCTTGAGAGTTATGCAAATGCAAGTGTTAAGGTGTTCAGTAGGTATGGGGAGATAGTTTATCAGAGTATTAAGGGGTATGCAAAACCCTGGGACGGACAATTTAATGGTATAAATTTACCGGTAGGAACCTATTACTACATTATTGATCCCAAAACCAAAGGGCGTAAGGTTATTTCGGGCGCGGTGACGATATTGAGGTGAGTATTGAGTATCAAGTATCAAGAACCAAGAGCCAAGATTCAAGAACCAGGATTCAAGAGCCAAGTGACAAGAGTTGAAAGCTAAAAGCTAAAAGCTGAAAGCCAAGAGACAAGATTCAAGAACCAAGATTCACGAACCAAGATTTTTGATTCTGCTGTTCGGGATGTTAATCCGCGCATCCCGTACTCCAGATAAAGTCGGGTTTAAAACCCTGATTATGTTAAATTCCACATGCCTTTCAGAGCATACTGAACAAGCAACGCCTGGCTGTCTTTCCCAATGGAAAACAGCTCCAGGTAAAATAAACCTTGCCGCAGGAGGTAGCTTCCGGCTGTTGAAAATTTGATATGGAACGCAATTTTAAGCCGGAACTACTCCGAAGGAAAGGGCTGAATAAACCTATAAAATACAGGTATTGGTTTCAGAAATCTTATCATTATAACTACCTACCTCGCATATTCCATTATGAACCTTTTTTTATCCTCCCTTAAATCGAGTTGAGGTTAATTGGATAATTCAAGAAATCATTACTATTCCATTTCAAGTTTTCTGATCAGTTCGGCACTTTGGGCTCTTCCCTGATCTAATCTTCCTGCAAAGAATGTTTTCACCTGGTCAAAGTGCTGTTTATACCCTTCCATATCACCGTAAATAATAAGTGAAGACCATTCCCTGACTGCTGAATGGAATTCCAAATCATCGCCCCGAATGGTTTTGTCAAACAAGGCCGTATTGATTGACTCTTCAAGTAATTCTTCATTCTTGAAAAGGTATTCAGCGATGCCCAGCCGCAATCTGAACGGGGGTGTCTGACAGATCAGGTTGTCATACGGATTAATACCTAGGTGATACCATGCATCAACCATACTGAGCAGACTGAGGTGAGAATTTGGTTTTCGGCTTTCTGATCCTGCAGATAAGGAAAATTCCTGCATTACTTTTTCATCCAGCATGACCGGTTTATGATCTTGGCCAAAAATAAAGTCTCTTGCCTGGTATAACCTCTTGCGGAAAGCTGCTTCATCCTCCTTGATCATCAGCTTAAACAAATCTGATTCAGAGATAGAATAACGCTTGATCTGATGTTTTGCATAGGGATTTAGAATTGCAAGTCCGCCGTAAATATGTGCCTTATAACTAAAAATTCTAAGTGTAATCAGTATTTTAACATTGTCGATACCACCAAGGTAAGAAGCATTTTCCCAAGGGAAAAAACCAGCTTCTTTCCAGGCAGTCCCCATGCTTTCAAAACCCATGTGTGTTACTGCCTGGGTATCAGCTACAATTTTATCATGCTCATGAAAATCTGCTATTTCTACAAGCACCGAACCCAATGTCGACAGTAGATCTGTCATTCGCTGGTAGGCTTCTTTGGTAGTTCTGTGCGGAATAACAATCATTTTTTGCCCCTTAGGATCAAATCCGGGACCATGCAGGGAATGGCAGGTTATAATATGTGCGTCTTTCGGAAGATATTTTTCAAATGCCTCTATTTCAGGATGTTTAACCGATGTTTGTCCTGCTACAATTGCACCATATTTTGTGTATGATCCGTATAAACTTAGAACTTCAGCTATTCGTTCGGCTTCAACGGAGTAAATAATAACATCAGAAATTCTCGATACAGCTTTGCCATCATCCAGAATTTCGATTCCGTACGGACTTAATTCAGTTTCCAGGAGCTCTCTGCGAAATGGCAGGTCACATCCATAAACCCTGTATCCTGCCTTGGCAAAAGATTTAGCATAGATACATCCCATATCCCCAAGACCAATTATTCCTATATTCATGATTTTATGCTACTGTTTAAGGATAAAAAATGAATCCATTATGTACAGGCTTTATTTTTAAATTAAATCAATAAAATTTATACTTATGAAATATTTTCGTAATCTATTCTATCTTAAAATAAGTTAAATATTATCGTCAATATTACATATTTTTCTCATATTTAATAATGTCAGATATATCCTTTAGAATAATTTAATATCAATATGCCGGATTATATTTTATCACTCGATCAGGGTACAACAAGTTCCAGAGCTATTATATTTAATCGTTTGGGCGGTATCGTTGCTGTTTCACAAAAGGAATTTGAACAGATTTACCCCAAGCCAGGTTGGGTAGAGCATGATCCGCTTGAGATCTGGTCTTCACAGGTTGCAGTAGCTACAGAGGCTATCGTAAAGGCCGGACTGAATCCAAGGGATATTCATGCTATCGGGATCACTAACCAAAGAGAAACAACTATAGTTTGGGATAAGGAAACGGGACTACCGGTTCATAATGCAATTGTCTGGCAGGATCGTAGAACGTCAGATTATTGTGATTCCATCCGAAAGGAACACGGCAATAAAATCCAAAAGAAGACCGGTTTGATCATTGATTCGTACTTTTCTGCAACCAAAGTAAGGTGGATTCTTGAAAATGTAAAAGGAGCCAGAGAAAGGGCTAAGCAGGGGAAACTACTTTTTGGAACAGTAGATAGCTGGTTGATCTGGAAATTATCTGGAGGAAAATCCCATGTTACTGATGTGAGTAATGCCTCCCGAACCATGCTTTTTGATATAAATACCCTTGAATGGGATAAGGAATTGCTCACAATATTTGATATTCCGGAGTCAATGTTACCCCAGGTGAAATCATCAAGTGAGGTGTTTTGCGAAACAGCAGGGGATATTCTTGCGTCTAAAATTCCAATTGCCGGAATTGCCGGTGATCAGCAGGCAGCACTTTTTGGTCAGATGTGTACCAAAGTAGGTATGGTAAAAAATACCTATGGTACTGGATGTTTTATGCTGATGAACATAGGCAAACAGCCAAGAATATCATCAAATAATTTGCTTACTACAATTGCCTGGAAAATCAATGGAGAAGTTACCTATGCGCTGGAAGGTGGAATTTTCATTGGAGGAGCAGTAGTTCAATGGTTAAGGGATGAGTTAGGACTTATCAAAACATCTGGTGAAGTGGAAGAACTGGCCGCAAAAGTGACCGACACAGGTGGCGTTTATATGGTTCCTGCTTTTGCAGGTTTAGGAGCCCCGCATTGGGATCAACATGCAAGGGGAACAATTACAGGGATTACCCGTGGTACAAATTCTGGTCATTTTGCACGGGCTGCCCTTGAAAGTATTGCTTTTCAAACAATGGATGTATTGAAGGCAATGGAAGCAGATGCCGGTACCCCAATCAGTGAGTTGCGCGTAGATGGAGGTGCTACTGCAAATAATTTATTAATGCAATTTCAAGCCGATGTTATGAAGTGCAGGGTTATCAGGCCAAAAGTTACAGAGGTGACTGCGCTTGGTGCAGCCTATCTTGCCGGACTTGCAACAGGGTTTTGGTCGAGCGTTGAAGAAATTTCAGAACAATGGCAGGTTGAACGGAATTTTGAACCTGAGGATCTGGAAAATTATGATGAACTTATTAATGGCTGGAACCGGGCTGTAAAAGCGGCAAAAGCTAATGTGAACCTTTAAATATTATAATTTTATATGGCACCTTTTACAGCAGAGTTTTTAGGAACTGCACTTGTAATTTTATTGGGTAATGGAGTTGTTGCCAACGTTGTTTTAACAGGAACTAAAGGAAACGGTGGAGGATTGATAGTAATCACCACAGCCTGGTCTCTGGCAGTTTTTGTTGGGGTTGTTGTTTCGGCTCCTTATAGCGGCGCACATTTAAATCCTGCAGTTACTTTCGCGTTTGCAATCGCGGGGAAGTTTGAATGGGCACAGGTTCCAGGCTATATGTTGGCTCAGATGCTTGGTGCAATGTTTGGTTCTTTACTGGCTTGGTTCAAGTATAAAGATCATTTTGCAGTAACCGAAGACAAAGCATTAAAACTTGCAGCATTTTGTACCGGACCAGCAATTAGAAATACCTTTTCCAATCTTACAAGCGAAATTATTGGTTCATTTGTTCTTTTATTTGTGATATTTCATTTTACCAACGCCGAAATTGTAGATTCTAAAACACCGGTTGGTCTTGGGTCCTTGGGAGCAATTCCAGTAATGTTTCTTGTTTGGTCTATTGGACTTTCCCTGGGAGGGACAACCGGATATGCGATTAACCCCGTGCGTGATCTCGGTCCGAGGATAATGCATGCTTTACTTCCGATTGCCGGTAAAGGAAGCAGCGACTGGTCGTACTCCTGGATACCGGTTCTTGGACCTATGTTTGGTGCTGGTTTGGCTGCTCTTCTATATTTGGTTTTGAATTAATAAATCCATAGCCTCACATTTTTTAAAATCAGAAAGATAGGTTCAAAATTTTAAGATTTGCTTTCCTGGTCTGTGATGGTTTATTACGGTAATGTGAAATTACAGGCATCAAAAATATTACTAGAAGTTTTGAGATGAGCGCTAGATATCTTCTTAATGAAGAGGAAATACTTATCATTGCAACCTGGGGTATTTCTTGATAATTTTTTTAATCGCTCTTTCAGCATAGAATTGGCGCAGGAAAGTCAGAGTCAAGTCTTATATTTACTATGGGCAAAGCCATAGAATTTCAAAAAATAAACGCGCACTAACATTTATGACAAAATCGGAAATTAAATTCCTGGGAGGGCCTCAGTCACGAAGAGAAGAACTTTTGTTCACCTTGGATATTTTTGCTCAATTTATTAAAGGATTCAGAGCATTACATTTTATCGGACCTTGTATTACTGTCTTTGGATCCGCAAGATTTAAAGAAGATCATGAATATTACGAATTAACAAGAAAAGCCTCCTCGGAGTTCGCAAAACTAGGTTTTACAATTATGACCGGTGGTGGACCTGGAATAATGGAAGCAGCAAATCGAGGCGCTAAAGATGTAGGCGGACGTTCAGTAGGCTGCAATATCCAACTTCCTATGGAACAGGGTGTTAATCCTTACTGTGATAAATGGGTCGAAATAAAGCATTTTTTTATTCGAAAGGTTATGCTCATCAAGTACTCATTTGCCTTTGTTGTAATGCCGGGTGGATTTGGCACACTTGATGAGTATTTTGAAGCAATAACTCTAATCCAGACAAAAAAAATTAGAGACTTCCCTATTATTATTTTTTGCAGAGACTTTCATGAGAAGCTACTTGAGCACTTTGAGGTGATGAGAAAGATGGGCACAATTTCTGATACAGATATGAAGTTATTTCTTGTGACGGATTCAATTGAGGAGGCGGTAGAATTCATTCGGGAAAATAGCATAAAAAGATATGGATTGAAACATGAAGAAAAGATTAGGCCTTTTAGCTGGTTGTTTGAATCAAGATTTAGATTCTAAGATTTTCTCACAATAACTTATTTATTTCAAATTAATTGAATCTTTTTCACTTAAAAATTACTGATATGATCGTAAACATTAGATTTAAGGAAAATAGGTTCAGAAGCTTGTTTTTTGTCTTTTTTTGTCTTTTCCCAAACCTTTTTGCTTTTGGACAACAGCAAACCTTTGTTTATCATTCCGGAGAAATTGAAGTAAGCGGTTTTACAAATAATTATAACTGGAAGATGAAAACAGACAGTGTTGAATGTAAGGCTCTTATCACTCTTCAAAATAGGCAATTAAAGGCTATCAATAATTTAAATTTTACTGTTCCTGTACAAAAGTTAAGTAGCCCCAACACCTATATGGACAGGATAGCACATAGAACTCTAAAATCATACCCATTTGATAAAATATATTTCAATTATGTTAAATCAGAAGTGCAGCCTTGGAAAGACAAGGATCAGTATCTGGTAAAAGCCAGTGGTAATCTGACCATTGCCGGTGTGACTCAGGCTATCAAAATGGACCTTATTGCTACAGTAATTAACGATGGAACAATTGCATTCTCCGGAACTCATCAATTGAAGCTTAGTACTTATCAGGTAGTGCCAAAAAAGACGCTGATGGGCACTCTCAATACAAGTGATGATGTTACGGTTACGTTTGTTATCGGAGTAAAGCCACTGATGTTATCCTCGGCAACTGGATATTGAGTTTTAATCATTTTTATAAAATATATAATTCAAGTTTTATTAAGATCAGGCAAAATGAAAATCAATAATTTCGTATATCTGTTTTTATCTCCCCTGATTTTACTTTTCCCTTTTCAGGGATGTAGTCAAAAAAAGATTGATAACTCAACGAATATCAAAGACTCTACCTTGATTGAATGGAACAAATCTATTCCCGGTAATTTCAGTAATCAAACAAAATCAAAATTTGACAGTTTGGAGATTGGAATTTTTTTAAATCAATTTCCCAACTTAAAAAAGTACGAAAAGAATATTAGTACTTTTTATAGTAAGAGAGCAATGGCTTACGCCTGGTTTGATCAGGATGGGCTGATTGAGCATGCGTCAAATTTAACGGATAGAGTAAGAAACCTCCAATATGATGGCGTAAATAAGGAACTTCCTTATGTTCATGAACTTGATTCCATGATTTATGAGGTCAGTATGGAGAATCTTCCAAAGTCTAATATTTTGAAATTAGAACTTATGCTCACAGCACAGTATTTTGCATTCGCTGATTTAGTTTGGGAAGGGATGGATGCCAATATTTCCAAAAGTGTTGATTGGAATCTTCCTAGAAAAAAAGTTTCGTACGAAGAGTTTTTGGATAGTATTTTGAAGACTGATCCTGAACAAATCAAAGATCTAAAAAGACCAGTTAACAGGCAATACGGATTATTGAGAAAATTCCTTGAGAATTACAGTGAACTTGAAGCAAAGGGAAATTGGTTTGTGATAAAGAATTCAAGTAAGGCATTAAGACCAGGGGATAGTTCTGAGATTGTTTTACAGATTAAGCAAAGGCTTCTTGAGCTTTCAGACCTTAAACTTAATAACGCCACTCAGTTATATGATGAAGACCTCAGAATTGCGGTAATTAGCTTTCAAAAAAGACACGGACTTAAAGATGATGGAATAATTGGCAAAACGACTATTGTAGCAATGAATGTTCCTTACAAAGAAAGGATAAAACAATTGATGGTCAACATGGAAAGAAGTCGCTGGGTTCCTGTTAGCCTTGATCGTGATTATCTTGTGGTAAATATTCCGGAGTTTAAATTACATGTCAATAGTGGTGATAAATTGCTATGGAGCTGCAATATAGTAGTAGGTAAACCAATCCATAAAACAGCAATCTTTAGTGGAGATTTAAAATATGTGGTTTTTAGTCCGTATTGGAATGTTCCAAGGAGTATAGTTGTCAATGAATTGCTTAAAGATATGAAGAAGGAGCCTAATTATCTTGCTAAGCATAACATGGAAATTACAGGCTACAGAGATGGAATTCCTGAGATAAGGCAGAAGCCAGGACCTTCAAACTCACTTGGTCAGGTGAAATTTCTCTTTCCGAATAATTACAACATGTACCTCCATGATACACCAGCAAAATCATTATTTAATGAACCTATCAGAGCCTTTAGTCATGGTTGTATGCGGGTTCAGGAGCCCCTCAAACTTGCTCAGTTTCTTTTGAGAAATGATTCATCCTGGGATGATGAAAAAATTAATGTAGCCATGAATGCCGGTAAAGAGCATACCGTAACGCTTAGTCAAAAAGTGCCTGTATTTATTGTTTACTTTACTGCCTTTGTCGACAGAGATGGAAAGATAAACTTCAGAAATGATATTTATGAAAGAGATAATCGCCTGGCAGAAATGATCATGAAAAATTAAGTTTTGGCTTATTAACTGGACTAGTTTTTGAAACCAATACCAATGTTTTATACGTCATTTTGGCTCTTTCCTTCGGAGTAATTCCCGTAAGAATCTGGTAAACACTCTGGCAGCCAATACAGCAAAATTCTTTTTCGTCAAAATTATACTGGTCATCATTACAATCATTTCCGCAGTTAAAGCATTGTATTGACAGTTTTGTATTAGCCTGTTTACTAGAATTATTCATCCATTCAAAAATGATGTCTGATTCTTAGGCTTGAAATTACTCTGATTATACTATAGCGTGATCAGTATCACTTTTTTTCAATGGCTGATTATTATGAATTGCAATTCTTCTTTTGATTAGTTTAAATATTTCTACCCACATTATACTTGCAAAACCTGCAATAAGACAAAAAGTAAGGTCAATAGCTTCAAGAGGAACAAATTGGAAAATGTTTTGTAATGGTGTAAAATAGATTGAAAGCAGTAGAATAAGTAATGAAATGCTTAGCATCAAAGGAATTAGGATATTTTTATATTGAATAGTTGTTAGTATAGAAAAGTAGAATGACCTATTAGAGAGTGTAAGAAAACTATTGCTAAATATGAGTGTGCTATAAATGATGGTTCTAACTTCTGCTATTGAATGTTCGTTTTGCATATAATAATAACCTAGTCCCAGGCAAAATGCGGTAATTATAATTCCTTGTATAATACTCATCGATAGCTCATGAAATGAGAAAAAACTCGAACTTAATTTTCGGGGAGATTTATTCATCGAGTCTGGTTCGATGGGTTCATTCTCAAAAATTATAGAGCATGTGGGTCCCATAATTAGTTCCAGGAATATTACATGAACTGGAGTAAAAATATTGGTGTATTTCCAAAAAAGTAGTAATGGAACAGTAACTATCAGTATGATCGGGATGTGGATTGAAATTATATACTGGATTGCTTTTTTTAAATTTTCATAAATTCTTCTACCAATGGCGATGGCTTCAACCATGTGTGATAAATCATCATCGATCAGCACAAGAGAAGAAGCCTGTCTGGCAACTTCAGAACCTTTTTTACCCATAGCAATGCCAATGTGAGCTGATTTGAGCGCCAGGCTATCGTTTACGCCGTCACCTGTCATAGCTACAACTTCACCATTCTTTTTAAGAGTTTCAATGATCCTAAGTTTTGCCTCCGGAAACATTCTCGTAAAAATATTGTAATCATTTGCAACCTTAATAAGCTCTTCATCACTCATGTTCAGCAGATCTGTGCCATCAATTGTTTTCTCTGCATTTCTGAACCCGCATTGTTTGGCAATTGTAGATGTTGTTAAAGCATTGTCTCCAGTAATAATTTTAACTGCAATGCCTGCATTATAAAATTGATTAAATACATGTTCGATATTATGTTTTGGAGGATCATAAAATGCTAACAAGCCAATAAAATTAAATTCAAAATCCTGTTGATTAGTAGGAAAGGAATTACCTTCAAATTGTGCTATGGCAACCCCCAGAATTCTATAGCCACTTGACGCCAGCTCGATTATTTTTTTGCTAATCTTCTCTTTCTCATCTTTTGTTAGCCCTGAAACATTCATCATCTGCTCTGCTGCTCCTTTTGCAGCAATTATTCTATTTCCCAGCTTATTTTCAAATAAATGTGTCATCATCGGTGGTTGCCCTCCCAAAGGATATTCATGAATCATTGAATACTCCTTTCTTTCGTCTTTAGACGCTTGATTTTTATAAAATTCATGCAAAGAAATTTCCATTGGGTCAAACGGAACTGGCTCTGATGCCCACATTCCAAATTCAATCACCTCATTCAATGTGGATTGTGTTCTTAGATCACTTTCAGTTAAAGTTTCTCCTGTTTTATACACAAAAACAGCACTAAGTTCCATTCGGTTTTCTGTTATAGTTCCTGTTTTATCAATACAAATTACAGTGGATGCTCCAAGAGTTTCTACGGTGTTCAAGCCTTTAACTAGTATGCCGGTTTTTGATAATTTCCATGCTCCAAGGGCCATGAAAGTCGTAAAAGCAACAGGGATTTCCTCTGGTAGAATTGACATTGCTAAAGTTAAGGCGCTTAATAGGCTTTCAAGAAATTGCTTGGTTTGATAATAGTTTATGGCAAGCACAATTATGAAGCAAACCAGCCCTACAATAGTCATTGCTTTAACAAAACTCAGAATCTGTTTGTACAAAGGGGGCTTTTCTGTCTTGATATCTTTTGCTAGTGCTGCCAGCTTGGCTGCTCTGCTTTCTGCTCCGGTAGCGGTAACTTCATATACTGCAAGGCCTGATATAGCCAGCGTGCCCTGATAAACAACATTATTCTCTTTCTTCGTATTTTTATGAACCGCTAATGACTCGCCGGTAAGCATAGCTTCATTGACAGCAAAATCATTGCTATGAACGATCAAACCATCTGCTGCAAGCAAAGTGCCTTCTTCTGAAATGAGGTAATCACCGTTAACAATCTCCTCCGAGTTGATTTCTATTACTTCGTCATCCCGAATAACTTTCGTTTTTGTGGCTGTAAGTACTTCGAGTAAGGACAATGCCTTCCTACTTCGATAGGTTTGAAAGAATGAAATCGCAGAAACAAGAATCACGGCAGATAATAGAAAAATTGCCTCAGAAAGTTCACCAAGAAGCAGATAAACACCCGCAGAGGCAATCAATAGAATGAATACAGGTTCAAATACCGTATCCTTTAATAGGATTAATAGTTCATTTTGTTCTGAAACTTTATGAGATACATCTTTCTTACGTTCAGTAACTTCTTTAGTGCTTAGTCCATGAAATGGAAATGGGTTCTTTGGCAAGTTCTTAAATCTTTGCAGTATTTAATTTAGTCAAATTACTCATTTTACTTTTCAATTCAATGGACACGTTAAAATTTAGGAGGAAAGAAATAGGATAGACTAAATATCGGTATTTGTAATTTATGGTTTTGTGATCATTGTCATTGATATTATTGAGATCGTCATTTTCTTGAGCATTTAAGTTCGTAACTTAGATTTTTCCATTCAAACAAAGCCGCGCAGTTTTAATCATTTTTAATTTACTGAAACCGTTACGTTAAATAGAAATTAGATTTTTAACTAATCCCATCACCATGAAAAAGATTCTCGTTACAACCGATTTTTCCACAAATTCTAAAGCAGGGATGCGCTTTGCTATACAAATGGCTTCGCAACAGGCATGTGAGTTGACATTTTTTCATTCTTATCATATCTTGAAGCCTTCTTCATGGAGTGAAAAAACATTCACAAGCTATGAGAACCATGAGGCCACAAAGATTAAAGCCAAACTTGAAAAGTTTGTTGCCTCAGTTTATGCGGGTATGGGTTTATTGCCCGGCAAAATCAATCATGTCATTATAAGTTCTTTTATAACGGATGCAAATATCATGAAGTATGCCAAGGAAAAGGCATTTGATTTAATCTGTATTAGTAGAAGAGGGGCCGGACAGGTGAAGAAGATTTTTGGAACCAATACTTCTAATCTGATTTTGCATTCAGGTGTACCGGTGATTGCGGTTCCCAATACCTACAAGCAGACTAAAATCAAGTCTATTTTATATGCTTCAGATCTTTCAGATCTTGAAAATGAAATGAAAAAGGTAGTTGAATTTGCAGGTCAATTTGGAGCAGAAATCGAAATTTTGCATCTCAATTATCCATCAGATATCGTTTTTAATTCGAAAGTGATTGAAAATATCATTCGCAAATTCCCTAAATCAAACATTAAATATAGTTTCGAAAATATAAATATGCTTTATAACCTGGTCGTAAACCTTCAAGCGGCAATTAAAAAACATAAGCCATTAGTTTTAGTGATGTTTACGGACCAACAACAAGGATTTTTTCAAAAACTTTTTCTCTCAAGCAGCACCGCAGAATATTCATTAAATTCGTCTGAACCTCTCTTAGTTTATCCCAAAAAGTAATTTTTTCTGTGGAATTATTTTAGCTATTTAGTTCAGTAGATTCAGTTTTTTTTATAACTTGAGACATGTAGCTAAAATTTTTATTATTGGTGTAAATTTATTGTGATGAAGAATTTTCTATTGAGGATGCTGGCAATTATCAGCGTTTGTGTTTTATTTTTAAATTTCCATGATTATCTTTCAGAATCTGGTCAAAGCGACTGGCCTGAATACTTAGGTGGGGCAGACAGGAACCATTATTCACCGCTAGCGAACATAAATACAGCAAACATTAAATCCCTTAAACCAGTTTGGGAATTCCACACCGGGGACTCTGGTCAGGTGCAATGTAATCCTATCATCATTGATAACCGTTTATATGCTGTTACAGCCTCGAACCACTTGTTTGCACTTAACGCGGCAACCGGACAGGAATTATGGCGATTTGTACCAGAGAGTAAGGTAGCTGCCAACGTTAACAGGGGTGTGGCTTATTGGTCGAAGGGAAAGGATAAACGAATAATGTACACTTATTTAACCTGGCTTTATGCTGTTGATGCCATAACGGGAAAACCAATACTTTCATTTGGGGATGGAGGCAGAGTAAGTTTACGAAGTGGTCTGGGAAAAGAATCTGAATCAAAATTTGTTTCATCCACAACACCGGGAACAATTTTCGGGGATCTGATCATTATGCCCTTAAGGCTTGATGAAGGTTCTGGTGCCGCACCGGGATTTATCCAGGCATTTAATGTAAAAACCGGAAAACTGGCCTGGGTGTTTAAAACTATTCCTCATCCTGGTGAACCCGGATATGAAACTTGGCCGGCCGAAGCCTATAAAAACCCGGCTATAGGAGCAGCAAATAATTGGTCTGGAATGTCTGTTGACCGAAAGCGCGGAATTCTATATGTGCCTACCGGATCGGCCGCCTTTGATTTCTATGGTGGAAACCGCGAAGGCAAAAATCTTTATGCTAATTCATTGATTGCCCTAAATGCTAAAACAGGAGAATATATCTGGCATTTTCAGACAGTTCATCATGATATCTGGGACAGGGATCTTCCTGCGCCACCTAATCTGCTCACGATAAAGCGAAATGGTAAAAGTATTGATGTTGTTGCTCAAGTGACCAAATCAGGCTACATTTTTGTCTTCGACAGGGTAACAGGAGAACCGATTTTTCCAATAGATGAAGTTCCGTTTCCTCAATCTACATTGCCTGGTGAAAAAACCTGGCCTACACAGCCAATACCCCGAATGCCAAAACCATTTGCAAGACAAACACTTACTGAAAATGAGATTACTCCATTTTCTACGAAAAGGGATTCTCTGTTAACCATTTTCAGACAGGCAAAGCTGGGTGCTTTTGAACCACTTGATTTTCGGCAAACGCTTATTTTTCCCGGACCTGATGGGGCAGCAGAGTGGGGTGGTGCCGCAGTGGATAAAGAAGGTATTATTTATGTTAACTCCAATGAAATGGCCTGGTTGTTTAGCCTCAGTCCCAAAACTGAAGTAAAAACGAAAGCTCTGAGTACTGGTAAATCCTTGTACCTTAATCATTGTCAGTCATGTCATAAGTCTGATTTTTCCGGTAATCCACAAAGTGGTTATCCTGCTTTGATTGGGATCAGAGAACGCTTAGGACGTACAATTACAACAAGCCTAATTACCAACGGTAAAGGAATGATGCCAGGATTTAGTCAGATCAGTGATGCCGATAAGCAATCTATTGTGTCCTATATTTTTGGTGAAGAGAAACAAGAGTCATCTGCTGTGGTTAAAGATCAATACCCGGATGTACCTTATCGCTTTAACGGATATAATAAGTTTTTGGATGAAAAGGGCTATCCGGCTATTAGTCCGCCCTGGGGAACACTTAGTGCAATCGACCTGAATACAGGAGAACAGGTTTGGAAGATTACTTTGGGTGAAATAAAGGAATTAAGTAAAAAGGGCATTCCTGCTACAGGAACCGAAAATTATGGCGGACCTCTGGTAACTGCAGGAGGCTTATTGTTTATTGCTGCCACCAAAGACAATACGTTCAGGGCATTCGAAAAAAAATCTGGTAAGTTACTTTGGGAATACCCCTTACCTGCTTCGGGTTTTGCCACACCTTCAACTTATATGGTGAATGGTAAGCAATATATAGTAATAGCATGTGGTGGAACCAAGTTAGGAATGAACAAGGGCGACAGCTATGTAGCATTTGCCCTGGAATAACTCATTTGACGGAGAATTGAGATTATTCTCAATTCTCAACCCCATAGCTATCGGGTCTCAATTAATCATATACCCAACTTATTTAAAATTTATTCCTAAAATGGAAGTTGAAACCGCAGTGCTTTCTGATTTAAAAATTGAGTACCTGATCGGTCTTTTAATCAGTATAGGAATGGGTTTTTTAGTTGGTATAGAAAGGCAGTTTTCTAAAGAAGCGAGGGAACATGAAGAGCAATTTGCCGGAATCAGAACCTTTACTCTAGTTTCGATATTAGGTTTTATTTCCGGGATGCTTTCTTCCTTAATAGGAGCCTGGATTTTCGGTGCAATCTTGGTTTGCGTTTTTGCATTTGTTATTGTATCCTATTTGCAAATGTCCAAACTGCCAGGTAATAAGGGCGCCACATCTGAATTCGCCTTGCTGATTACGTTTATACTTGGCGGACTTGTTTTTCTGAAAATGGTACTGTTTGCATTAATCGTAATGGTTGTGATGCTACTTCTATTGACCTTCAAGCCTGTTTTACACCTTTTTGTAGAGAAGCTTGAACGAAAGGAAATACTCGCTATGGTGCTTTTCGTGATAATTTCTGCATTAGTGATTCCCTTTTTGCCGGATAAAAATTTCGGGCCTTATCAATTATGGAATCTAAAGGAGATCTGGCAAATGGTAGTACTTGTTGCAGGTACAAGTCTGGTAGGGTATATGATTGCCAAATTTATGGGTGAAAGAGGGACTATCATTGCCGGTCTGGTTGGGGGCTTAGTTTCCAGCACTTCAGTGACGCTCACTTTTTCGAGGAAAAGTAAAGAATCTATTTCTAAAAGTTCATCTTTTTATTATGCAATGGGAATAATCAGTGCCTGTACAATGATGTTTCCAAAGGTTCTTTTTGAGGTTTATATAATTAACTGGGACCTTTTTTTAGACTTATGGATTCCAATACTCCTAATTTCAATAGCTGGATTTAGTTCTGCATTTTTTATTTATACGCTAAGAAAGGAAAATCCAGCTGGTGATGGCGTTATTCTCAAAAATCCTCTGGATTTAGCCACAGCAATTAAATTTGCGGTACTATATGCTTTAGTTCAATGGTTTGTGAAATATGCAGGAGATAATTTTGGCGATAGCGGAACCTATATTGCAGGAGCAATTTCAGGAATAACTGATGTGGATGCTATTACACTATCTATGGCCAAAATGGCAAAATCCGGGGGAGATTCTGCGATTGCTGTCAATACCATTTTAATTGCAGCACTTTCAAATACGTTGGTAAAGTTTATGATTGTACTTAGTTTAGGGAGTATAGAATTACGTAAAATTGCGTTCCTCGCATTTTGCGCAATATTTTTTACCGGATCAGCCTATTTCTTATTCTTCACAAATTTTTAATCATATTCGGTTACATAACCTATATTTTACACATTCTAGCATGAATAAACCAATTTATTGCTAATTTGCTCATACTATATAACCCATCAATCCATTATGAAGAGAATATTTTTAACAACCGTATTATTTTTAGGTGTGGCTTTTTTAAGCTTTGCTCAAATTGCCCCTCCTGCTATGACACTTACTACAAATGCATTTGCAGACGGGACAATTATACCCGTGAAATATAGCCAGGCAGCTCCGGGAGCAGCACCAGGTGAAGGAACATCACCCGCATTATCCTGGGGAAATATACCAGCAGGTACAAAAAGCTTGTTATTACACATGCATGATCTTGATTTTGTCCGTAATAAAACAACGGATGATCAAGTACATTGGCTGGTTTGGAATATTCCTGCAAATGCAACAGGCTTACCTGAAGGGCTTCCAAGGGGAGCAAAATTACCCGATGGGAGTTATCAAATAAGTGTAACTGGTCCGGTTTACCGTGGACCCGGAGCTGCCGCAAGCGGCCCTCTTCATCATTATATGTTTGAAATTCTTGCTCTTGATATCATACTTGATTTTCCAGCAGTAAACAATGATCCTTTCGAGACCAGAGCTAAGGTTATGCAAACAATTCAGGGTCATATTCTTGGCAAGGCAGTTACGGGCGGTTTATTCAAAAGGCCTCAATAAATGATTTAATGCCTGTTTTCTTACAGTCATATTTTCATTCATACAATAGCATCTGATTTTTCAGGTGCTATTTTTATATAAGATACTTCGAATTAGAAATCATGTCGGAACTCAGCAAATTCAATACGTTTACCCGTGACTTAAAAAAAACCGGATATCTCATGCCCGTCCTTTTTATTGGACATGGTTCACCGATGAATGGAATTGAGGATAATGAATTTTCCCGTCGATGGAAAGAACTGGCCCATGAAATTCCGCAGCCTGAAGCAGTCCTGGTTATTTCAGCACATTGGCTAAGTAATGGAACCAAAGTAACTGCAGTGGATTATCCGGCAACCATTCATGATTTTGGTGGATTCCCTCAGGCTTTGTTTGATGTACAATATCCTGCACCGGGAAGTCCCAAAATAGCAGAAGAAACCGCAAGCCTTTTGCACAAGGTTCATGCAGAACTTGATCACGACTGGGGTCTTGACCATGGTGCATGGACTGTAGTCAGGCATATGTACCCTAATGCAAATATACCGGTCTTACAATTGAGTATCGATTATTCGAAAGGTCCGCAATACCATTATGATCTGGCAAAGGACCTTTATTCTTTGCGCAAGAAAGGCGTTTTGATTCTTGGAAGTGGAAATATGGTACATAATTTAAGGTTGGTGGCATGGGATCGCTTAGATGAACCTGAATTCGGTTTCGATTGGGCATATGAGTTGAATGATAAATTTAAACAACTGATTTCTGATGGTAACCATCAGGCATTGATCAATTTTGGTTCAATCAGTCCGCATATCTCCAAAGCTATACCTACCTCAGAACACTACCTTCCACTACTTTATACTTTAGGACTTCAAGGTAAAAATGAAGAAATTTCTTTCTTTAATGATAGGGCTGTTGGTGGTTCATTGACTATGACCTCCGTTAAGATAAACTGATCCCCAGATTTATTTTTTTTCATTTTCTCTTCCATTAAAAGGATTAGATTATTGGTTCTTTAAAGCAGAAAAGACTAATGCCACTGCCAATACTATGCCCTTTGCTCATTCTGCATTCCTTGACCTTATTAATTCAACAACATGCAATAAAGACAAAATGTCCTAAAATAAAACCGCCCGAATTAGTATTATTGTAATGTAATCCTCAGGCCCTTCAGGCTTTTAGTCGGAAATTATTTTTAAGACTGAGGGAAATACACTTAAAGCGGTACATATTAATGCAGGATTATATGGCAAAGAACAAATACTTTTTCCCCTTCATCATGGTTACCTCACTTTTTTTTATGTGGGGTTTTGTTCATAATCTTGATCCAATACTTATTCCTCATTTAAAAAAATCTTTTAGCCTCAATATATTACAATCCTCATTAGTAGATTCTGCTGTGTTCATAGCTTATCTTTTGGTTGCTATTCCCGCAGGGATACTGATGAAAAAATATGGTTACAAGACTGGTATTTTATCCGGACTGGTTTTATTTGCAATAGGGTCTTTCTTGTTTATTCCAGCAGCAAATACTCAGCAATATTCGTTTTTTCTCGGCGCATTGTTCATTATTTCATGCGGATTAACAATCCTTGAAACAGCAGCAAATCCCTATGTTTCTTTACTGGGTGATCCTGAAACGGCTACCAGCCGACTTAATTTTGCGCAGTCATTTAATGGATTGGCGGCTACTCTCGCTCCGATAATCGGTGCAAGATTTATTTTAACTGAAGGCTTTAGTGATAAGGAATTAGATTCCATGACTGAAAGTGCAAGGCAAATTGCTTTGGCATCCGAAGCTTCTACCGTTAAAATGCCTTATTTTATTCTGGGAAGCTTGATTCTGCTTATTGCTATTATTTTTTATTTCTTACGACTTCCTGAGGTTGAGGATAAGGATGATAGTAAAAGTCTCAATGTTTTCAGGGCATTCCGACACAGGCACCTAACATGGGCTGTTATTGCCCAGTTTTTTTATGTAGGCGCTCAGGTATGTATATTCAGTTTTTTTATTTTATATGCTGTCGAAGTTTCAGGTATTGACAATGTTCTAGCAGCCGATTATCTGGGCTGGGGATGCGGGCTCGCGTTTATGATCGGGCGGTTTTTTGGCGTTTTTTTAATGAAATTTATTGCTTCTGAACGTTTACTGGCAATTTATTCGGTTATCTGTATTATACTTTGCATTTTGGCGACCATTAGTCACGGGTTTATAGCGATTTACGCTGTCATTGGAATTACATTTTTCATGTCCATCATGTTTCCGACAATTTTTTCATTGGGAATAAAGGGTTTAGGAAGAGATACACAATATGGTAGTAGTCTGATTGTGATGGCTATTTTTGGCGGAGCAGTTCTACCTTTACTTTTTGGATATATTGCAGATTTGACGGGTAAAGTTCAGTATGGTCAGATTGTGAGTTTACTTTGCTTTTGCGTGATTTTAGCTTTTGCAGTGCGAGGCTATAAAATCGGAAATCCTCAAAAAGAATAGTATGAAAAGATATTGTTTGG
>JAURKO010000177.1 GCA_030831705.1 Daejeonella sp. | reverse complement strand
GCTTAAACCTACAATTCCACCGCCAATGATGATCACATCAAAGCCGGATAAGAATGATTTCTGTTCCCAATAAGAAAAAAGATTGGACATATAGTCTAAAGGTAAATTATTTGTGATTATTTTTATTGGGAATGGTTATTGAATGGGTTTATAAAAAATAAAAACTATGGGATTAATTTTAATGATTGTCATTGCGGTAGTTAGTTTTGCTGTCCAGTGGCGTTTTAAAAGTAAATTTAAGAAATACTCTGAAATGCCTTTAGGTTCAGCAATGAGCGGAAAAGACATCGCTGATAAAATGTTAAAGGATAATGGAATATATGATGTTCAGATTATTTCTGCTGAGGGTCAGTTATCAGATCATTACAATCCGGCAGACCGGACTGTAAACTTGAGTCCGGAGGTATACCATGGCCGCAGTGTTGCTGCCGCGGCAGTTGCTGCACACGAATGTGGTCATGCCGTTCAGCATGCAAAAGCCTACAGCTGGTTAAAGTTTAGGTCGTCGGTTGTTCCGGCTGTTAATTTAGCTTCAAAAATAACACAATGGGCATTGATGATTGGTGTAATGCTTCTTATTTTTTCAGGAGACATTACCGTTCTTGCTATTGGTGTTGTAGCCCTTGCTGTGGTAACCTTATTTGCTTTCATTACCCTTCCAGTTGAGTTTGATGCAAGTAACAGGGCTTTGGCATGGCTGCAAAGCAATCGCGGAATTATGCAAACCAGTGTAGAAAATGATCAGGCTAAAGACGCATTATGGTGGGCTGCTATGACTTATGTTGTTGCGGCTCTGGGTTCATTGGCAACATTGGTTTATTATGCCAGCATGTTGATGGGAAGAAGAGAGTAGTAATTTATTTCAAATAGAAAAGCCCCTTTATGATTTCATAAAGGGGCTTTTTGTTTATCCTAAAATCGGGAATTAATTCATTTTATAAGGCGCAATCAAATAAAATTCAGGAATATTGACCCGGAATTTACGGCCGTCAACAATTCTTTTCATTTCATAAGATCCTTTCATACTACCCATATCGGTTTTTAGGTTACACCCAGATACGTATTCATGATTGTCGCCGGGTTCGATAATTGGTTGTAGACCAACCACACCCTCGCCCTTTACCTCTCTTTTAGTACCGTTTGAATCAAAAATATGCCAGTGACGATTTAGTAACTGAACACTATTTTCTGTCATATTTTCAATATTAACCCTGTAAGCAAACATAAAATGTTCATTTGCAGGATTAGAATATTCGGGTTGGTAAATGGTTTCTACCGATATTTTTACCCCATCAGTAATCTTGGTCACCATAGTTGTTGGTTTTAATTGAAGGCAATATAAAAATAAACCCAATAATCAAGCCATTTCTGTTTGGAATCGTTCATTAATTTCATGAAGAACCTCATAAATGTGATCGACATTTTCAAGAGAAACCAATTTCATGCGATATTCTTTAAAGTCGGGAATACCTTTAAAATAATTGGCGTAATGTCTTCTCATTTCAAAAATACCCACTCTGGGTCCTTTCCATTCAATTGATTTATCGAGATGGGTTTTGCAAACCTCCACTCTTTCGGTAATCGTTGGTTCAGGTAAGTGTTCACCTGTTTTAAAAAAGTGTTTTATTTCACGGAATATCCAGGGATAACCAATGGCTGCCCTTCCGATCATAATACCATCAACTTCATATTCCATGCGCCAATTGGCTGCTTTTTCAATGGAGTTTACATCCCCGTTGCCAAAGATCGGAATTTTGATTCTTGGGTTTCTTTTGATCTCCCGGATCAATGTCCAGTCGGCTTCACCTTTATACATCTGGGCCCGGGTTCGGCCGTGAATGGTTAATGCTTTAATACCAATATCCTGAAGACGTTCTGCTACTTCATAGATATTTTTGGTATTATCGTCCCAGCCAAGACGTGTTTTAACAGTAACCGGAAGATGAGTAGCCTCAACCACCGCTTTGGTCATTTTTACCATCCTGTCAATATCCTGCAATAAACTTGCTCCAGCACCGCGACAAGCAACATTTTTAACCGGGCAACCATAATTGATATCCATGAGATCCGGCTTTGCCATTGTAGCAATCCGGGTTGCTTCGGCCATGCTTTCTATGTCGCTACCAAAAATTTGTATTCCAATAGGTCGTTCATATTCGAATATATCGAGTTTTGCCCTGCTTTTTGCTGCGTCACGAATCAGACCCTCTGAAGAAATAAATTCAGTATACATCATATCCACCCCATTTTGTTTACAAACGAAACGGAATGGAGGATCACTAACATCTTCCATTGGTGCCAGCAGAAGCGGAAAATCACCTAAATCAATATTTCCAATCTTAACAGACATTACCTATCTTTCAACTTTGTGTTATTAATATAAATTGCAAAATTACAAATAAAATACAAGCATGTTCAAATCTGCGTCAACTGAACGTAATCCTTTTGAGTCAACAATCCTTTTGGTATTGCTTATTTTGGTAGGGGCTATTGTTTTTAGCATTTTGGCTTTCGTTCTTAGTTACTTTATTTACGGTGCAGGGGTAATAGATAAGTTGTCATCAGATGATCCGATCAACCTAAATCTGATCAAAATGGTTCAGATTATTTCATCCGTTGGTATGTTTGTTATACCAGCTCTGGTTTACGCCAAACTTCAGAACAGGGATTGGCTTGGATATCTTAAAATTATACCCGTTCCAACTTATCTGGCTTTGCTCACCATTGTTATTATGTTTGCGGCAAGTCCTGCACTTGAATATACCACGCTTTTAAATAAGGGAATGAAACTTCCTTCTTTTCTCAAAGAAGTAGAAGCATGGATGCTGCAACAGGAGTTGAAAATGGAGTTTTTAACAAAAAAGTTTATTGTTATGAATTCTTTTTCTTCGCTACTTGTGAATTTACTTATGCTTGCGATTATTCCTGCTTTTGGGGAAGAGCTTATTTTCAGAGGAGGATTTCAGCCAATCTTCACACGGTGGTTCAGAAATTATCATGTTGCTATTTGGCTGACTGCGATTATTTTCAGTTCAATACATTTTCAGTTCTATGGATTTCTACCCCGAATGTTTCTAGGCGCATTGTTCGGTTATCTTTTTGTTTGGAGTGGAAGTCTGTGGCTTCCAATTCTGGGTCATTTTTTGAATAATGCGCTAGCGGTTTTTACGGCATACTGGTATCAGCAACAGGGACTTTCAATTGATAAAATGTTTGAATCAGAACCTTCTAGTCCGGCATTAATCAGTATCAGTCTGATCATATTTATCGTATCAATCCGTTATTTTTACAGATACACACAAAAATTAATCGAAAATAAAAGCGATAGTCTGGATGGAAGCGGGTTGGGTTAAAATTTATACCTCCTCTGATTTTTTTAAATCTGAACTTGTAAAGCAGGTATTAATTGATCATGAAATAGAGACAATACTAATTAATAAACAAGGCTTTCCATACCGTATTGGGGAAGTTGAAGTGTATATACATGAGGATGATTTTCAGAACTCACTTGAAATCATAATAAAAAACGAATTATAAATGAAAACAAGAGCAATTACAGCATTTTTCTTTGTAGCGGTAATGCTTGCCTCACTTTTATTGGGTGCTTATACTTTTACTGTTTTTTTTCTGCTGCTTAGTTTATTCAGCACAGAGGAGTTTTATAAACTCGTTCGTACCGATGGTTTGAAACCCCGTAGTGTATTGGGATGGATTTTGGTGATTAGCATTTATTTACCACTCAGTTTTTATTTTCTTAATGATGCTCCGACCGTATTTTTCCTTACTTGTGTTCCAGTTTTTATTTTAATTATCATCGCTGAACTTTACAGAGATTTCAAAAATCCTTTTCATAATATTGCTTATACCATTTTTGGTGTAGTGTATGCTGCACTTCCTTTTTGTTTTTTCTATGGGCTAGGTTTTATGGATGGTGATTATTCCTGGCATTTACCCCTTGCATTTCTAATCATATTATGGTCTAATGATACCGGAGCCTATTTATTTGGAATTACTTTAGGTAAGAACAGATTATTTGAAAGGCACTCTCCTAAGAAGAGTTGGGAAGGCTTTGCTGGCGGATTGTTTTGTAGCATGCTTTCAGGGTATATTTTAAGCATTTATTTTACCGAACTGGCATTATTGCACTGGCTCATTGTTTCGGTAATTATTGTCAGTTCAGGAACATTGGGCGATCTTTCAGAGTCAATGCTTAAAAGAAGTCTTTCAACCAAGGATTCAGGATCATTTCTACCTGGTCATGGTGGCTTGCTCGATCGTTTTGACGGATTATTACTTGCCGCTCCTCTCGTATTTGTATATTTGTCTTTCGTAAAGATTTTCTGATCTTATAAATACGCCCTAGTTCTGATTAGAGTGTATGGTAAATAATTGGAATGATTTTTATCAATAAAAATTATAAAAAATATTAATTGGAAAGAGAGAGTAAATCGCAGCAAGATAATTTCTCAGATAATGAGGTAATAAAAGATCCGTCACTGAGATATATGGCTATTGGTCTTGGCCTTATAATTCTGATTATGGGTTATTTAACGTTATATGTAGATGACATCAATTCTTTTTTTTCAGACAAAAAGGAAGATGTTGTGACAGTAATTGACGATAACAACTCTGATGTTCTTCTTGAAAACTCAAATATGAGTGATGAAGAAGTTCGTGGTTCGCTGATTAAATTTATTGAAGCCTTTTACAATGATCAGAGAAAGGGCTATTTTGATCCCCCGAGCTATTTTTCACCCATTACCAGAACCTATTATAATTACCATAATCTTACTTACTCAAGACTTAAGGAAGTACATGCGAAGCGAAAGGCCGATTTTAAAAACTACGATCTTAACTGGATTGTTTCGAGCCTTGATTATGACCGAATTAACAATGAATTAATTGCTAGCTATTGGGCAAAAGTAAGTTACATTCAAGCTTCACGTAATGTTGAGGTGAGTGCCGACATTAAATTTGAATTGGCGATAAATGAAGAAGGAAAAATTATTTCCCTAAGAGAGGCTGAGATGCAAAATCTTATTGTTTCGGCGCTTGGTTCCTATTCTGACAGTACCTCTAGTGATGAAGCAGAGTACAGTCAGGTTTTGGCAGTTCCTGAAAAAGTGGCTGAACCTTCTTCAACCGAACCAATTGAAAGCGCTAACTCTGAAGCTAGGTACGAAGGAAAACTGTATGATTTGGCTAATGTTGAGATGGCACCCGAATTTCAGGGTGGGCAAACAGCTTTAGGTAAATTTCTTGGATCCAGATTACGTTACCCAGCGGGGGCTCGTCAAAATAAAATTCAGGGCAAGGTGTATATTGGTTTTATTGTAGAAAAAAATGGTAGTCTTACTGATTTTAAAGTCGTAAGAGGTATTGGTGGCGGATGTGATGAAGAAGCAATTCGTGTGCTCAGATCTTCACCAGTCTGGCGGCCGGGGATGGCAAATGGAAAACCTGTGAGAACATCCTATGTTCTACCAATAACCTTTCAACCCGGAAATTAACTTTCAACGGATTCTAAAACTAATTCTTGTAATAGTTCTATTGCCATGTCTAGTGTAGTTACATGTTCTACAGCTAACCTCAGCGTATTTTTAACTTCTTTCAAGTTGCTTATTCGTGGATGAGCCTGTAAAAACTCCAGAACACGACCAAATTGTGCGGTTTCAAAATAAGCCGATTGTTTGTTAGCGATAAAATAGCCCCTTAGAACGCCTTTTTTGAAGCTGATTTTCTCAAATCCGATCATTTTTCCCAGATATTGCAGACGCCAGGTATTAATCAGTTCAATAACCTGTTTTGGAACCGGTCCGAATCGATCCGCAAGTCTTTGCCTAAATTCATCCAGTTCTGTTTCATTCTCAATGTTTGAAAGCTCTGTATATAGATTATATCGTTCTGCGATATTGGTCACATATTCATCCGGAATCAGAACTTCCAAATCAGTATCTACATGAGTAAAAGAGATAAATGGTCTTGGTTTATCATCGCTGAATAGATTTTTGAATTCATCCTCTTTTAATTCCTGAATGGCTTCATCCAGAATTTTATGGTACATCTCAAAGCCAATTTCTGCAATGAAGCCGCTTTGTTCAGCACCCAGTAGATTTCCGCTTCCCCGAATATCCAGATCACGCATCGCCACATTAAAACCACTTCCCAGATCAGAGAATTCTTCAATTGCACTCAGGCGTTTTCGGGCTTCGTTGGTTAGGGTTGATAAAGGCGGACTTAACAAGTAGCAGAATGCTTTTTTATTCGAGCGGCCAACCCGTCCGCGCATCTGATGCAGATCGCTTAAGCCGAACATATGGGCATGATTGATCAGAATAGTATTGGCGTTCGCAATATCTAAACCGGCCTCAATAATGGTAGTTGCGACAAGAACATCGTAATCGCCCCCTACAAATTTGAGCATTACATCTTCAAGTGCATCCCCTTCCAGTTGGCCATGAGCTATGCCGATTCTTGCTTTGGGAACGAGTGTATTGATTAGTCCACCCAGCTGCATCAAATCCTGTACACGGTTATGAATAAAGAAAACCTGTCCGCCACGGTCTATTTCATATTCCACAGCTTCTTTAATTAATTTTTCATTGAATACATGCAGTTCTGTTAGTACAGGCTGTCGGTTTGGAGGAGGGGTGCTGATAATACTCAAATCTCTGGCACCCATCAATGAAAAATGTAATGTTCTTGGAATCGGAGTGGCTGTTAATGTCAGGGTATCCACATTTGCCCTGAATTGTTTTAGCTTTTCTTTAACACCGACACCAAATTTTTGTTCCTCATCAATAATTAAAAGTCCGAGGTCTTTAAATTTCACATCCTTACTCACAATCCGGTGAGTACCAATGATAATATCGATCTTGCCCTCAGCCAACTTTTGGAGAGATTCTTTAATCTGTTTTGCTGATTTAAACCGATTGATGTAATCGATTGTACATGGAAAATCTTCTAGACGGGATTGGAATGTTTTAAAATGCTGTAAAGCTAAAATGGTAGTTGGTACTAAAATAGCTACCTGCTTGCTGTCAGTTACTGCTTTAAAGGCAGCCCGAATAGCTATTTCAGTTTTCCCAAATCCTACATCCCCGCAAACCAATCTGTCCATTGGATGTGCTGATTCCATATCTTTTTTTACATCTGCTGTAGCTTTAACCTGGTCTGGAGTATCTTCATAAATGAATGAGGCCTCAAGCTCGGTTTGTAAATAGGTGTCTGGAGAAAATGCTGTTCCGGTCTGTGCTTTTCTAATTGCATAAAGTTTAATCAGATCGCGGGCAATATCTTTAACCTTTTTTTTAGTTGTTTTTTTTAACTTCTCCCAGGTATCGGTACCAAGCTTGTTCATTTTTGGAACCGTGCCTTCTTTTCCTGAATATTTAGAGATGCGGTTCAGAGAGTTGATATTGACATAAAGCAGGTCATTATCGGCATAAACCAAGCGGATCATTTCTTGAGACCTGCCATTAACGTCTACTTTTTCAAGTCCGGCATATTTACCGATCCCGTGATCAATATGTGTAATAAAATCGCCGGGTTTTAACTCACGAAGTTCTTTGAGAGTGATGGCTTGATTGCGTATGTAGCCTTTTTTTAAATTGTATTTATAATAACGATCAAAAATCTGATGATCTGTATAGCAGACTAGCTTTTGGGAATGATCAATAAAGCCTTCTCGTAATGAAAGGTAAACCGGACTGAATTTTACACCTGCATTTAAATCCTCAAAAATACTGTACAAGCGCTCAATTTGTTTCGTTGAATCGGTGAAAATGAGATTTTCAAGTCCGGCTTTTTCGTTTTCTTTAAAATTATGGATGAGCAGGTTGAAATCTTTATTAAATGAAGGTTGAGGTTTTATTTCAAAATTAATCGTCTCATCAGCCTGGTAATAAAACTGTTTCCCAAATTCCAAAATATGAAAGTCGCGTAGCTGATCAGCAAGCATTTTTTCATCTGTGAAATTAAATTTGGGATCAATCCAATGTGGGTTTTGCTGTTTATCGTCTTTAGAAAGCGCTTTCCAATATTCTATGGCTTTTTTATAGCCGTTTTTGACAATATCGAAGGTAAACTCTACATCTTTAAACCAAATAATAGTATCGTGATCAATGTATTCAAGAAGCGAAATATTATGATCAGTGAGAAATTTCGACTGTACATTGGGCACAACGGTAATGCTTTTGACCCGTTCAACAGACAACTGATCTTGAATTTCAAAGGTTCGGATACTTTCAATATAATCTGCAAAGAACTCAACCCGGTAGGGAAGATCATTTGAGAAAGAATAGATATCTACAATTCCACCCCTGACAGAAAACTGTCCCGGTTCATATACAAAATCTACCCTTTCAAAATCATATTCAATTAAAAATTCATTGATAAAATCAATGCTCAGCTTATTCCCTACAGCAATTTCAAGTGTGTTTTTTTCTAGAGCGTTGCGATCAATCACCTTTTCTGCCAATGCCTCTGGGTAGGTAACGATAATTTTTCCGTATTCGGCAGAATGTTTGAGTTCATTTAATACCTCAGCCCGCTGCAGCACATTACTACTATCGACCAAAGTAAATTCAAATGATTTTCTAAAGGATGATGGAAAAAATAGAATTTCTTTTTCGAGTAGATTTTCAAGATCACTTAAAAAATAGGCAGCTTCCTCACGTTCGGGAAGGACAAAAATCATATGTCTATGAAGCAGAAAATACAGAGCAGTAGCTAGGACAGAATCGCTTGATCCGACCAAACCCTTAAGGTGAATCCGACTCTTTTTCCCTTTATTCAGGGCTTCTGCCAGAATGGCAATTCTGGGGTCCGATTTGTACTGATTTATTATATCCCGAATATTCACACGCTGATTTTCGTAGCAAATATACAGTTTGATGCAGCAAAAATAGATTATCGCAGTAAAAGCGCTTGGATCATTAGTTTGAAAAAATATTTTAATCTATATTTATTCAAGTCAAATCCAGATAGCCAGAAAAATATCCTTTATGCATAATGACTAAAATGCAGTTCTATCGATTAATATTCAATTTGCCATTGGAATTAATAATCTGGATGAGTGCTATTTTATTTTTGGCATTTACAGCTTCCGGGTCTGCACATTCGAGTTTATGTCCCTTAGATAATCTTGGTTTTAATTGGTGTCCGGGGTGCGGACTCGGTCGTTCTATTCGATATTTATTGCAAGGAGAATTCAGCTTATCCTTTGAAAACCATTGGTTTGGAATACCTGCATTTATCATTCTGTTT
>JAURKO010000176.1 GCA_030831705.1 Daejeonella sp. | reverse complement strand
ATTCCAACCAGGGGTATCATGAAGTTATAGCAAATCGCTATTTCCAGCGGAACAAGAACCTGGTAATTTCTAATTCCATCCAACATATGTCAGACCACCTGAACGCACCAGAGGTCTTTCCAACAACTACACATCCCGACAGACAACTACTTACTGATGTGGGGGTTATGACATCTGGCTGCGGAATAACAGTTTATGATGGAGGTGCATTTCCGGCTCCATTTGATAAGAATATCAGCTTTATGGCAGAACCTGTAAGTAACCTGGTACATGCAGATATCCTTAAAGATAAAGGCTCAAGTTTCGAGGCAAGTGCTATCTTAAATAATAAAGAATTTCTTACTTCCACTGATGCCTGGTCGCGACCAGTTAATTTTTATGTTGGTCCTGATGGGGCACTTTATATGCTGGATTATTACCGCAGAGTGATTGAGTCACCGGAATGGATGTCAGAAAAAGCGGTTAAGCAAGGAGGATTATATGATGGCTCGGACATGGGACGCATCTATCGGATTACGACAAGCGGAGATAAAAAACCTGAATGGACCAAAGGACTTACATTGGGAGATGCAAGCAGTGAAAAATTAGTAGCTCATCTTTCAGACAATAACCGATGGTGGAGAACTAACTCACAGCGGCTTTTGGTTGACCGAAAAGACAGGAATATTATTCCTTCACTTCTAAAAATGGCTAATAACCCAGAATCTCCGATGGGCAGACTACATGCATTGTGGACCCTTGAAGGTATGGGTGAATTAAGTCCCGAAATAATAGAAAAAGCATTAAAAGATACAGAATCAGGTATCCGGGTTAATGCTATCAAACTTGCAGAGCTTCATTTCCAGGATTTTCCACAACTATTTAAAACGCTTAGGTCAATTCAAAATGATAAAGATCCAAAAGTCAGGATGCAATTGCTATTAAGCTTAGGGTATGATAATTCAAATGAATCAGCAACTGTAAGAAATAAATTATTGTTTCAGGATATCAATGATAAATGGACCCAAATTGCTGCTTTAAGTGCCCCGTCATCCCAAACAGAATCAATTTTAAATGAAGTGCTCAAGAATTACAAGGCTGATATCCCTGCATATTCATTACTAGTTCAAAGACTGGCAACTATGATTGCTAATGGAGGTGAGCAGAATACAATAAAAAAGCTCATTCAAAATTCAGTCCGTAATGAATCAATCCAGAATAATCAATGGAAGGGGGCTATGCTTGAGGGACTTGCAATCGGACTGGAATCTCAAAAATCTAAATCTCCAGAATCAATCAATTCATACAAAGAAGATCAAAACTTACTGATCAATACATTTTTTAATCATCAGTCTGTCGAGGTTCGAAAAGGATCTCTTGATATGTTGAGAGTAATCGGTTTAAATAATGGGCCGGAAATCAAAACTGCCATAAATAAAACATTAGTAGTAGCTGCAAACCGTAGTCTTCCGGATAGTAAAAGAATTGAAGCTATTAATTTCCTGGCATTAACTGAACCTGGCCCTTTTAGTAATTTATTGAAAGGATTAATCGTACCGCAGGAACAAACGATTGTTCAACTTGCCGCGCTAAAAACATTTAGTAAAGTGCCCGGAATAGAAATTAGTGAATATGTTCTGCAGAAATGGGCAGTCCTAACACCTGAAATAAGAGATGCCGCTATTGGAACATTTTTAGGTAATAATGACCGGATTAAGCTGCTCCTGAATGCAATTGAAAAAAACCAGGTTCAGGCAAGTAGTGTAAGTTTTGGCAGAAGCGTTCAGCTGATGCAAAATAAAGATGACCTATTGCGTAATAAAGCCAGAACCCTTTTTACAAAAAATGAAGAAGACGGAAAAAAGGTCAATAAAGCTTATCAGGAAGCGCTTGTATTAAAAGGAGATGCTACAAAAGGTCAGAATGTCTATTTACAGAACTGTGCAATTTGTCACCAGGTAAGGGGGAAAATGGGTGTTGAACTCGGCCCTGATCTTGGAACAATTCACAACTGGACAGCTGAAATCATTATGGCTAATATTCTTGATCCAAATATTTCAATTTCAAGTGGTTATGATCAATGGAATGTCGAATTAAAAAATGGCGAATCACATCAGGGAATTATCTCAAGTGAATCAGATGTCGCGATAACACTCAAAAACAATGGAAAACTTGAAAAAACCATTAATCGTCAAGACATTAAGGAGATAAAAAGTATGGAGATATCAGCTATGCCTTCTGGACTTGAAAAAAAGATCAACAAACAGGAAATGGCGGATCTTCTAGCATTTTTACGCAAATTTTAAATGATGAACCATATCTCAACAAAAATTTAAAAGCATGAAAATCAAAAGATTAAAATTTCTGCTATTTGGGCTAGTCATAATTATTGCCAAAACTGCTTTGGCTCAACAGCCTGATAAAGTATTTAAGGCATCTGTAGTCAAAGTTGACATCACTCCAGATAAACCGAAAATGTTGCTGGGATATGCAGCAAGGCAATCCACCGGCATCCATGACCGCATATACCATCGAATTGTCGCAATGGACGATGGAGTGAAGCAATTCTTTTTGGTTTCTACAGACATCTGCGTGATGTCTCCCTCAGAATATGATCATGTTGCAGCTATTCTGGAGAAGGAACTTGGAATTGACCCTGAGAATTTTTGGTGGACCTTAACCCATACGCACTCTGCACCGGAAGTTGGTGTTCCAGGCTTGCCAGAAGTTTTCATGGGCGATCGTTATAAACATGATGTAGATACCGCATATACCTCAATGGTAGAACAATCTCTGATAAAAGGAATTGTAGAAGCCCGAAGCAAACTGGTTAAAGCAAAACTCGGTGTTGGATGGGGTTTTTCTCAGGCGAATATTAACCGCCGGGCGATAGATGTAGATGGAAAAGCTTCCCTAGGATTAAATCCGGAAGGCGCTGTTGATCGTAAAATTGGTTTAATTCGCCTGGATAAAGAAGATGGGAGTCCGCTTGCCCTGATCGCTAATTATGCAATCCATGGAACAGTGCTTGGTCCTGCTCAAACCGAGATCAGTGGTGATGCTCCAGGAATAGTTTCCGAATATGTTGAACAAAAATTAGGTGCCCCACTCCTCTTCATTAATGGTGCTGCGGGTAATCTGGCACCTATTTACAGTGTATATCCAAATCCAAAAGCTGGACATTTGAGTCAGTTTAAAGTTTTGTTGGGTGACAAAATTCTGTCTGCTAATAAAGAAATTGTATCAGTACGATCTGATGTTAAGCTATTTACAGGATCAATGATCATAGAAACCCCAAGAAAGCCCAATTTAAGCTGGCCAAAGGATTTGTCGAGATATAGCCAGACCTCAGCGAATGGCGACCATCAGGTGCTATTGCCGGCAAGATTCCTCAAGATCAATGAAGATGTGGCCATATGGAGTTTACCAGTAGAACTTTTTTGTGAGATATCAAATGAAATACGCGATCGATCACCCTTTCCCTTTACATTTTTCTTTGGTTATACAAATGGATGGCTCGGATACCTGCCAACTGAAAAAGAATGGAAGCATGGCGGATATGAAATTGAAACCGTTTCCCCCTACACTCCTGTTGTAGAGAAACATGTAAAAGAAGCTGTCATTGGATACTTGGAGGGAGAAATGAAAAGTGTTCCAACATACCAGCCACAATCCTTCAATAAACCGACCACCGTTCAATCAGAACCTGATGGAACTATTCTCAGATTATCTGCCCGTAATGGCAAAGGTATTGGGCCTAAAATTAAGTACATGCCTGAATGGTGGGCTTTTGGATGGTTTACGAATCTAGACCGGGTTGAATGGGAGGTTGATGTAGATCTTGATGGTGAATACAGAGCAGAATTAGTTTGGTCAGTTTCCGATGAAACAGCAGGCAATGAATTTCTACTGGAAGCTGGCAAACAGAAACTGATCGGAACTATTGACCGTAGCGGTTCCTGGGAATCTTTCAAATCGAAAAATATAGGTACAATCAAACTAAAGACTGGCCGTCAGAAAATCGTTTTCAGATCAAACAAGCCTACTGTTGACGCCGGGATGTTGGACTTGCGGGAAATTAAACTAAGCCTGATTAAAAGCAAATAAATAGTCATTATCAAAATCAATATAAAATGAAAATATTAAAAAATTATCTCTGTTATGTATGTCTTTTCGCTGGTTCATTTATTGGATGTACTGATAATTCCAAAAAAGCTCAGGAACAAAATGCTGAATGGAATATGGGTGTAGCCTTGTATTCATTCAACCGTTTTTCTTTTGCTGATGCCCTCGATAAGGCAGACAGTGCCGGAGTAAATTATGTGGAAGGATTTTCTTTTCATAAGATGGGAAAGGAATTCAATGAAAAAACGATGGCTGAAATGACTGAAGAAGAAATCAGTAAAATGATAGAAATGCTCAGTAAAAAAAATATTCAAATGCAATCTATGTATGTCAGTGGTGCAAAAAATGAAGCCGACTGGAAGTATTATTTTGAAATGGCCAAAGCAATGAACATGCAGCATCTGGTAGCTGAACCAGAGAAGGATTCATGGGATATGTTGGATAGTCTTGCAGGAATTTATAAGATTAAACTCGCCATACATGAGCATGCGAAGGGAAAAAGCCTTTATTGGCATCCTGATTCTGTAATCGCTGCCATGAAAGACCATCCAAATTTTGGAGTCTGTGCCGATCTGGGACATTGGGAAAGAAGCGGACTGGATCCTGCAGAATGTCTCAAAAAACTGGAAGGAAACATTCTTGGAGTCCATTTAAAAGACATTCATCAATCTGATAACACGGAAGCTAATGATGTCATAATTGGGAAGGGCGTAATTAATTTTCCTCCGATAATTGATGAATTAAAACGTCAGCAATTTAAGGGAGTGATTCATGTTGAATGTGAACATAAAATGGAAAATAACCTGGCCGAGGTAATCGAGGGAAAGAAATACTTCGAGGGATTATATAACAAAGTCAATTAATAGATATCAAACTAAATAAAATGAAACCCTTGACAACTATTCCTAAAAGAAATTTAAATTCTTCAGGCAAGAATTTAATTCTAATAGCAGTTTGGCTAATTCTCTCTGGCAACAAACTATTAGCGCAACAAAATGAATCAGTATTTACCTGGCCTGAGGGGAAGCAAATAGCCATCAGTTTAAGTTTCGATGATGCAAGGGCAAGTCAGGTAGATGCCGGAACTGCATTACTAGATCAGTATGGAGTTAAAGGCACATTTTATGTGGTCCCTAATTCTGTCAAACAAAGACTTGAAGGCTGGAAGAAAGCAGTTGCGAATGGTCATGAAATAGGGAATCATTCTTTCAACCATCCCTGCACCGGTAATTTTCCATGGTCAAGACAAAAGGCCATAGAGAATTATACCTTGAAACAAATGCGGAATGAGTTAATTTTGGCTAATAAAGATATTAAGGAATTGCTTGGGGTTGAAGCTGAAGTATTCGCTTATCCTTGCGGACAAACCTATATCGGCAGAGGGGAAAACACCAAAAGCTACGTTCCTGTTGTATCAAAACTATTTCTGAGTGGCAGAGGCTGGCTTGATGAAGGCCCCAATGCCCCTCAATTCTGTGATCTTGCCCAGTTAACCGGGATGGAAATGGACGGTAAAGATTTTGAGCAAATATTACCGCTGATTGAAAATGCAAAAAAGAGCGGTGCGTGGTTGGTTCTTGCCGGTCATGAAATGGGGGCATCAGGAAATCAGACAACCCGATTGAGCATGCTTAAAAAGCTGATCGAATATGCTCAAAACCCAGCAAATGGTATTTGGATTGCTCCGGTTGGGACCGTGGCTAAATATATTAAGGGCAATAAAGGCTAAGTTTGTATTAATCGGATCTAAAATTTATTGTTTTTTTTAACTTGCAGTGCTAAGGCACAAATATTAATAAAAATGGAAAAAAAATTACGTAGCCAGCAGTGGTTTGGCAAAACAGGTAAGGATGGCATAATTTACAGGGCTTGGATGAAAAATCAGGGCATTCCTGACTATGAGTTTCAAGGTAAACCTGTTATTGGAATATGCAATACCTGGTCGGAGCTCACCCCCTGCAATGCACATTTCAGAGAACTGGCAGAATCTGTAAAAAAAGGAATCTATGAAGCCGGAGGTTTTCCAGTAGAGTTCCCGGTGATGTCATTGGGCGAAACATTGATTAAACCAACGGCAATGCTTTACCGCAATTTGGCCAGTATGGATGTTGAAGAGTCGATTCGTGCAAATCCAATGGATGGTGTTGTTCTTTTGTGTGGTTGCGATAAAACCACTCCTTCATTAGTAATGGGAGCATGCAGTGTAAATATACCTACCATTGTGGTATCAGGCGGACCAATGCTTACAGGCAAATACAATGGTCGTGATATAGGCACAAGCGATGTATGGCGATTCACCGATGATGTGAAATCAGGTGTTATGACTGAAGAAGAGCTTAATATCGCAGAAGCAGGTTTATGCCGTAGTCAGGGTCATTGTGCAGTTATGGGCACAGCTTCCACGATGGCAACGATGGTTGAATCCCTCGGACTAACGCTGCCTCAGAATGCCGCCATACCTGCTGCTGATTCCAGACGAAAAGTACTAGCTCAATTATCAGGCAGAAGAATAGTGGAGATGGTTAAAGAAGATCAAAAATTATCAGATATCCTAACCAGAGAAGCATTTGAAAATGCAATCAAAGTAAATGCTGCAATTGGTGGATCCACGAACTTTGTGATTCACTTAATAGCAATTGCCGGCAGGATTGGTGTTCCTTTGAATCTTAAGGATTTTGACAAGCTATCTGCTTCTGTTCCACTTCTTTTAAACTTACAACCTTCGGGAAAGTATTTTATGGAAGACTTTTATTATGCCGGAGGTGTACCTGCCTTACTTAAGGAAATTGATTCATTTCTCCATACGGGTTGCATAACTGCCAACGGTAAAACTATTCAGGAAAATTACCAGAACGCACAATGTTATAACCGGGATGTGATTGCATCCATTGATAAACCCTTCAACAATACTACTGCACTGGCGGTGCTATATGGCAATATTTGTGAAGATGGTGCTGTCATCAAGCCAACTGCCGCAAGTCCGCATCTATTCCAGCATAGCGGAAAGGCAGTTGTTTTTGAAGATATAGAGGATTATAAATTAAGAATTGATGACCCAGATTTGCCAGTAGATGAGAATAGTATCCTTATCTTAAAGAATGTCGGTCCGAAAGGTTATCCTGGAATGCCGGAGGTAGGAAATATGACTTTGCCTCTAAAACTTCTTGAAAAGGGAATAAAGGATATTGTCAGAATTTCTGATGGAAGAATGAGTGGAACAGGATTTGGGACAGTTGTATTGCATGTATCACCCGAGGCCACTCTGGGAGGTAATTTCAGTGTAATTGAAAACGGCGACTTGATTATACTGGATCTGAACGCCCGAACTTTGAATGTTGATCTTAGTGAAGAGGAACTTCAGCGAAGAAAAGATAATTGGAAGCCTTCTCCTGCGCTCACTGACAGAGGTTATACCAGTATGTATATCAATTATGTTGAACAAGCACATTTAGGGGCAGACCTTACTTTCCTTAAGGGAGGCTCAGGTAGCGAAGTAACGAGAGACTCTCATTAGATAAATAATAATTTATGCATATAAAGTCTTTCGAAAAGAAAGTTGCTATTGTTACCGGAGCGGGTCAGGGTATTGGTTTCGAAATTTGCAGACAATTGGCTAAGGAAGGTGCTGCGGTTATTTTAAATGATCTTGATTCAGATCTTTCGGAGAACGCGGCAAGACAAATCAGAGAGGAAGAAGGTAATTGTATTTCTATTTCGGGCGATTCAAGTGATCTAAATTTTATCCAAAGCATGGTCGATCTGGCTGTCAAACAATTTGGGAAACTGGATATTGTGATTGCAAACGCCGGTATCACTTTATTTGGTGATTTTTTAACTTACAGTCCGGAAGCCTTTACCAGAGTACTAAACGTAAACATGGCGGGTACATTCTACCTGACGCAGGCGGCTGCGAAGCAGATGAAACAGCAGGTTGATGGAGGCTCAATTCTGTTCACTTCATCCATTACAGGCCGTCAGGCGCACAAAGATCTCGCTGCTTATGCAATGACTAAAGCGGCCCTCGATATGCTTGCCAGGAATCTTGTGATCGAACTTTCTGCTTATAAGATCAATGTAAATACGATTGCTCCAGGAGCCACTATAACAGAACGAACAACTAACGACCCTGATTATGAGACAGTTTGGTCTAAATTAACCCCAATGGGCAGACCAGGTACAACCACGGATGTTGCGAATGCTGCTTTGTTTTTGGTTTCAGAGAAAGCGAAACAGATCACCGGACAATGTCTGGTTATTGATGGTGGTTGGTCTTGTATTAGTCCCTCACCTTTTGACCTCTAAGAAATCATCAATAACAATGAAAGCAGAACTCCTTTACCCTGCTCATTGCCTGCTGGGCGAAGGACCACTTTGGCATACCGAACGAAATTCATGCTTTTGGGTGGACATAGAGCGGGGTATGTTATTTGAATACCATTGGCTTAGCAAAGAAACCAAAACCTGTAAATTTGATGGCAGGCTCACTATGGTTTGCCCCGGCAAGGCAAATTATCTGATACTTGGTTTAAATGCCGGAATTGCCCGGTTTGATTTGACTACCGAGAAGCTGGAGTGGCTATTGGATATTGAATCAGAGATTACAAACAACCGATGCAATGATGCTAAATGCGATAGCAAAGGCAGATTATGGCTTGGAACTATGGATATGGATTTCAAGCCGGGTGCTGCATCCTTATACTGCATTGATAAAAATCTCAGTATTGAAAAAAAACTGAGCAATCTTACTATTTCCAATGGCATGGCCTGGACGTCGGATAACACACGAATGTACTTTATTGACAGTCCGACTCAAATCATTAAATCCTATATTTTTGATGCAAACAGCGGAGCTATTCTGTTTGAGAAAAATGCAGTTCTTATACCCAAAGAAATGGGCACACCTGACGGAATGTGTATTGATAATGAAGGCATGCTATGGGTAGCGCACTGGGGAGGTTTTGGAGTTTACCGCTGGAACCCGGCAAACGGTGATCTTCTTGAAAAGATAGAAATACCCGTTCCACATGTAACTTCCTGTGCTTTTGTGGGTGAGAATCTAGATCATCTTATCATCACTACTGCAAAGGGAGATTTGAATGAAGATGAGCTGAAAAAATACCCGGAAAGTGGGAATGTATTCATTTTAAAAATGAAAGTAAGAGGTACAGAACCTAATACCTGCAATTTTTGACCATTCTGGGAAATTCTAATCGATGTGCAGGAATGCTTCAATATTCTGTTCATCAAGTGACAGAAAAACTCAGAACAAAAATTCTATCTTTGCGCCACTTTAAGCTAAAAGCTAAAAGCTAAAAGCTAAAAGCTAAAAGCGGAAAGCTTAAAGCTAAAAGCCTAAAGCTTATTACTTACAACTTACAACCTACAACTCAAATGGCATTACAATGTGGTATAGTCGGATTACCAAATGTTGGAAAATCTACACTTTTTAATTGTTTATCGAACGCAAAAGCGCAGGCAGCGAATTTTCCATTTTGTACAATCGAGCCAAATATCGGCGTCATTACAGTACCTGATCCCCGTTTAACCAAACTTGCAGAACTTGTAAAACCGCTTAAGGTTCAGCCAAATACGATTGAGATAGTGGATATTGCCGGACTTGTAAAAGGTGCCAGCAAAGGTGAAGGACTTGGAAACCAGTTTCTCGGAAATATACGTGCTACCAATGCTATTATACATGTTTTACGTTGCTTCGATGATGATAATGTGATCCATGTAGATGGCTCAGTTGATCCGATCAGGGATAAAGAAATCATTGACACTGAATTGCAGTTAAAGGACCTTGATGCTGTTTCAAAACGTATTCAGAAGGTTGAAAAAATGGCTAAGACCGGTAATGACAAGGATGCAAAAAAGACCTATGAGGTATGCAATATTGTTAAAGCACATCTTGAATCAGGTAAATCGGTGCGTACTGCTCCTATCAGTGAAGAAGACAAAGAATTTATCGCCGACCTGTTTTTATTGACCGAGAAGCCGGTAATGTATGTGTGTAATGTGGATGAAAAATCGGTTGTAAGTGGCAATCAATATGTAGATAAGGTTCGTGAAGCTGTTAAGGAGGAAAATGCAGAGGTTTTGGTTATTTCAGCTCAAATTGAGGCAGAAATAGCTTCTCTTGAAAGTTTTGAAGAACGGCAAATGTTTCTTGAAGATCTGGGACTTAGCGAATCTGGAGTAACCCAATTAATCAGAGCAGCCTAT
>JAURKO010000175.1 GCA_030831705.1 Daejeonella sp. | reverse complement strand
TGGCACCGTACATTTTCATGGAGCGTAATGGCATCCACATTATAGACTTAAATAAAACTTTAACAAAATTAGAAGAAGCTGCTGCTGCGATCAAACAAATCGTAAAATCAGGACGTAAGATCTTATTTGTTTCTACAAAGAAACAAGCTAAAGACATCGTTGCTGAGCAGGCTCGTTCTGTAAACATGCCTTATGTAACCGAGCGTTGGTTAGGTGGTATGTTAACTAACTTTGCTACAGTTCGTAAATCGATCAAAAAAATGTCTAACATCGATAAGATGACCAAAGACGGAACTTTTGATGTTTTATCTAAAAAAGAAAAATTAATGATTCAGCGTGAGCGTATCAAATTAGAGGCACTTCTTGGAGGTATCGCTGATTTGAACCGTCTTCCTGCTGCATTATTTATTATTGACGTAAAGAAAGAGCATATCTCAGTTGCTGAAGCGATGAAATTAAACATCCCTACTTTTGCAATGGTTGATACCAATTCTGATCCGTCAAACATCGACTTCCCTGTTCCAGCGAATGATGATGCAACCAAATCAATCACATTGATCATGGACGTTATCATGAAAGCTATCCACGAAGGTTTGGATGAACGTAAACGCGAGAAAGAAGAAGAAGCTGATAAAGAAGCTGCAACTGCAAAAGCAAAGGTTGATTCTGAAGGCGAAGCTAAAGAAGAAACAGCAACTCCAGGCAAACGCACCCGTAAGGGAACAAGTCCGGAAGGTGTAGCAGTAGAAGCTGAGCCTGAAGCGAAAAGCGAAGAGTAAGGGCCTCACCCCAACCCTCTCCTGAGGAGAGGGAGCAAATAATTTCAATTTAAAACATTTCTCTTTCATCCCTCCGCCCAAGGCGGAGGGATTGAGAGAGGCTAAAGGAAATAACATGTCTACAGTACAAATTACTGCCGCAGATGTAAATAAATTACGCCAGCAAACCGGAGCCGGTATGATGGATTGCAAAAAAGCATTAACCGAAGCTAACGGAGATTTTGAAGCGGCTATTGATAACCTACGTAAAAAAGGTGCCAAAGTTGCAGCAAGCCGTCAGGATCGTGAATCAAATGAGGGTGTCGTTATTGCAAAAACAACAGCCGACGGAAAACGCGGTGTTATCGTTGAATTTAATTGTGAAACCGATTTCGTAGCAAAAAATGCTGATTTCGTAGCATTTGCAAATAGTATTGCTGATTTGGCGATTGAAAAAAATCCTTCTTCTCTAGAAGAACTAACCAATCTTGAATTGAATGGCGAAAAGTTAGCTGATACAATCATTTCTAAAACTGGTACAATCGGCGAGAAAGTTGGAGTTTCAAAATTTGAAACTGTAACTGGCGAAAAAGTGATTGCTTACATACACGGAAATTACAGACTAGGTGTATTAGTTTCTTTAAGTACTAACCCATCTAATGCTGATGAAGTAGGAAAAGATGTTGCAATGCAAATTGCTGCCATGAATCCTGTAGCAATTGATAAGGGTGACGTTGATTCTAAAACTATTGAGAGAGAACTTGAAATTGCTAAAGATGTGATCCGTGCAGAAGGTAAAGCTGAAGAAATGGTTGAAAAGATTGCTGCCGGTAAACTCAATAAATTCTATAAAGATTCTACCCTCCTCAATCAGGAGTTTGTGAAAGACTCTTCAAAAACTGTTGCACAGTTTTTGAATGATGTAGAAAAGGGTCTCACAGTTACCGCATTTAAGCGGGTTCAGTTAGGAGCTTAATAATTAATCCTCTCCAATTTGGAGGGGATTTTTTTTGCCTTTTATTTTTACGCTATGGATCAAGCACTTATTAATGCCAGCATTTTTACCGGGGAAGAAAGACTGGAAAATAAAGCCTTATTAATAAGTGACGGAAAAATCCATTCCATCGTTGAACCGGAAAAGATTCCTGTGGGTTTCAAAATAACAGATCTTAAGGGTTTCATGATTGCTCCCGGACTAATAGATCTTCAAATTTATGGTAGTGGTGGTAAATTATTCGGTGCTTTGCCAGATGAAGAGGGTCTGGAGCAAATGGAGAATGATCTAATCTCCCAGGGTACAACCGGATTTTTCGCTACAGCAGCAACTAATAGTGATGAGGTAGTACTTAAAGCTATTGATGCCGCTAAAGCTTATCGAAAAAGAGCAACAGGTAATTTTCTTGGTCTTCATCTTGAAGGACCTTATCTGAACGCGAAGCGTAAAGGTGCTCATCCTGAAAATTATATCAAAAAAGGAACACTTTCAGAGATAAAAAACTGGGTAGAACGGGCAGAGGGTGAATTAAAAATGATGACCATTGCACCCGAGCTCCAGGATCAGGAATTGATAGATTTCCTTCATTCAAACAATATCATTATTTCTGCCGGACATAGCGATGCGACCTATGAGGAAGCTTTATCCTTTTTGAATAACCCGGTACAGGCTGCTACGCATCTTTACAATGCCATGCCTCCAATTCATCATCGTGCAGCCGGACTTGTCCCTGCAATTTTTAAAGTAAAACCTTATACTAGTATAGTAGCCGACGGTGTCCATGTTAGTTTCCCAATGATCGAACTAGCCAAACGGGAATTGGGTGATCGGTTATTTTTGATTACTGATGCAGTTACTGAAAGCAATGAGGGTGTTTATCAGCACGAATTTAAAGGCGATAGATATTCCATGCCTGACGGGACCCTCTCTGGTTCATGTCTTACTATGCTCAAAGCGGTTGAAAACTGTGTCTTGAAGGTTGGAATATCCCTTGAGGAGGCATTACGTATGGCGTCAACTTATCCTGCCCGTTTGATAGGAGATAAGAACCGAGGAGTGTTTAAACCAGGTGGACGAGCAGATATTGTAGTATTCAATAAAGATTTCAAACATCATAGCACTTACTTTTCAGGTAAGCTCAACTAAAATATTTTAATAACTTTAAAAAAATATCTCCATGAAATTCAAACGTATTCTTTTAAAATTAAGCGGCGAGGCATTGATGGGTGAGAAACAATACGGTATCGATATTGATCGTGTTGCTCAATATGCCAGAGACATACAGGCAGTACATGCTAAAGGGATTGAAATTGCACTGGTAATTGGAGGCGGTAATATATATCGTGGACTAAGTGCTGAAAAAGCAGGCATGGACCGTGTACAGGCAGATTATATGGGTATGCTTGCAACAGTAATAAATAGCATGGCTTTGCAGGATGCATTAGAAAAAACTGGTGTTAAAACACGTCTGCTGACTGCCATTAAGATGGAGCAGATATGCGAACCTTTTATTCGCCGCCGTGCGGTCCGTCATCTTGAAAAAGGAAGAATAGTCATTTTTGGTGCAGGAACTGGAAATCCATATTTTACTACGGATACTGCAGCATCTCTGAGAGCGGTTGAGATTAACGCAGATGTGGTCATGAAAGGAACGCGCGTAGATGGAATCTACACCGCTGACCCATTGAAAGAGCTGAATGCCATTCGTTATGATGAAATTACGTTCGATGAGGTTTATAAAAAGAATCTCAACGTGATGGATATGACTGCATTTACCCTTTGTCAGGAAAATAATCTGCCAATCATAGTATTTGACATGAATAAACCGGGTAATTTAATGCGTCTAATAGATGGTGAACCCATTGGTACTTTGGTGAAAGGTTAATAAATCAAAGTCTGAGGAGGACTTAAATACCTGAGAATAGCAGGAATTTAATTAATTTTACAGATCGAACTGATAGATTATGAACGAGCTAATTAAGAAACAACTGGATGACGCCAAAGCTCATATGGAAAAAGCCATTGAGTTTTGTGATAATGAATTGGTAAAAATTCGTGCAGGCAAAGCTATGCCTTCTATGCTAGACGGGATATTTATAGATTATTATGGTACGCCAACTGCTTTAAACCAGATCGGTACTATCAATACTCCTGATGCACGTACATTAGTGGTACAACCATGGGAAAAAACGATGCTTATTCCGATAGAACGAGCAATTATGGAGGCAAATATAGGTCTCAATCCGCAGAATGACGGTGCTGTAATCCGCTTAAACGTTCCACCGCTAACAGAAGAACGCCGAAGAGACCTTGTCAAAAAAGTAAAAGAAGAGGCTGAAAAAGGTCGTATAGCAGTCAGAAATATCCGTAAAGATGCCAATGAAAAGATCAAACGCTCAAAATCTGAGGGAGTTTCTGATGACGAAATTAAAACAGGTGAAGGTGATGTTCAAAAATTAACAGACTCTTGTATTATAAGAATTGATAGGCTTATGGAGGCAAAGGAAAAAGATATCATGACTGTCTAATCTATTTATATTTATAGAAAAAGGGGGAATATGGCTTAAGCACTATTCCCTTTTTTAATTTTGTTACCATATGAAACTATTAGCAGACTACTTAAAAAATTATAAAGGACTTATCGCTCTCGCTCTACTTCTGGCAGCAGTAAACCAAATCTTTTCATTACTTGATCCTTGGATCTTTCGAAAGATTATCGACACCTATGTAACTCGTTACCAGGATTATACTACTCAGGAATTCTTTCAGGGTGCCGGATTACTTATTCTTGCTGCAATGGGTGTGGCTATGGTTTCGCGGGTAGCAAAAAATTTTCAGGATTATTATGTGAATGTTATTACCCAAAGACTTGGTGCAAAGATATACTCAGACGGACTGGCACATTCACTCGAATTACCCTATTCAGTTTTTGAAGATCAACGAAGTGGCGAAACACTGGGTATCCTTCAAAAAGTAAGAACTGATACTGAAAAGCTAATTACTGCTTTTATAAATATCGTGTTTACATCTCTGGTGGGAGTAACTTTTGTATTCGTTTATGCTATCAATATTCATTGGTCGATTGCTGTTGTTTATGTTTCTGTTATCCCTATTCTTGGTGTCATTAGTTCTGTACTGAGTAAAAAAATTAAAATTGTTCAAAAAACTATTGTCAGTGAAACTACAGCTCTGGCAGGATCAACAACAGAATCGCTTCGCAATATTGAGCTGGTTAAAAGTCTTGGACTATCTAGTCAGGAAATAAAACGCCTTGGTAATACCACTGATAAAATATTAAAGTTAGAGCTTAAAAAGGTAAAATATGTACGTAGTCTTAGTTTCATTCAGGGTACACTTGTAAACTTATTGAGAAACATGATTCTCCTTTTAATGCTTTATCTAATATTTGCAGGCAGAATCAGCGTTGGTGAATTTTTCTCACTTTTTATCTATTCATTTTTCATCTTCGGGCCATTACAAGAACTAGGAAATATCATTAACATTTATCGTGAAACTGAAGTATCTCTTGATAATTTCAGAGGGATTTTAAGTACCCCAAAAGAAAAAAAACCCTTAAAACCTGAAATTCTTGGACGAATAAATAGCCTGAAATTTAATTCAGTGAGCTTTAAACATCAATCAGCAAACCGATATGCTCTGGAAAATATTTCCTTCGAAACTCAAAAAGGACAGACAATCGCATTTGTTGGCCCCTCCGGATCTGGAAAAACTACACTGGTAAAACTACTTGTTGGATTATATCACCCTGCTTCCGGAAGTGTACTTTATAATGATATTCCTGGAACAGATATTGATTTGGATGAATTGCGTGAAAAAATAGGTTTTGTTACACAGGATACACAATTATTCTCCGGTACAATACGTGAAAATCTGCTTTTTGTTCGTCCTAATGCCAGTGATGAAGACTGCCTGCGTGTATTACAAAAAGCCGCCTGTCAGAATTTACTTGCCCGTGCTGATAAAGGATTAGATACAGTGATTGGTGAGGGAGGTGTAAAAGTATCCGGAGGCGAAAAACAGCGCCTGTCAATTGCAAGGGCCTTGTTACGTGAACCAAATATCTTAGTTTTCGACGAAGCTACCTCTTCTTTAGACTCCATTACTGAGGAGGAAATCACAGAAACCATTCGTGATGTATCGGTCATCCAGGATCATATTACAATACTAATTGCGCACAGGCTATCTACTATTATGCATGCTGATAAAATCTTTGTACTTGAGAAAGGTCACATCATTGAATCTGGCAGACACGAAGAATTGCTGAAAGAAAAGGGGCTTTATTATGCTATGTGGAGACAACAGATTGGTGAGAAGCATACCAAAGAAATATAATTTTAGTTTATATTTAATCTGAGTTCGATATAAGGTAGATTAAAAATGCC
>JAURKO010000174.1 GCA_030831705.1 Daejeonella sp. | reverse complement strand
TATGCCGATCTAAAAGGGAGTAGCGCACTAAGCCAAAAGGATCAGTACGCTACACAGACTAGTTCTTGACCGTCTTAAAGAATAAAGATAAAAACAATTTTATTTGGAAATCAACACAGAATCTTTGCGAGACCATTTTTTTAAATTATTCAATCAAAGCAGGAAAGCTCGTAAAGACGCAGAGACGCAAAGGATAAAAAATATAGGAATGGCAGGCATTCATCATTCCTTATCGAGAACAGGAGACCCTATTCAATAGTAGTACATACCGATTCGATTACTCCAAAAAAACGGGATGATTTAAAACTCAACAGACACAAAAAAAACCGGCATTAAGCCGGTTTTAAATTTCTTAGCCTTAAGCTAATTATAATTTTGCAAGTTCTTCAGCCATTGCAGCACCGATCTCAGCCGGTGACTCCACCACGCGAATTCCGCATTCTCTCATGATCTTCATTTTTGCGGCTGCAGTATCATCGGCACCGCCTACAATTGCTCCTGCATGCCCCATACGACGTCCCGGCGGCGCTGTTTGTCCGGCGATAAAACCTACAACCGGTTTAGTCCCGTGCGCTTTAATCCAGTATGCCGCTTCAGCTTCCATTCCACCACCGATCTCACCGATCATCACAATACCTTTGGTCTCAGGATCATTCATCAATAGCATTACTGCTTCCTTGGTTGGTGTACCAATGATTGGATCACCACCGATACCAATAGCTGTGGTAATCCCTAATCCGGCCTTTACAACCTGATCAACTGCTTCATAGGTTAAAGTTCCTGATTTAGAGACAATACCTACTCCACCTTTTTTGAAGATGAATCCCGGCATGATACCAATTTTAGCTTCATCAGCGGTGATAATACCCGGGCAATTCGGACCAATCAAACGACAATCCTTATCTGAAATATATTCCTTTACCAGAATCATATCCTTTGTCGGAATACCTTCGGTAATACATACAATAACTTTTATACCTGCTTCAGCAGCTTCCATTATTGCGTCAGCGGCAAATGCCGGTGGCACAAAAATAATGGATACATCGGCACCTGTTTTAACAACGGCATCCTTAACCGTATTGAAAACCGGGCGATCTAAATGACTTTGTCCTCCTTTTCCCGGAGTTACACCACCTACCAGCTGGGTTCCATAGGCTATCATCTGGGAAGCATGATATGTTCCCTCATTACCTGTAAAGCCCTGAACTATTACTTTTGAATCTTTATTAACCAGTACACTCATTGAATCTATTTTTGTACAACAAAGCTAAGAGAATCGCTTAGAATGTCAAAAAGTAAAGGAAAAAGAATTATAATTTTTTACTCGTAAGCAGACGTGATCACATCCTCAGCCGTTTTGGGACTAATTGCCCTTTTATAAGCCTCCTGATCAAATTCATTTTCACTTTTTGCGATCACCACAGAAGCAACTCCATTACCGATCAGATTGGTTATAGCCCTGGCCTCAGACATGAAACGATCAACTCCCAATAAAATGGCAATACTCTCAATAGGAACAACTTTTAAAGCCGTTAGTGTCGATGCCAACACAATAAAACCACTTCCTGTTACTCCTGCAGCACCTTTTGAAGTGACCATTAATACTCCAATAATCGTAATCTGCTGTCCAAGACTCAAATCAATATTAAAAACCTGAGATAAAAAGATAACTGACATCGAAAGATAAATGGAGGTTCCGTCCAGATTGAATGAATAGCCAGTAGGGATAACAAGTCCGACTACAGATTTAGAACAACCAAATTTTTCGAGTTTTAGCATCATACTGGGTAATACCGACTCGGAAGATGAAGTGCCTAGAACGATTACAATCTCCTGCCTAATGAATTTTAAAAACTGCCACAGACTGAATTTGTAGAGATAACATATCAAATTGAGTACCACAAATATAAACAGAATCATGGTCATATACACAGCGATCATGAGCTTTCCGAGTGGGTAAAGTGTTGATAACCCGTAAGTTCCAATTGTAAAGGCCATACCCCCAAATGCGCCAAAGGGAGCGAGTTTCATGATTATTTTCATGATATTGAATATGACCTTTGATAACTTTTCAAAAGTGACAATCAGCGAGCTACCAGTTGAACCCATACGACTCAGCGCAAAACCAAAAAGCACGGCGAAGAATAGAATCTGAAGAATATCACCTTTGGCGAATGACTCAAAGATATTTTTAGGAACGATATGGGCAAAGAATTCTAGCCAGTTCATCCCTGAAGCAGACTCCTGATAAGATTGAACCTTTGAGGGATCAGCGCTTGTAGCACTTATATCAACGCCTTTACCTGGTTTAAAAATATTAGCAACCAACAATCCAATAATGATAGCCAGAGTAGTAATCAGTTCAAAATAGAGCAAAGCTTTACCACCTACCCTTCCAACTTTTTTCATATCACCCATTTGCGCAATACCAAGCACGATAGTAAAAAAAATGATCGGCGCAATCAGCATGCTTATCATATTAATGAAAGTCTGGCTGATTAGTTTGGCAGTAGGAGCAAATGCGGGAAAATTCATACCGACTAACACGCCAATAAAAATTGCCACAAGCACCTGAAAGGTAAGATGGGATACAATTCGCTTCATAAAATCAGGAACAAAATCATAAATACCGAAGTTAATTTATTTTTAAGGATCTTAAGCTAAAAATTAAGCTTTTGCTATGCCCTCTGAATTAAACTGAAGATCATATAATCTCTTGTAAAAGCCATTTAATTTTAAAAGCTGCTGATGGGAACCCATTTCCTTGATTTCACCATGATCCAATACGATGATCCGATCTGCATTCTGGATGGTGGAAAGACGATGGGCGATCACAATGGAAGTTCTACCCTGCATCAGTTTATTAATTGCATGTTGAATAAGCTCCTCAGTTTCAGTGTCTACTGATGCTGTAGCTTCATCCAGAACTAAAATCCGTGGATCATACACCATTGCCCGAATAAATGAAATAAGTTGAGCCTGTCCGGCAGATAATGTTGCTCCACGCTCCATCACATCATAATCAAAGCCTTGAGGAAGTTTCATTATAAATTCATAGGCACCCACCTCTTTTGCTGCCTGAATCAGCCGCTCTCTACTGATCTCCTCATTACTCAGATTGATATTATTAGCAATAGAATCTGAAAAAAGAAAAACATCCTGCAAAACTGTGGCAATATTTGATCTCAAATAACTTAATTTATAGTCGCGTATATCATTCCCATCAATAAGAATACTACCCTTATTGATCTCATAAAAACGATTTAAAATATTAATTACAGAGGATTTTCCTGCGCCTGTAGCTCCTACCAGTGCCAGTGTTTCTCCCGGCTTAACATGAAAGGAAATATCCTTCAATACCCAATTTTCTTCATTATAAGCGAACCAAACATTTCTAAATTCAATCTCTCCCTTCAATTTCTGAGGTTGCAGGGTGCCTTTATCTTCAGTTTGCTCATCCGTGTCCAATACATTGAAAATACGCTCAGCACCTACCATGCCCATTTGAAGGGTATTGAACTTATCCGCAAGTTCGCGGATTGGGCGGAAAAGCATGTTGATGTACATGATGAAAGAAACGACCACCCCCGGACTTATCTCATCAGAAAGAATCGACTTCGATCCATACCATACTAAAAGTCCGATAGAAACTGCAGAAATAATCTCGACCACCGGAAAGAAAATCGAGTAATACCAGTTGGAGCGAATATGTGCATCCCGGTGAAAGGAGTTGATATGCTTGAATTTTTTCATCTCCTGATCCTCCCGGGCAAAATATTGAATGATCCTTATTCCGGTGATGTGTTCCTGTAAAAAGGTATTCAAATTGGCAACCTGGGTTCTTACATCTTGAAACGCCGATTTTATGGCTTCTTTAAAAACCAAGGAAGCCATAACCAGCAATGGCATTGGAATTAGCACCACCAGGGTCAGTTCCCAATCAACATAAAGCATCATAGCAACGATGGCTATCACCTGAAGAATATCCCCAACAATTACAATAAGTCCCTCAGAAAATATATCCGCAATGGTTTCGAGATCTGAAACCGTGCGGGTAATTAATTGACCGATAGGCGTGCGGTCAAAATACTTAAGCCTCAGACTGCTGATATGATTAAATACCTTTACGCGTAAATCCTTGATCACCGATTGTCCTAGGATGTTCGTAAAAAAGGTGTGAAAATATTGAACAAAAGTCTGTATCAGTAAAAGCGCGACCATTAAAAGGCTCATTTCCAGCAATCCTTTATGGTCATTAAACAAGATGTATCTGTCGAGGGTAAATTGAATAAGCCAAGGACGAAGCGGAGCCAGAATGGCAAGCAATACCGTTAAAACGATTGACCAAATAAAAATACTACGGTAAGGAGTAACATAGCGGAATATCCTTCTCAACAAGTTTACATCTACTGCATTACCGCTAACCTTGGCCATTTTTATCTTTGTTCAATAGTTAAACCAATCCTGGTTTTCAAATTTCATCCTAAATATAGGGGTACTTCACCTCTGTTAGGAACAAGCCACATGCAGGTACTGATTCGCCGGCATTTGAGCGATCCTTGCTCTCAATAATCCCATGAATATCCTCTACCTGAATTTCCTTTTTACCTATTCTGACCAGAGTACCAACAATTGCCCGCACCATATTACGAAGAAAACGATCGGCAGAAATATAAAAAACAATACCCTTATCTGTAGAAATCCATTCAGCCCTGCTTATCACACAATTATTGGTAAAAGTTTGGGTATTTGACTTACTAAAGCAACTGAAATCATGATACTCCATCATTAATGCTGCGGCACTGTTCATCAGGTCCAAATCGGGTTTATCCCGCAAAAGCCAGGATAAATTATGCAAGAATGGGTCTTTTGTGAAATGGATATGATACTCATACGAGCGCAAACTTGCATCAAACCGGGCATGAGCATCGGGAGCAACTTTGATGAACCTTTTAATCACAATATCATAGGGAAGCATTGCATTAATACTGAGCAAAAACTTTGGATTTAGTACATCAATAGTTGTAGGAATATCAGCATGTGCAAAAAGTTGCCGGGCATGTACTCCGGTGTCGGTGCGGCCGCATCCAAGAGTTTCAATTTCCTGCCTGCTAATTGTAGACAATGCTGTATTGATCAATTGCTGTACCGAAAGGGCATTCTGCTGAATCTGCCAGCCATGATATGCCGTTCCGTTGTATGCCAGTTCAAGAAAATATCGCTGTGTTGTATTCAATCTCTAAAGCTAATTTGGAAATGCCAAAGATACTCAAAGCAAGTTCAATACATTGGCTGAATGAATAATCACAAAGCTAAAATATTTATATTTGTTTCAAATTACTAACCCATGCTACAACGAGTACAAACCATCTGGCTTTTTTTTGCTACAGCTGCGATTTTTAGTCTGTTTCTATTTCCATATTTACAGGTTATCAATGCCGATGGCACTTCAAAAGCTGTAAAAGTAACCGGTGTTTACGAAAGCGTAGGGGGCAATGTCGTTCAGACTGAACCTTTCCTAGCCCTAACCATAGTAACGGTTATACTCGGATTGATCCCATTCCTGGCAATTTTTCTATTTAAAAACAGAAAAAAGCAAATGATGCTCTGCTTTGTGTGTATTGCAGGAATTCTGGGCTTTAGTTTCTGGATGGTTCAAACCGCAAAAGCGGTTCTTGGTAATATCACCTTACAAACAGAGAATTACGGACTTGGTGTTATACTCCCATCCTTGGGTGTGTTGTTTGTTATACTGGCACTAAGGGGTATTAGAAATGATGAGAAGCTCATCAAATCGACAGACAGGTTACGATAATTGCGTTTCGGGTCAAGCCCGCAATGACTGTTGTCGTGGGTGCGCAATGCTGCGGATAATTTCTGCAGTGACACTGGTTCCGATTTCATTGTTTAAGAATCCAGTCAGGTTTAATAGATTACAATAACTTTGTGAGATATGGTGGGAGATTCCCGCTTTCGCGGGATGTCATTAAGTTAAGAGTCCGCATAGACTCTTTGGATTAAAATTGCAGTTTGTGAAATTTGGGAGGTTCCCACTTTCTTGGGAATGACAAATCAGGAAGGAGGAGGGGGGATTCCAGCCTCCGCTGGAATCGAAATTCGGAAAC
>JAURKO010000173.1 GCA_030831705.1 Daejeonella sp. | reverse complement strand
GGTTTATCAATACCCATACCAAATGCAATAGTTGCAACAATCACATCCACATCTTCCATCAGAAAATTATCCTGAGTCTCGGCCCTTGTTTTCGGATCAAGACCTGCATGATATGGAAGAGCTTTTATACCATTAAGTTTTAAGGCTTCAGCTACTTCTTCGACCTTTTTCCGGCTTAAGCAATAAACGATTCCCGATTTCCCGGAATTCATTTTAGCGTATCTTACGATTTCTTTAATTACATTTCTTTTGGCACGTACTTCATAAAATAAATTAGGTCTGTTGAAGGATGATTTAAAAAGTGCAGCATTATTCATTTGCAGATTCTTCTGAATATCCTGCTGAACCTTAGGAGTTGCTGTAGCTGTCAGTGCAATAATTGGAATATGATCACCTATGTTATCAATTACCTGACGAATTCTTCTATACTCCGGTCTGAAATCGTGTCCCCACTCTGAAATACAATGAGCCTCATCAACGGCCACGAATGAAATGGAAATGCCTCTTAAAAATTCTACATTTTCAGGTTTGGTAAGTGACTCGGGTGCTACATAGAGTAATTTAGTTTCTCCATTGGTTACATCCTCTTTAACCCGGCTGATTTCAGATTTATTTAAAGAAGAATTTAAGAAATGTGCAATACTGTCAGTACCCCCAAAGGCTCTTAACTGGTCAACCTGATTTTTCATCAGAGCTATCAATGGTGATATGACAATAGCCGTACCCTCACTCATCAGTGCAGGCAATTGGTAACAAATTGACTTACCACCACCTGTTGGCATAATAACAAAAGTATCTTTCTTTTGAAGAATACTGGTTATAATTGCCTCCTGATCGCCTTTAAAGTTATCAAAGCCAAAAAAATTCTGTAAATTATCAAACAAGGATTTATTTATTTCCATTGTCTGTAAGGAAAAAATTGAATATGAATCATAATAATACTCAAAATAACATATTTTTGGGATTAATTATTTATTTATTTTAAAAAAATATCATTGAAAAGCAATGTTGAAATATTAGAAATTGCAAGAAAAACACTTCAAATTGAAGCTGAAAGTGTAAAAAGACTCGCAACTCAACTAAATGATAATTTTCCGGAATTAGTACATCAAATTCTGTACCTAAATGCTAGAGTTATAGTAACTGGCATAGGAAAAAGTGCAATAATTGCACAGAAAATAGTTGCTACTTTCAATTCAACCGGTACCCCATCTATTTTTATGCATGCGGCAGATGCCATACACGGTGATCTGGGGATGATTCAGAAAGATGATTTAGTGATATGTATTTCAAAAAGTGGTAACACCCCCGAAATAAAGGTTTTAGTCCCATTATTAAAACAAGGTGGCAATAAACTGGTTGGAATGGTTGGAGATAAAAATTCTTTTTTAGGTATGCAGGCTGACTGGATTTTGGATACTTCGGTTGAGCAGGAAGCATGCCCTCATAATCTGGCACCAACTAGTAGCACCACTGCTCAATTGGCAATGGGTGACGCACTGGCAGTCTGTTTACTTGAATGTCGAGAATTTAGCAGTGCTGATTTTGCCAAATACCATCCGGGTGGAGCATTGGGCAAGCGCCTTTATCTTAAGGTATCAGACCTTGCCGCTCAAAATGAAAAACCGACAGTGCCTTCAAATGCCACTGTCAGGGAAGTGATAATCGAAATAACAAAGAATCGTCTGGGAGCTGTTGCGGTAGTTGATCATGGAGTTCTAAAAGGAATAATTACAGATGGCGACATACGGCGAATGTTGAATAAAAACAGTACCATTGATAGTCTGAATGCAGCAGATATAATGACAATTTCACCAAAATTTATTGACAAAAATGAACTCGCTGTCAATGCATTGGAACTATTAAGGGAAAATAATATTACACAAGTACTTGTAGGAACTGACACAAAATTTGAAGGCTTTGTCCATCTTCACGATCTATTGAAGGAAGGAATCATTTAAAAGCATTTAATCCATATGAAAAATCATTATGCCCTGATAATGGCAGGAGGAATTGGCAGCAGATTTTGGCCAATTAGTCGGACTGCCCACCCAAAACAATTTATTGACATATTGGGTTCAGGAAAAACACTCATACAACAAACTTACGATCGATTTTTAAAGATTGTACCCAAAGACAATATCTTTATACTGACCAATGAATCTTATATCCAGCTAGTAAAAGAACAACTTCCTGATTTGGATGATGCTCAGATACTTGCAGAACCAATTATGCGAAACACAGCTCCGTGTATTGCATACGGAAGTCATAAGATTTTAAAACTAAACCCTGAAGCTTGCATTGTTGTTGCACCTTCAGATCATCTTATCTTGGATTCGGAAGAATTTACTAAGTGTATTAAAAAATCTTTGGAAACAGCTTCAAAGCATGATTGCCTTATCTCACTTGGCATTAAGCCTTCTAGACCTGATACTGGATATGGTTATATACAATATAATACAAAGAAAATAGGTGATGATTTTTTCAAGGTTAAAACGTTTACCGAAAAGCCAAATAAAGAATTAGCTAAAACTTTTGTTCAAAGCGGAGATTTTTTATGGAATGCAGGAATATTTGTCTGGTCGGTACAAAGCATACTCAATTCATTTAAAAATCATCTGCCAGAAATGAATGATATTTTTAAGGAAGGAGAATCCGTTTACAATACAAAAGATGAACAGGAATTCGTGCATGCTGCATTTTCTCAATGCACCAACATCTCCATTGATTATGGAATAATGGAAAAAGCTGAAAATGTATACGTATTACCCTCAGAATTTGGCTGGTCAGATCTTGGAAACTGGGCGTCTGTTTATGATTTATCAGAGAAAGATTATGTTGGTAATGCAGTAATTCCTTCAGAAATGGTCATTATGTATGATTCATCAAATTGCATGGTTAACGTACCAAAAGGGAAGCTTGTTATTATGCAAGGTTTACACGACTTCATTGTAGTAGAATCTAATAACACATTATTAATCTGTCCGCGAAGTGAAGAACAAGAGATTAAACAAATTGTTGGTGATGTAAAACAAAGATTTGGAACAGAGTTTATTTAAGAGTTAACCTTTGTCTCACTGCTTCATATAAGAGAATACCTGCAGATACTGAAACATTTAATGACTCGATTTCACCGTACATTGGAATCTTTGCAAGATGATCAGATATCCTGATCAGGTCAACAGAAATGCCACTTTCTTCAGAGCCCATAACAATTGCTGTTGGAGCTGTATAATCAGGCTGATAAAGATAATCATCGGTTTTTTCTGTACAGGCAATCAGCTGTAATCCAGATTCCTGCAAAAATTTTGCTGTTTTGAATAAACTATCATGCCTGCACACTGGTATCTTATACAATGCTCCAGCAGAAGTTTTTATGGCGTCTGGATTGATTTGTGCTGATCCTTTGGCCGGAACTATCAAGGCATGAACTCCAGCACATTCTGCAGTACGGGCAATTGCACCAAAATTTCTAACATCGGTAATTCCGTCCAAAATTAAAATTAGAGGAACCTCTCCTCTCTCATAAATTCCGGGAATTATATTTTCAATTTTATCATAACTTATGGGTGAAATAAATGCCACAGCACCCTGATGGTTCTTTGTTGTTAAACGATTCAACTTCTCAATTGGCACCAGTTGAAAGCCTATCTCCTGTTCACTTATTAATGTGCGAAGTTCTAAAATTATACCACCGCTAAGACCCCTTTGAAGGTATAAACTCTCTATTTCCTTGCCACTCTTTATTGCCTCAATAATTGCCCTGATACCAAACACCATTTGATTAGACTCGCGGCTATCATGTTCACGCTTTCTTTTAAAAGAGTTAGAGTTCATTTCTATTGATTAGAGTAAAACACGAAGTTAGATATTATTTCCATTCTCGTATTAATGACTTAATTAAATTGAATTATTTTAAAGTTTATCAACATCCAAAGAAGTTATTAACAATGCAAATAAAAACAATCAGGCTATATTATTAACGATATAAATATTTTATAAACAATTTATGTTAATAAAAAATCAATAAAAAGCGCTCAATTTAAAAAGTGTCAAATACAAAAAAAAAGGTGTGAAAAACTAAAAAAATTACACTTCAATTTTTGTATATTTTTGTTGTTATGAGTTTAGAAAAGGATCAGGATTTTAACAAAAGTAGTAAAAACACAATTTCTACTGAGCGTCGTAACAGGTTATCAACTATTGCAAGCGGTTTGGGTAAATTACCCCCACAGGCGCTTGATTTAGAAGAGGCTGTTCTAGGTGCCCTGATGTTAGAAAAAGATGCACTCTCTGCTGTAATAGACATTTTAAAACCTGATGTTTTCTACAAAGACAGCCATCAGAAAATATTTGAAGCCATTCAGGCACTTTTCCAAAGATCTTCCCCCGTTGATATATTGACTGTCACAGCCCAGCTACGTCAGCAAGGCGACCTCGAAATGATTGGTGGGGCATACTATATCACTGAACTTACTAATCGTGTGGCTTCAGCGGCAAACATTGAATATCACGCCAGAATTATATCCCAGAAATTTATACAAAGAGAGTTAATCAGGATCTCAACAGAAATTATAAGTAATGCCTATGAGGATACCACTGATATCTTTGACCTGCTTGACCATGCTGAAAAAAACCTCTTTGATATTGCCCAAAACAACCTAAGGAGAGATTCCAGAAAGATGGACGATATTATTAGAGAGTCGCTCGATAACTTGGAAAAAATTAAAGATAAGGTTGATGGTCTAACTGGTGTTCCTTCAGGTTTTACTGCGCTTGACCGTATAACCTCAGGATGGCAACCTTCTGATCTGGTAATCATTGCGGCAAGGCCTGCAATGGGAAAAACAGCATTCGTTTTGAGTTGTGCTCGCAATGCAGCAGTACAGTTTAATAAACCCGTAGTTTTTTTCTCTCTGGAGATGTCATCGGTTCAATTAGTTAACCGTTTGATTTCCGGAGAGACTGAAATAGAACAGGAAAAAATCAAACGAGGACATTTAGCGGAATGGGAATGGCAAAAACTTCACTCTAAAATAGGAACACTCACAGAAGCACCTTTATTTATCGATGACACTCCTGCTCTCAATATTTTTGAATTTAGAGCAAAATGCAGACGATTAAAAGCTCAATATGATATCCAAATGATCATTATTGATTACCTGCAACTCATGCATGGCAAAAGTGATGGAAAAGGTGGCAATCGGGAACAGGAAATTGGCAGTATTTCAAGGGCTTTAAAATCAGTAGCCAAAGAATTAAACGTACCGGTGATCGCTTTATCACAATTGAGCCGGGCAGTAGAAACCAGACCAGGAGCAGCTAAAAAACCTATGTTATCTGATCTAAGAGAGTCGGGATCTATTGAACAGGATGCAGACATGGTACTTTTCTTGTATCGTCCGGAATATTACGGATTAACCGAGGATGAACAAGGAAGATCAACCATTGGTATAGGTGAAGTGATTGTTGCTAAGCATAGAAATGGTGAAACAGGAACAGTTCCCTTGAGGTTTGTTGGAAAATATGTAAAATTCGTTGATCTTGAAGAAGATTTCAGCAATTCTTCTTCAACTAATCCCAATCCATTTGCAGGTATAAGTCCATCACAGGATTTCGAGAAACCAAATAATTTTATAATCCGTCCTTCCAGAATGGATGATTTAGACGAGGATCAACCTTTTTAATACTTGGAGTATTATTTATAAAAACAAACCCAACAATACTGCGGCAAATATTATCAGTGGTGTTTTAATTTTTGTGAATACCAGCAGTAAAAAGGTTAATAAAATCAAGCCCACTGAAAGGTAGTTTATTCCTACGGGATGAATCAATAACAAAAACGCGGCGCCCATAAAGCCTACCGAAACTGCGTTTATACCTGATAAAGAATTCTTAATTCTGGTTATTTTCTTCAGATCATTCCAAAAAGGGACAATAAATAAAATTAGAATCAACCCTGGAAGATTAATTCCAAGAACAGCAATTATACTGCCCATAATTTGTCCATAAACACTTGCTCCCGAATTTTTCATAGTCATTCCACCAACAAAGGAAGTAAAAGAAAAAGTAGGTCCAGGTAGCGCCTGCTGAAAGGCATAACCAGAAAGGAATTGATTAGAGGTAAGATAACTTTTCATCTCCACAAATTCGGTATACATAAATGGAACCAAAACCTGTCCGCCTCCGAAAATCATAATTCCATTTCGGTAAAAATTTTCAAATAAACGGATAGGTAAACTAAAGGGTGAAGTACGATTTATCATAGCCCCTAAACCAGCAAAAAAGAATAAAACACCGATGAAATAAGCAATTTTCCGAGGATTAATATTTGAAAAAAGCCTCACTCTGAGATCATTTTCTTCAACTTCCTTATTAATACTGGAAGAAACAATACCTCCAATTAAAATAAGAATTGGAAATGCGTATGCATTTCTTAATAACAAAGTAGCAAATAATGACCCCAATGCAAGCCAGATTGATGTTTTTGATTTCAATATCTTTTCTCCAAAAGAGTAAGCAGCATAAGCTACGATACCTACAGCCACCGGCTGAATAAGTTGAAGCACCTGTGTAAACTTCTCCTTTTGTCCTAAAAAAGAATAACTTAAAACAGCAAGACACATCAAAATCGTTGATGGTAAAATCCAGATAATAAATGAAGTAATCGCGATTGGTAATCCGCCAACCTTATAAGCAATTCCAATTAATGTTTGCGTAGATGAAGGGCCCGGAAGTATTTGGGTAAGTGCGTGAAGTTCCAGCAATTCACTCTCAGAGATATATTGACGTTTTTTAACGAAATTTTTTAGCATCATTCCTACATGTGCCTGAGCCCCACCAAATGCGGTCAGTGTAAACCATATTACATCAATCAGGAAAATAAGCTGACGTTTTCGAATCATATAAATTAATCGTCTTCGTAGTTTAACCCATTTGCTGAATTATATACCGTTTGTAGCTCCGAGAAAGCATGATTATCTCCATTTTTTCTGGCAATATCCATACCTTTTTTATAAACGAGAATCGCTTCTGATTGTCTATTAATGATTTCGTACAATTTACCCAAATGGTAATAGGTTCCAATATAATCGGGGTGGTTTAAGATTAAATCTTCAAAATAAAACAAGGCCTTTTCATGGTCACTAGCACTAAAATACTCTGTGGCTAGTGCATATTTTAAAAAAGGATCATTAGGTTCATTTTTAAGAAAATCCAGAAGCTTTTGTAAACGTATATGTTGCATTTTAATTTGGCTTTTTTGAGTAGATTTGTAAAAACAGAAATCTATATGAAAATACTAGTTTGTGTAAGTAATGTTCCGGATACCACTACAAAAATAACTTTTAACGGTGATAATACCCAATTCAACACAGCTGGAGTTCAATATATTTTGAATCCTTACGATGAAATTGCCCTCGCACGTGCAATTGAGCTAACTGAAGGAGGCAAGGGCACTGTGACCATTATACATGTTGGAGAAATAAGTTCTGAACCGACCATACGAAAAGCTCTTGCCATTGGTGCCGATGATGCTGTAAGGATAAATGCCGCAGCACGCGATGCCTATTTTGTAGCAGTGCAGATTGCTGATTATGCAAGAAGTAACGATTTCGAAATGATACTAACAGGGCGAGAATCAATTGATTATAATGGTTCACAAATCGCTTCGATGATTGCCGAATTATTAGATATCCCATCTATTTCAATTATTAAAAAATTAGAAATTGAAGGCAATAAGGCAAATCTGGTCCGTGAAATAGAAGGTGGTAAAGAAATGATAAATGTTTCATTCCCTTTTGTAGCAAGTTGTGCTGAGGGTGTGGCTGAACCAAAGATTCCTAATATGCGTGGAATTATGTCTGCGAGAACAAAGCCTCTAATAGTAGTTGAAGCTTCTTCTGTTGAATTGCTGGTTGATTTCAAAACGTATGCTATACCTGCACCACGTGGTTCAGTTACCATGCTTGCAGCAGATGAAACCGAAAAGCTGATTGATTTATTACATTCTAAATCAAAAGTTATTTAGGGATAAATTTAATTAAGACCACCTAAGGCTAAAAGAAAATTATTATGTCAGTTTTAGTATATGTAGAGAATGCAGATGGGAAATTTAAGAAATCAATCTTTGAGGTAGTTTCTTATGCGGCTGCCATTGCAGAACAGTTAAAAACAGAATTGATCGCAATTTCTATTGGGAGTGTTGGCAAAGACGAATTACAAAACCTAGGCAAATTTGGCGCTTCTAAAGTCCTTAATGTTTCAAATGATCAATTAAAGTCATTTGTTAATCAGGCATATGCTTCTATCATTGCTGAAGCAGCAGAAAAAGAAGGTTCAAAAGTTATTGTTTTATCAAATTCATTCAGTGCCAAGGGCCTTGCTCCTCGCGTAGCTATAAAACTTAAGGCCGGGCTTGCTGATTCAGCTATTGACTTACCGGAGATCGAAAATGATAAGTTTTTGATTAAAAAAACAGCATTTTCAGGAAAGGCCTTTGCAACCGTTGAACTGATTTCAGCAATTAAGGTTATCACATTAAATCCAAATTCATACCAGTTAAAAGAAACAGCAGCTGCAGGTAAAGTAGAAGATTTTACTCCTAAATTTAAGGAATCTGACTTTCGTACCATGATCACTGAAATCGTAAGGGCCAGCGATAAAATTGCATTGCCAGATGCTGAACTTGTAGTATCAGCAGGCAGAGGTATGAAAGGCCCTGAAAATTGGGCGATGATAGAAGAATTAGCTTCTCTGTTAGGGGCAGCTACAGCTTGTTCTAAACCAGTTTCTGATGCAGGATGGAGACCACATGAAGAACATGTCGGACAAACAGGTATCGCTGTGAGCCCTAACTTATATATTGCCATTGGCATTTCAGGGGCAATACAACATCTTGCAGGAGTTAGTTCATCAAAAACAATCGTTGTAATCAATAAAGATCCTGAAGCTCCCTTTTTTAAAGTCGCTGATTACGGAATCGTAGGTGATGCCTTTGTTGTGGTACCTCAATTAATAGAATCGGTAAAGGCTTATAAATCAATTTCCTAATGATCGGGGCAATTTGAGTTCTTTTAATTTTTAGCTAATTAATGAAGAAACTAAAATTAGATATTGTAGGCCTTTCATACAGCCAAACTCAGTCTGGGGCTTATGCACTTGTTCTGGGCGAGGTCAATGGCCGTAGAAGACTGCCAATTATTATCGGAGCTTTTGAAGCACAGGCCATCGCAATTGAAATTGAGAAGATGACCCCAAGTCGGCCACTAACTCATGATTTGTTTAAATCATTGGCTGGCTCATACAGTATAAACATACAGGAAGTGATCATATATAATTTGGTTGACGGGATATTCTTTGCCAAACTAATCTGTTCTGACGGTAAAAAATCTTCTGAAATTGATGCAAGAACATCTGATGCAATTGCCCTGGCTGTACGATTTGATTGTCCTATTTATACCTATGAATTTATCTTAGCCACTGCAGGAATCGTCATAGAAGGCAATGAATTTGTATTTTTAGAGAATATAGAAGATCCATCTGAAGAAAAAGCTGTTGGTACAAGTATAAATTTTAGTTCACTATCTGAAGATGAATTGAAAACAAAGCTAATAGATGCTTTAGCTGATGAAGCTTATGAGAAAGCTGCAAAAATACGTGATGAACTTTCGAGAAGAAAATCTTCATAATTTTCATTAAAAAGTAGTTATTCTAATTCTTATTTCTAAATTTCACGTTTTAATCAGAATTCAAAATTCTTATGGATAGATTCACCGGTCTGATTGGCGTTGTATTGATTTTTGCAATTGCCTTTCTGATGTCAAATAATAGAAAAGCAATTAATTACAGACTGGTATTATCCGGTTTGGCTATACAAATTTCTCTTGCGGTATTTATACTTAAAATTCCCGTTGGCAGAAGCATTTTTGCCTGGCTTGGGGATGCAGTAACAAAAATCCTGAATTTTTCTCAAGCTGGGGCAGCATTTGTTTTTGGTCCATTAGTCAACACAGCTAATATGAGTAAGGCATTTGGAAACGGCAATGAATTCATTTTTTTCTTTAATATTAT
>JAURKO010000172.1 GCA_030831705.1 Daejeonella sp. | reverse complement strand
TATCCCCCGCTGGCGGGGGAATTAAAGGGGGAGGATAGTCATAAAGCTTAAAGCTGAAAGCGGGGATTTGAGTTAAGATTAAAATTCCTGTTTAGCCAGGCTGTCATCCAGGATGTATCTTAGCCCTATTTATACTCGTTTGCAATTATCAACTCTCCATTCTCCACTCTCAATTATAACAGATCTCTCCTCGCGGCAAAATCATCAAAACTTAATAATTATTTTCGCTAGTGAGATGACGATTAATTGTCAACTGTCAATTATCAACTGTCAACTAATTAAATGTTCCACCAATACGTCATCTTCAGCACCAGGAACCTGTTTTTGACAGAAAATGGTGAAGGCAGGTAATTATCTGTATAAACGATAAATATGTCGGATGCGGGCTTATAACGCCATTGTACTCGGGTATTTACATTAATATTATCACTTTGCTCATTGTACTGCACAAATCCTGTAAAAAATAGCTTATTGGTCATGGTTACATCCAGGCGAGGGCCAACTAACCAAAATTTGCGGTTATTCCATGGATTGGGCAGTTTGATGTCATTATAACTTGAACTAAGGGCAAAACTAACATAAGGCTGAAATCGGTAGCCAAACTCCGTTGTTAGATTTAAACGGGTACCGTCCGCATAATATCCCCCATAGCGTGTAGAAAATGAGAAGGTATAGAGGCTTTGCGGACGGGAAGTAAATTCTGTTCCAAATGAACTCCAGCTATGTTCCGTTCCACTGGGCAAGGTGGCAATTCCGGCATTTGTTGGGTCGAAGGGTTGTAATAACTTCACATAATCGTTTGCTGTCCACGCAGTAAAGCTTGCCCTACTTCTAAAATTGAAGCTATAGGCAATAAAATTAGTATTATCCGTGGGCTTAAAGGACTCATTAAAATAATTACTACTAAAAAATTTAGGTCCGTGGCTAACCAGTTTGCCAGCCTTTGGAAAAAAGAGATAGGAGGCTGACGGATTCAGATGCACGTATCCGCGTCTGGGTACATATCCTACTTCGGCATTATAATTTAAGCCTACATATTCATGCTGCCAGTTCAAATCCCAGTTTCCAGTCCAGTACCGTAGGTTAGCAGCCTGCATCATATCCTTTCCGCGTTTATTCGGACTGAATGATTTCATGCTCACAGCCTTGCCTGTCCAGGTATTGTTAGCCGAGGCCAGATTATACTCTAATCCCGCTACCCGGTTATACCTGGAGACCCCCGCTACGGCATTGGCAGCATCGAAGTTTAGGGTTTGTTTATTGATTACTATGGCACTAATACTGGACCTTGCAAACACTTTTCGTTGGAATGCGATAACCCCGAAATTCTGAGCAGGTTCATTTGCGCTGGTGTTTTCGGTCTGCATATTCATTACGCTAATTCTCAAGTCTTTATTTAATTTACCACTGAGGCGGGCTCCATACTTTATCGGTACACCTAGTCCGATACGCCTGGAGAAAAAGGGACGGATATTCTGATATCCGAAATTTGCAAAAAGGTCGCCGTTTTCCAGAAAATACTGTCTTCGTTCAGGGAAAAAGAGTTCAAAGCGGTCGAGGTTTGGAACCTGCCTGTCGACTTCCACTTGCGAATAATCGGGGTTAACAGTTAGGTCGAGATTAAGTGATGAGTTAATGGCTACTTTAACATCTCCGCCAATTTCTCCACGTTGATTCCTTGAGATAGGAGATTTGAGGTGATTGCTGGAGATACCACCGAGCATATAAGGTATTACTGAAATATTTTGTCCGGGTACTGGCGGGGGTTGATCCCAGACCAGAGAGCCGGTATAGGCAAGAGATGCGGTTGCAAACTGCCTTGGAATTGGAGTCCAGCTTGATTTTTCGGTTGATTTAAGATCCATGCGACTGAAATTGATACCCCAGCGGGTTATTCCGGGTTTATAGCGAATGGATTTAAAGGGAATAGCGGCTTCAAAAACGTAGCGGTCGGGGTAGTTTTTTACTGCAGAAGTCCATTTATTATCCCAGCTAAGGTCAATTTTGCTTCCATCATACATAATTCCATCCCATTGGGCTCCTGCAGCATTTGTTCCGAATGAAAATCCATTGGTAAGGTCATTGAAAGGATCCATGAACATTAGGAAGTTGTCATTCTTGCCAAATGCGAAATCCCTACGTAATGATTCTACGAAATAAGGGCCGGGTTCATGATAGCATATGGCAATAATATATAGATGATCCTTATCATAGGTCATTTTTATATCGGTTTTTATCTTTGCAAAGCTGGTGTCCATGGGTTGGACCATAAAGAAATTAGTGACCAGTTCTGCATCCTTCCATGCCTGTTCACTTACATCTCCATCAATTTTGATTTCAGAACTTGCAGGTTTGATGTGCAGTTCGTATTTGGCATTGTTCTTTTGCGCCAGAGTGTTTGTACTCAGAATCGTCAAAAAAGCAAAGAAAATGTATTTATAAAGAGATTCTAATCTAATACAGGAGTTGTTTTGGAGTTTAGGATTTGTGTTTTTAAGATTTTCAAATCTTGAAGGATTGAGCATATCAACAGGTGTCAGGGATTTGATGTAATAATAACAACATTGGATGAGTTTATTTCAATAAATGTGAATTAATAGAAGGGGTACAAATTTTCATCGTTGTGGATTGCAGAAATAGACCTGACATAATTAAATCAATTTGTCCATCCGCCTTCAAAAGCCTAAATTTGTTTAAAATATTTATAGAAATGTCTCAAGAAACTGAACATGTACAATGTCTGATCATAGGATCAGGTCCTGCAGGTTATACTGCTGCCATTTATGCTGCCCGTGCTGATTTGAAACCGGTTATGTACACCGGAATGGTACCTGGAGGGCAATTGACACAAACAACTGATGTTGAAAATTTCCCCGGTTACCCTGATGGGATTATGGGTCCGGAGATGATGGAGGATTTCAGAAAGCAGGCTGAGCGTTTCGGCACGCAGATACGTTTTGGATATGCAAGTAAAGTCGATTTTTCGTCTACTCCTCATAAAGTAATCATTGATGAGGATAAGACGGTTACTGCTGATACAGTTATTATTGCTACTGGTGCGAGTGCTAAATGGCTCGGACTTGAAAGTGAACAAAAATATAATGGATTTGGAGTTTCTGCCTGTGCTGTATGTGATGGTTTCTTTTTCAAGGGACAGGATGTGGCAATTGTAGGAGCCGGAGATACTGCAGCCGAAGAAGCAACTTACCTGGCAAAGCTTTGTAAAAAAGTTCATATGCTGGTTAGAAGGGATGAATTTAGGGCTTCTAAGGCGATGCAGAACCGGGTATTAAATACCCCGAATATTGAGATTCATTACAATACAGATACAGAAGAAATTTTGGGTGACGGCAAAAATGTAACTGGAGTAAGAGTGTCAAATAACCAAACCAAGGAAACCAAAGTTCTGGATATTACAGGCTTTTTTGTTGCAATCGGTCATAATCCTAATACTGAAATATTCAAAGGAATTCTGGATATGGATGAAACCGGATATCTGATTACCAAACCTGATAGTACAATGACCAATATTGCTGGTGTATTTGCATGTGGAGATGCGCAAGATAAGTTATGGCGGCAGGCTGTTACTGCTGCTGGAACAGGCTGCATGGCAGCTCTGGAAGCTGAAAGATACCTGGCAGCAGCGGAACACGCTAGTCATTAATTGCATCGATAACAGAATTAGCCTCCCTTCACGGGAGGTTTTTTTTTGATTTTTTACGAGTGCTTTTCTTTTCTTAATTTATTGTGCCTCAGCATCATGTTTTAGCTTTTTTATTTATTAAATTTGAAATTAGCGTTATTTCTATTTTCAAGTTTAATGGCAATTTTTAAATATGAATATTATTAAAACTATAACTGCCCTGTGTTTAATAAGTCTACTAATTTCTTGTGGGGACGAAGAAAAAGAGACTGTTGCTGTGAAGCAAGAAGTGAAAAAGATTCAGGAACCATTTCGTTTTCATAAAGCAATAGAAGTAAAGCCCGGTTTAACACTTGATATTGTTAGTTGGGGCAGGGGATCTGATTTACTTGGAGGTTATCTTATTTTAAGGTCTGATTCAACTAGATTAAGTTATCGTTCTGTTTCCGGCGAGTTAAAAGGTAAGGTGGTTGATGCATGGAATATGGACCTCGACACAGATGGAAGTCCGGAGTTATACATACAAGCCACAGTTTCCGGGAATGATTCCAAACTTAACATGTACGTTCATGAATTTGGGGACAATGGTTCCAATCAGCAGATACGTTTTCCTGATTTGAATTCATCTTTAAAGGAAGGTTATCGCGGTGGTGATTCCTTGTATGTTAATGATGGAAAACTTTATCGGGAATTTCCTTTCTTTTCTACTAAGGATTCTACATCTGCGGCCAAGCCTAAAACCAGAAAATTGGAGTATTCTCTTAAAAATAATAGCCTTCAGTTCAAGGAAATAAAGGAAGAAGCTAAAACAGAAGTCAAAAAACCTTAGGAATACTGATCACTATCTTCAAATTGTTTGTGTAGCCTTTCAAGGTTTTGGATCATTTCCTCCAATTTTCCTTCCTCGCGTTTAATGTAGATGCGCATTAGCACAAAATAACATAAACCGATCCACAGAAATGTAAATAATATTACTAAAAGAGTGATAACTAGGGAAGTCAGGTATGAAATCTCAATAAAATAGAGAATAAATCCTGCAGTAAAGAAGATAGAATAAAGGGTGTACTTTCTGGTATTAAAAATATAACGTTCTTCTTTATATTTTTTGAGGTAATTAATGTAGCATTCTGGTTTATCCAGCAGTTTGTCATCATTAATTTTGAGGTAATTGCTG
>JAURKO010000171.1 GCA_030831705.1 Daejeonella sp. | reverse complement strand
TGGGAAAATCTTGACAGGGTACTTGCAACCAGACCGGAGGTAGTTTCACATAACCTTGAAACAGTGCGCCGCTTAACAAAAGAAGTAAGAATTCAAGCCAAATATGATCGTAGTTTAGAATGTCTTCGTCGCATTAATGAAGCTGGTTTACGCACTAAATCAGGTATTATGCTCGGCTTAGGTGAAACTGAAGAGGATGTTTATGAAGCAATGACTGATCTTCTTAAAGCAGGAGTACATATTCTTACCTTGGGACAATACCTTCAGCCGAGTAGAAATCATCATCCGGTTGTAGATTGGATTACTCCTGATCAATTCGCCAAATATAAAGTCCGCGGACTTGAGATGGGATTCAAATATATAGAGAGTGGTCCCCTGGTGCGCTCCTCCTATCATGCAGAAAAGCATCTATTTGAATTTTGATCAGAATCACGGTTTGATCAAGTAGTCCCACAAAAACTCTGAATCATTTCTGGCAGTAATAGCGTAAGCTCCCCAGGCGGGATGCTATACATTCCCATATCCTGATTTAATACATCGCCGGTTTTTCCATGAATGTAAGTGGCAAGAATTGCAGATTCTTTGGCAGTATATCCTTGCGCTAAAAATGCGGCAATCATTCCGCTTAGCACATCACCCATTCCGCCAACAGCCATTGCGGGGTTTCCGGTGGGATTGATCAGGATATCGCCTTGGGGCAAAGCAATAAAGGTGAACTGATTTTTTAACAGGATTATCAGTTTCAGTTCTTTCGCTTTTTTTTGTGCTAATACCACACGTTCCCACCAGGTGGCAGAGATGCCAAACAGACGATCAAACTCCTTCATATGCGGACAAATAATAGTCTGTTCTGTTAATTTATGTAGGACATCAGGGTTTGCAGCAAGAATATTCAAAGCATCTGCATCAATAAGCATCGGGATTTTAAAATCTAATACCTGTTTAACAAGTTCTGTTGCACTTGCATTCGTTCCTAAGCCAGGACCAATTGCAATTGAATTAAACTTACCTGAAATTAGCTCAGATTTTAACTCTGAACGTGATAAAGTCATCACTTCAGGTGCATAGGTATTTAACGCTGGCATACCCCCTTCAGGAATACAAGCGGTAGTTAATCCAGCTCCGGAATGAAGGCAAGCATCGGCACAAAGCAGTGCGGCTCCCATGGTTCTGGTATTTCCGGCAATAATCAGTGCATGGCCATAATTACCCTTATGACTAAAGGGTTTTCTTGTTCTGACCAATCCTTTCAGGTCTTTTTCTTCAATGAGTTTCCATGAACCGGACTGAGATTGAATGTAAGCTTCGTCCAGGCCTATATCTACTGTAGTAAATCGTTCGGTAGCATTTGCTGATTCAGGAAAAAAGAAATTGATTTTTGGTCGCTGAAATGTGATAGTCAATTTGGCTTTCAAAACGGTAGCCCGCGGATCAATTATGCCTTCCGATGGAAAACCACTGGGCACATCAACTGCAATTACTTTTTTCTTTAATTTATTGAGATGCTTGATTAATAACTGAAAATTACCCTCCAAAGGTCTATTAAGTCCTGAGCCAATCAAAGCATCAATAATAATCGATGCGTTTTCTTTCGGAAGCTTGTTGGTATCGAAAATTTCTGTAAAAGTAATTCCATTCAATTTCAACCGAGTAAGGTTTATCTTGAAGTCGGTACTTTCTTTCTGACTGAAGCGTACGATTTTCACTGAAACAGAATCGTAGGCTTGTTCTTTTAACAGGCGTGCAATAGCCAATCCGTCACCCCCATTATTTCCTGTCCCGCAAAAAACACTAATTTGGGTATCTCTATCAGGAATTTCGGCTTTAAAGGCTTTTACAAAAGCATCAGAAGCCGATTCCATCAGATCAATTGAACTAATGGACTTATGTTTAATGGTGTAAGTATCCGCTTCACGGATCTGGGAAGATGTGAGTAACTGGAGCATGTATAAATTTAAGAAAATGAGACGGTTATTTACTGTCCGTTATTTCGAACACAGCCGCAGTATTTTCTTCTTAAGCCCAGAATTCATGTTATAGAGAAATCTGTTGATTGTGAGGCCGTACCATTAATCATAGGATTTCTTTTCGTAGTTAGATATTTGTAAAAACAACCATTGGAGTCGCTTATCGAAAAAACGGGATTTGAAGTTTATCCGTGTTGGTTAGAAGCAGCATCCTTTAACACATCCATATAGTACTGCTCATAAATCGGCAAAATCAGACTCAGATCAAATTGCTGTGCCCGCTTAAGAGCTCCTTCCTTGAATGCTGCCAATTGCTTGTCATTTTTTAAAATAAAAATTGAATGTTTAGCCATTCCATCGATATCCCCCACATTATCCATAAATCCGGTAATACCGTCAATATTAAGTTCAGGTAAGCCCCCAGCATTTGAAGTGACTACCGGTACCTTGCATGCCATTGCCTCCAGAGCTGCTAAACCAAAACTTTCTGATTCAGAAGGCATAATAAACAAATCTGAAACTGAGAGAATCTCTTCAACTGCGTCCTGCTTTCCAAGAAATCTCACATTGTCACATATTTCAAGATCACGGCAAAGCTGCTCACAATAAACTCTTTCAGGGCCATCACCAACCATTAACAATTTAGAAGGAATCTCTTTTTGAATTTTCTCAAAAATATGAACCACATCCTGTGTGCGCTTTACTTTTCGAAAATTAGAAGTGTGTACCACAATACGCTCATTATTTGGGGCAATTGCCAGTTTAAAATGATCTTTTGCCTTCAGACTAAAGCGCTGTAAATCAATAAAATTTGGAATAACCTTAATTTCTTTAACTACATCAAAGTGCTTGTAGGTATCTTCCTTTAGATTTTCTGAAACCGCAGTTACACCATCAGATTGGTTAATTGAAAATGTAACCACTGGCTTATAAGTTGGATCTTTTCCAACCAGGGTAATATCAGTACCATGTAAGGTGGTAACCACCGGAATATGAATTCCATAGGTTGCCAAAATTTGCTTCGCCATAAATGCTGCTGAAGCATGAGGAATAGCATAATGGACGTGCAACAAATCAAGCTTTTCAAACCTAACTACATCCACCAGTTTACTTGCAAGTGCAAGTTCATAAGGTGGGTAATCAAATAAAGGATAGTTCGAGACAGAAACCTCATGATAGAATAGATTTTCAGAAAAGAAATCAAGTCTTGCCGGCTGTCTGTAGGTTATAAAATGAACCTGATGTCCATTATCGGCCAATGCTTTACCTAATTCTGTGGCTACCACCCCACTACCACCGAAGGTAGGATAACAAACTATTCCAATTTTCATTTGTTTGTTTTTTGTTTTTTAATGGTAATGAATCAGGTCCGAACGGCTTGGCCAGGCGGGCTATCAAAAGCATATTCATGATTGTTAGTAATAGCTACGCTCACGATAGATGCATTTTGTTAATTATACCAAGCACAAATTTACTAATTCTGATAAGATTAGAACTTAAATTATATAAAGTCTCTTTAATGCGCTTACAAAAAATATCTGAACGGTGATTAAGGTTAAATCCGCTTGAAAAATCAAAGCCAAACCATCAGAAGCAAATCACCTCCCAATGGCTTCATAAATCACATCCTGAATGCGGCCTCTGATATTCAGATCAATGAGCTTAGAGGTTACTCCAGGATTTACCCTATTGGATAAAAATACATAAACAAGATTGTATTTTGGATCCACCCAGACGCAGGTTCCAGTATAACCGGTATGACCAAATGTTAACGGAGAGGCAAGCTTGGAAGGATAGCCTTTGGTGCTCTCTTCATCCCAGCGATCGAAACCAAGTCCGCGGCGACTAATAGCAGATTGTTTTGCAGTGAACATATTTACCGTTTCTGACTTGAAATATCGGGTTCCACCATAAATCCCTCCATTCAAAATCATCTGGTAAAGTATTGCCAAATCATTGGCATTTGAAAAAAGTCCGGCATGGCCAGATACCCCCCCAACCATAGCTGCGCCCTGGTCATGAACATATCCTTCAAGTAAAGTCTTTCTGAATTCTTTGTCATCTTCAGTTGGAATAATCTCTTCCTTTGGAAAGCGGAGGCGCGGATTAAAGCCTGCCCTTGTCATACCAAGAGGCTTATAAAACTGATCCATCACAAAAGATTCCATGGGTCTCCCGGATTGCCGTTCGACAATATCCTTCATAAAATACATGCTTAAATCGCTGTAAACATACTTGCCCTGGTTAGAAAGGGTAGAATTCAGCATAAGCGGCCACATAATTTCCTTGAAATAATCTTTTCGCAAATAATAATTATCAGCAACCTTTACTGGATGTACTTCAGATGAATCCCGGCTATAATCTGATTCTGCTAAATTTCTATAAAAAGGAATAAAAGGAATGAATCCAGCCTGATGAAGCATCACCTCCCGAACAGGAATATCCTTCTTATTGGTATTTCTTGATCTAGGAATATACGCTCCGACATTGGTGTCAAGCTTTAGTTTCCCTTCTTCAAACAAGCGCATGACCGCCATAGTTGTTGCCGAAATCTTTGTAACCGACGCCAGATCATAAATGTCAGTTATCCGTGTTGGGGTTCGGTCTATGTAAGTACGGGTGCCATAGGCCTTGTTGAAAATAATTTTCCCATCCTTTACCACAAGTACAACTGCGCTTGGAGTAGCTCGCTGCCGGATTGCTTCACCGGCGATTTCATCAATTCTGTTAAGATCAGCACTATTAATTCCCAATTCTTCAGGTACTGTATATTTCAACCGGGTTGTACTGGTAGAAAACCCTGCATTTAAATGATATTTAGTTGAAATTTTCT
>JAURKO010000170.1 GCA_030831705.1 Daejeonella sp. | reverse complement strand
TATAAATCGAGAGCGGTTGCCCCGAACGGATATGCCATGAAGGAGTTTTTAACAGACTTTCTGCATGGACTTTAATATACCTGGCTTTGGTGCCTGACTTCATTTCCGCCAGAAATGGAAGATATGAAATTTTGATAATTTCAGGGTTTTCTAATGGGTTTGGATTGTTAGAATTAATAATTGTAACGGCTTCACCGTATTTCTTATCATCTAAAGAAAGTGAATAGCTCACAAATTTGGGCAAGGCAAACAAATGCCAGTCGGGTTGTGCCTGCGGGTTAAGGAAATCCATGTTCACAGAGTTAACAGGCATGACTTCTCCTAGATCAATAATGAAATCCATGTGTTCAGCGGTACAATGTACCCAGTTCTTATCTGCTTCCTGCCAGGATTCATAGGAGGCGAAAATGCCGTCGGTCAGACTTTCCAAAGCTTTCGATTTCGAATTCACTTTACCGATTGGAATGATCTTTTTCTGGAATGATTTAACATCACCCATGCCTTCCATATTATTGAATACCCGCATATAAGATGCGCGGTAGTGCTCAGGTGTTCCACTTCTCTCGCGTACCAGTTTGACATTATTCTGGGTACAGCCATCCGCAAAATTATTGACCAGGGTTTTAAATAAAGGTTTAGGTAAAACCCTTCCGGCACCATCCTTACTAAACATACTTCTTTCCGTATTGATTTCCGTGCGACCAATTTGTATTTCGGCATACATGATGGGTAGGCGGGCAACTTTAACACGCCGCACCAATTCGGGGTGTGCAGCTACAGCCTTTTCTGCCTTATCGAATAGCTGCTTGTATTGCTCCATCATATCTGCTGAAAGGTAGGTGTTTTTTGCATGTATGGGATCCCCAAAAATACTGAGTACCATGCCGCTTTTTACAAGCGATTCCTGCATACTATCGATGTACTGACGGATAAACGGAGCTGCAGCAACGAAATATCCTTTTAAAAATTCATTGATAATGGCTTTATCATCTGCATCAGGATTCCACATTAACTTGCTGATCAGATAGGAGCGTAGAAGAGCCATTTCGGCCGCTGCTTCGTTGTTTGCCTGCATAAACAATGCATTGACACGGTTATCAGTATAGAATTTAATATTAGGTTTTAAGGTATACAGATTTGGGAATGGGGATACATAATTAGTGAACTGTATATTGTAATCCCATATGATGATGTCTTTTGAAAGGGCACCCCAGTCTTTGAGATCCTTAGAAAAGGCAGGGTCTGTGACATAAACCGGTGCTTGTCTTGAACTTTCAATATTACAGAGCATAATATTGACATTGGGCTCAATCTGGATATTTTTAGGAGCCTTACGTGAATACCAGTAAGCCAGTGTTGAAATGATTTTATCTGGAATTTCCCTCGCAACCTGATTCACAAAATATATGATCGAACCACTTGGAACATTGCCGTATTTTTCATTTAAGGCTTTACAACCATCGCATTGACAATACCTATCGTTATCATCCTGACTAACAGACCAATAGCTGGAATTAGGTTTTTCCTTTATTTTAATTTTTAGACTCGCAACCAGAAGCTTTAAAACTTCAGGATTCGAAAGGCATAACTGTGTTCCTGGACGTCTTATGCCATCAATTAATGAATAATATTCAGGATGACTTATAGCATATTTCTGCTGTGGTACCAGGGTGTTGAAGGTGTGAACGAATAGACCCCAATCATCTCTCGATGAAAGCTTATGCCAGTCGGAATACTCCTGGTCAGCCATTTGGCTGTAGGAGGTGGTACGGTATTTGATCTTTGGTTCAATTATCTTATCATTAGGATAAAAGGGGGAATCTCCTGCATCTGCAGTTTCGGGCGAGTATTTTCTAAACCCTAATTCTTCTAGTAGGTCGTAAACGCCAAATAGTAAACCTCTTTTCGCACCTCCTGCTATGATGAAATTGTCACCATCAATTTTGCGGATAAACCCCGCTTCAGGGATTTTACTGCTATTGATTTGTCGGGTTTTGGCGTAATCGGTTTCGCCGAGATAAATTCCGTTTATAAATTTGGATTCTCCCTCTGATGCAATTGTAATCGCTTTTTTTGATAGTTTCGATAAATACTGCTGCAGAGCAAGAGCAGCTTCCTTTTCAATCAACTCGGCCCGCAAAGGAATGATGATTTGATAATCTAAAATGCCATCTAAGGCCACTTGCCTGCCCAAAAGACTATCCTTCAAAGCTGCACTAAGCAAATTCGGTAGAAAAGTTAATCCCGCCGCTACAATTCCTGAGTTCTTTAAAAAATTTAGTCTTGATATCTTATTGTTTCTGTTAGTACCCATGTAAAAATTCTTTGTTTATTTACTATTCAAAATTATATTCTCAAGCTACGAAATGCCCGTACTCTATACTCACTACTCAATACTCCCTAATTCAATCTTGAATTCCGGATTATCAAACACATTCTTAGAGAATTTGTAATTGCTGTAACTATCAATATAATAAAACCTTCTTTTTCAATAAAAGCCCCACTGATTTTTAGCTGATTGCCAACTGTTAATCCCTGAATCATGCCTTTTTTGCTTATATCGAGCAAACTGCTCAAAATAATTGATTTCTGGGATGATTTATTAGAGGCATCTAAAGGGATACTGAAATTAACTTCTGTCGTTGTTGGTTTTTCGATAATTTCTACCAGGGTTGCCTGCCAGGAATCAAATTTTAATGACAGACTATCTTTCACATATGCTTTGGTTAAAAGTACTCCATTGTTTAGCTGGATACTCCGATTAGCCTCATTCGATGAGTTAACTGCATCCCGGATGAATTTTACATAATTTACAAATCTGGTCTGTTCCGTCGGAACCAGTACTTCTGTTTTTTGTCCGCAGGAAACCAACAGGAATAGGATTCCTGTGAAAATGAAATTTCTCATATACTTTTTATTGTTCAATATCCGAATGAGCAGTTTAAGTCGATACTAAGATTTCATTAAATATAGCCAATGGACCTTAAAATTCCAATGATTCCAACAAGTATCCAAAACACATTAAGGAGGGTATAGGCAAGGTCTTTTTTTAGAATTGCGCACCAGGAAAGTAGAATAGCATCAATAGTATTGAAAATCCATACAAATAGAAATGGGCTTTCGGGACCGAGCCAGCTGACCAGGGTAAAGCTGAAAATCCGCATAATTACTCCGATCATTTCAAAAGCTTTTATATTTTTTAGTATAAATTGGTTCATAGATTGCTGAAACTAAGTATTTGCCGTTTTAAATTGTAGATATTATTTCGATTGTAAGGAAATCACTATTTTGAAGGATATCCATTAATCATTATTGTGTTGAGTTGCCAAATTACACATCTCTATGTAAATGCCATTGATTTCATTAAAAAAGGACAAGCCCTGTAATCAGAGCTTGTCCTTCAGAATAAATGTTTTGAATTACTCCGGCCTGAGTAGTGTCCTGCTTGCGCTTGACTTCTCAATTTTATCCCTGGAATAATAGATCGGGAAATGTTGGTCTTTAGCCCATGGCTCAAATAGATTTCTATAAAATGGACTCGCAGGATCGCCAGATTGCCCAGGTCCATTGGTTGCAACTGCGGCATCCCAATCACCGGTATTAACGATTATCCGGAAAGAGGCTCCGGCATTTTGACGTAAATTGCCACTGGTTGATCCCGGAGTATCGCCATAGCCTCCACGGGGTAACGGGCCCAGATCAAGCCGGGCTTTTATGCTGTCTTTTACGAGATGACCCAATGCATGGGCCATGTATGTATGCTTATATTTTTCCTGTCCGTATTGCCATTTGCTTCTGTCGGGGCCTAGTTTTTCTTCCAGATCTTTTAACCCGGCACTAAATGCTTCAGCTAAAAAACGATCACGGCCGGCAATCGGATTTGAACCGAATTTTTTATCTGGATTCAAGATCCACTCGATTATTTTGCTGGTCTGCAGAGAAAGCAAGCCTTTAACTGATTCAGGAATAAACCGCTCCGCAGCCATTCTTTTGATTTGACTTTCCCAGGCCACATAGATTGTGGCTTCAATGGAATTCGGGTTTAACTTAAAATCCCAGGTTTTGAGTTGTTCTCTTGCTGCTGCTTCTTTTCCTTGTAATGATAAATTGTTGAGCAGAGGTCTGATCGTTCTGGCAGGGATAGACAGATAATCTACCTGCAGGGCTTTCATATCATTCATACTTAACTTTTTATCTGTACCTAAAACCTCATTGATGCGGTTTCCGCGATAAGGATCTGCCCATGAGAAGCCGGTTGCATCCCATCGGTTAAAGTTTTCTGGTGTCAGATTCTGGTTGGCAGTTGCAAAAAATCCTTTTGCAGGATTAAAGGTATGCGGACGTTCTTTAATTGGTAAACGTCCCTCCCATTCAAAACGACCATCACCGGGGACAGGTACGAGTCCGCTGAAATTTTTTCTAATAGGTTGATAACCAACTACCTGCCAGCCGATATTTCCTTTCTTGTCAGCCCATACCATATTCAGACTTGGGATGTGACTATAAGAGCATGCTTCGCGGAATTCTTCCCAGGTTTTGGCCTGGTCCATTCTTAAGGATGCCAGATAAGGTGCTGCGCCAGGTTCTAGCCATCCGCAGCGGATGGCATAGGCCTTTTTATTCAGACTGTCGACATAACTAACCGGACCATGCCGGGTATAAAGCAAATCGACTGATAGATCTGATTTTCCTTTTATTTTAATTGTTTCCTTTATCACTTTCATGTTCTCCCATTTCCCTCGGAATTTATACTGATAAAGATTATCCGGATTCAAATCATAAACGTAGAGGTCCTCACTATCGGTTCCAAAAATGGTTAATCCCCATGCGCCATATTCATTATGTCCGATTGAAATGCCCGGAATTTCTGGCTCACCTCCACCCACTACATTCCAACCAGGTGCAACGAGGTGGCTCATGTAACGCAGGGAGGGAACAGAGATCGTACGATGCGGATCATTGGCCAAAAAGGCTGCACCTTCGGCCATTTTATCTGCTCGAACTACCCAGTTGTTGCTGCCTATGGATAATTTATCTTCTTTTGATTCATCCGCAGGTAGCAAATCCAGATTAGTAATTAGATTCTTATTTCCCCGATATTCGGCCTGAATATCTTCCGGTTCGAATTTCAATGTTTCACGAAATGCATCATATAATTCCAGGATGTTATCAAGTAATAATTCTTTAGTAATCGAGGGATCCAAATCTATTTCAGGTACTTGGGGATGAAAAGAGGAGAGCTCTTTCACTTTTTCTGAACCCAGACGGGCTACGGCACGGCCGGTCTTCAATTCGGCACCGATGTTTCCCAATAAACCCTGATGCCGAGAGATTACTACCTCCGGGGTCCATTTACCTGGTTTAATGTTTAACAGTTTAAATTCGATGGGTAGTTTTTCGGGAGTTTTAAGGATTTCCTCGATATAGGCATTTACTCCATCACTGTAAGCGGTAATGATCTCTTCGCCATCTTTGTGATAATGATTCATTTCTTGTTGCATGTTCCCTCTAAACTTGAATAAACGAGAACCTATATCCCGTTTAACTTCACGTTCACCTAGGATTTCTGCGACCGTTCCGGTAGCCTGTCTTCTCCATATTTCAAACTGAAAGAGGCGGTCTTTGGCGGCGGCATAACCCTGCGCAAAAAATAGATCATGCTGATTTTTTGCATAAATATGATTTACACCCCATTCATCCCGGATAATCTCTACTGGTTCTTTTAAACCTTTGACGGATAAATTATCAAAGCCTGATTTGCCGCAGGAAATTAGAAAAGTCCCGAATAGGATTAGAAGGACACACTTCAAAGACTTTTGATTAATTTGTATGATTGAATTTTGCATATGAACTTGAATATTTTTTTTAAGGCATTGAATTATGGTTTTGCAATCTTTTCTGAATATCAGTATTTTGGGAGATAGAAACAAACAGGAAATTGTATTGTTACCTAATAATCTTATCAGTATTTATTCAATTAACAGGAGACCATGAGTGATTTCAATAAAGAGAATGATGAGTTTTGGAAATGGGGAATTATGTATAATAATCCCAATGATCCTGCTATTTGGGTAGAAAAACGTATTGGTATTGGATGGACCTTGAATTTTGCACATAAAGAATCATGGGTGATCATTTTTATGATTCTTGGTATTCCATTGGCTTTTCTGGTTTTTACGATGTTTGGATAGATGGGTTAAGCTGTCATTGCGATCCGCCCCGGGCGGAGCAGCAATCTCATTGCTATCATTTCCAATTCATTTTTTTTAATTAGTTACTTTCCCTTATCTTTTTTTTAATTTGTTTTCTGAAGTGACCGTATCAACATATGATTATCTATGGTGGTAGAGTTTCTTTTTTAATTCCTATTTATGAAAAAATTAAGATTAATTCTTGCATTTGAAGTTCTGATACTGGTGCTTTGCCTCGTAACAAATGGTTTCGGTGTCATCGGAAAGACTGGTAGCTCGAATTTTCCGGATAAACCACTCAGAAAGGATAGCATCCCCGGAGTTCAAAAGCTCAAAGACATCATGATTTATGAAGACCCTAAATTCTATTCATCTTTTCCATCGATAGTAAAACGCCCGAACGGAGAATTGCTTCTGGCATTCAGACGGGCACCTGATCGAAAAGTATTCGGGGAAGGTCATACGGATCATGTTGATCCGAACAGTTATCTTGTTTCATTGAGATCAAAGGATGGAGAGAACTGGTCAAAGAATCCTGAACTGATTTATGCACACCCTTTTGGTGGTTCTCAGGATCCTTGTTTACTTCAACTACGCGATGGAACCTTATTGTGTACCAGTTATGGCTGGGCATTTGTCAGGCCTGAAGGTATGCCAAATCTTAAAAAGCCTTATTTCCTGGCCGCGGGTGCAGTATTTTTAGGAGGGTATCTTGTCAAGTCAAAAGATGGAGGGAAGAGCTGGGATCAGCCAATCTATCCGCCACATATTGAGCCTGAAATAAATATTACTCCAATGGGGAATCCTGTCCCGGCCTATAATCGTGGAGCCTTGTATGAAAGTAAGAGCGGCAGAATTTTCTGGGCGGTGGCAGCTAGCCATATCCCAGGTAAAACATCTGTGCATTTAATCAATTCAGACGATAAGGGACAGACCTGGAACTATTCTGCTCCGGTGGCTGTTGATGATAAAATTTCATTCAATGAAACTTCGGTTTATGAAACACCCAAAGGGGATATTCTTGCCTTTCTCAGGACTGCAGGCTACGAAGATCAGGCTTGTATTGCCCGTTCAACTGATGGCGGCAAAACTTTTAGCAAATGGGAGGGAATGGGATTTAAAGGCCATCCTTTAAATGCGCTCCAGCTTCCGGACAAGCGGGTGTTGATCACTTATGGTTATCGTCATAAGCCTTATGGCATCCGTGCCCGCATTCTGAATGAAGAGTGTACCGATTTTAAAACTGCTCCAGAGATTATTCTGCGCGAGGATGGTGGGAGTGGAGATCTAGGCTATACCTGGCCAGTTCAGTTGGACAGGAAGCGGGTTTTGGTTACCTATTATTTCAATAAGGATAATGGGACGAGGTCGATTCAGGGAACGATCTTAAAAGTGGATTGATTGTAAGTTTGTTTTTATAAAATGGTGGGAAGTTCCAGCTTTCGCTGGAATGACAAATCTATTGAGTTGGACAGGGAGATTCCAGCTTTCGCTGGAATGACAAGTGTTGTCGTGGGGAGTGTAAGGAGATTCCAGCCTTCGCTGGAATGACAAATCTATTGAGTTGAACAGGGAGGTTCCAGCTCTCGCTGGAATGACAAGTGTTGTCATGGGGAGCGTAAGGAGGTTCCAGCTTTCGCTGGAATGACAAGTGTTGTCGTGGGGAGTGTAAGGAGGTTCCAGCTTTCGCTGGAATGACAAGTGTTGTCATGGGGAGTGTAAGGAGGTTCCAGCTTTCGCTGGAATGACAAGTGTTG
>JAURKO010000004.1 GCA_030831705.1 Daejeonella sp. | reverse complement strand
TACCTCCGCGGAATGATTCAACGCCTGTATTTCAAACGTTCAAGCGGATGGGTATTAGTTGGCAAAGGAGCATCAATACGTTATGCGAGGCATCTGAGTGTTGGAAGAGATTTCATAGTTGAGGATTATGCTGAGGTAAACTGCATGACCTACCGTGGAATTATAGCAGGTGACCGTGTAACAATCGGCAAACATGCTATCATCAGACCAACGAATATTTATGGATCTGCAATTGGCGAAGGTCTCAAAATCGGAAACAACTCAAGTATCGGGCCTTATTCCTACATAGGGTGTTCAGGTTTTATTGAAATAGGAGACAATGTGATGATGTCGCCAAGAGTAAGCATTTATGCTGAAAATCACTTGTTTGATCATCCCGAAATGAGCATAAAAGAACAGGGAGTAAAACGGGAATTTGTGAAAATAGAAGACGATTGTTGGATTGCGGCCAATACAGTAATTCTTGCCGGTGTTACCATTGGGCGTGGATCAGTAATTGCAGCAGGAAGTGTTGTCACTAAAGATGTTCCTCCTTACAGTATAGTTGGTGGGGTTCCGGCAAAAGTCATAAAAAGCCGCAAATAGATTACTAACCATGATCGATAAATATTAATCTAATATGTGTGGCATCATTGGTATAATCTCTAAAAAGGAAATAAAAAACTTTCGCTCAGATTATTTTGATCCACTCAGCCATGCCCTTGACCAGATGGAATACCGTGGGCCAGATAACAAAGGAGTTTGGATGGAAGATGGCATTTGCTTAGGCCATCGCCGCTTGTCCATTATAGATCTTTCCTCTGATGGCAATCAGCCATTTCATTCTTCCTGTGAACGGTATGTTATTGTTTTTAATGGTGAGATATTCAATTATCAGGAACTAAAATCAGATCTGAAAAAGCTCGGCCATATTTTTAGAACCGAGACTGACACTGAAGTTATTCTTGCAGCATACAGTCAATATGGAGAACATTTTTGCAAGGTTCTTAGAGGAATGTTTGCCCTTGTTATTTATGATCGCAAAGAGAAGCAGGTTATTTTTGCTCGCGACAGATTAGGCAAAAAGCCACTTTTTATATTTGAAAATGAAGAGCTTATACTATTTTCTTCAGAAATTAAGTTTTTTCATGCTTTCAAAAATATAGCACTTGATATTGACGAGGAAAGCCTGTTAAATTTCCTCTCCCTTCAATATATTCCAGGTCCAGGTACTATTTACAAGAAGGTTAGGCAAGTAAGTCCGGCCAATGTATACAGGTATAACCTTGGCAAAAACCTTGGGGAAACTGTTACATACTGGAATATATTCGACTATGTCGGACAGCGAAAAGAACTAATGGAGATTGAGGAGATCGACAGCCTCATCGAAAAAAGTATAAAATACAGACTAGTTGCCAATGTCGATATTGGATTGCTACTTAGCGGAGGAATAGATTCATCCCTGCTCGCGTGTTACATGAAGCAGTTAGCCGGGAAAAAAGTAAAGGCCTTTAATGTTGGTTTTGCTGATAAATCTATTGATGAATCTGAATTTGCAAAAAAAGTTGCAGCATCTCTAGACCTCGATCTTGTAAATTTGAGGCTGGAAGACATCACAGTTGAGAATTTCTCAGATGCTATTTATCATGCCGATCAGCCACTTTGCGATTCGGCCATTATACCAACCTACCTTATTGCGAAATCAATTTCTCAGCATGTTAAAGTCGTACTATCAGGAGAAGGAGCGGATGAACTGTTTCATGGATACGATCATTATCGCTACGAAAAATATTTTTATGGTTTAGGAAAACTATCATTTGGTGTGGCTAATGCGTTGTTAGAAATTATTTCGAGCCTGGGAGTTCGTAAATTTGACCGGATCAGGAATAAATTAAGGAGTATTGAATCCTTCAAATATGATACAGGTGTTTCCCGGTGGACCTCCATTTTGAGTCCGGAATTGAGTCGCAATTACCTAACCAATTCTTTAAAAAATACCGGAAATTACACACAACAATTTAATGGTTTCCTTCAGAACTTCGGAAAAAAATCAGGGAAACTTGAGTCAAGTCTCATGCTCGATTTGCTGACATGGTTGCCAGACGACCTATTAGTAAAAACTGACCGGATGATGATGGCCTGTAGCGTAGAAGCCCGCACCCCATTTCTGGATCATCAGTTGGTTGAAGAAGTAGTTAAATCCTCTTCCCAATTTAATGACAATTTATTTCAGTCAAAAAACTATCTGAGACAGTTGTTAAAGAAGAAATTGCCACCAGCTGTTTCAGAGCTAATATCAACCCGTCCGAAGCAGGGATTTGAAACTCCAAAGCTTCAATGGATTAATTCCAGCCTCAGCGAGCTTTCTTCCTATTTATTTTCTGAAGAAAACCTTAAAAAGAATCCATATCTGAATTCAGACATGGTACTTACATTATGGAATAATTCAAAAAAACGAATGCCAGGAACAAATTATCGCTTAGTCTGGAATATTTTTTGCTTCTTGGAGTGGTACAGACAACATGAATCTAAATTCGGACTTAAGTGATGAGCACTAATGTACTGATGGTTGGTCACAGTGGTGATATGTATGGCGCAAGCCGATCATTGATTAAACTGGTTCGTATTCTAAACGAGCATTATAATGTATATGTTTTATTGCCAGATTCAGGTAGCTTGTCTGCTGAACTAAAGGCTATACTACCTGACGAGAGGATTCTTTTGAATGAAAATCTTTACATTTTCACACGTAAATCTTTCAAATTAAAATATATCCTATCTACCCTTATTCGATTCATCAACAATCTAATTTCTATCAGAAAAATTATTCTGAAATACGATATTCATATTATTCATACCAATTCGGGAGTAGTTCCGGCTCCAGCTTTGGCCGCCAGAATTTCAGGAAGAAAACATATTTGGCATATCAGAGAATGGTTTGGGGATTTTAAAAGGTTCTGGCCATTTTACTCGGCATTTATAACCCGTTTTTCAGACAAAGTGGTCTGTGTATCAAAGACCATGGCCGATCAATTCCATGGGCATCAAAAGGTTTTGAGCATTTATAATGGTTTTGAGATTCCTCAAATCAAAACCGAAATATCAATCTCTGAAGAACTTCAGCAAGGCTTGAATCAAGCAGACCTGGTTCTGGGTTGCACTTCGAGGATCAGGCTAATTAGAAAAGGTCAGGAATACTTAATCGAAGCAATTGGGATTCTTACTCAAAAAACTGGTAAAAATATTCAGGCAATATTAATCGGAGATTATGTACCAGGCTATGAGTGGCAAAAAGAAAACATTACTTCACTTATTAAAAAATACCATCTTGAAAACCGGATACATTTTCTGGGACATTTAACTAATCCGCTTCCTTATTATAAATTATTTGATGTTTTTGTCTTACCTTCAGGCGAGCCAGAACCTTTTGGCGGTGTTATCATGGAAGCTATGAGTTTAGGATTGCCTGTGATTGGCTCAAATGTCGGAGGAACGACAGAACAAATTGCTAATGAACAAAATGGTTATTTGTTTGAAAATAAAAATGCAGAAGATCTCGCTAATAAAATAGAACTTTTCCTGAATGATCCTTCAAGCATTAAATTATTTGGAAGTTGCTCAAGTGAAAGGATAGAAAAATATTTTAGTTTAGATCTTCATAAGAATAATATTCAGAGGCTTTATGAGGAAATTATTGATGATTGAGGGTAATGGTACAGTGATAACGCCAACCAGAAGGAACGGACTAGAGGGTGCTGGTACGGTGATAACACCGACCACAGGGAAAATCCTAATAAAATCATTGGAGCAGTTGGAGGTTCCCGCTTTCGCGGGAATGACAAGCGCTGTTGGGGGGTGAGGAGATTCCAGCTTTCGCTGGAATCGGTTCAGGAAACTTATCACTTTTAATCAACCAATTCCCCCTGGTTGTTGTTATTACCAATCAAGTGCTTTGAGTGTGCTTATGGTACGGTGATAGCACCGTTCAGAGGGCAATTGCAATATCCGAAATACCTAAAGACAAAAATGTGTAGAAGGGCTACATCATTTATTGTACGGTTCCGCATTTCGATTCCAGCGAAAGCTGGAATCTCCCTGTGCCTCCCCCACTGTTTGTCATTCGCACGAAAGTGGGAACCTCCCAATCCTAACTAAGGAAATTGCACCTGCGCAAGCCATATTGTATAGTCCTTTTAATTCCCGTATATAGAATAATTTAAATACCTTTGTGGAAGCTTTTAATAGGGCTTTTTAAGGTTCCATTTTAACAGTTATCTTAAACAGATACATCCCGGTTTCTCCGGAACATGATAAATTATTGAATGAAAGTAGCCATCGTTGGTACCAGGGGATATCCTTATGTTTATGGCGGTTTTGAAACCTTTGTTAAAGAGCTTGGAGAGAGACTTGTAAAAAAAGACGTAGAAGTTTACGTCTATTGTCAGGCAAATTTATTTCCTAAAAAACCTGCAACAGTGAATGGAATTCACCTTTACTACATTCCTACTGTAAAAACAAAATCTCTCAATCAGATTATACATTCCTTTCTTTCTATAATTCATGCAACTTTTAGCCGCTGCGACATTATTCTTGTGGTTAACCTGGCTGCCGGACCAATGGGATGGATCCCAAAAATCACCGGCAAAAAAACAATCATTAATGTTGATGGATTAGAATGGCTAAGGCCAAAATGGAAGGGCCTTGGTGCAGCATATTTCCGGTTTGCAGCCAAACTTGCCACTAAACTCTATGATCTGATTATTACCGATGCAGATGCAATGCGTGATGTTTACCTAAAGGAATTCAATAAAGATTCACTTGTAATTGCTTATGGTGCTCCT
>JAURKO010000169.1 GCA_030831705.1 Daejeonella sp. | reverse complement strand
GCTGAAGCTCGTGCTAATCAGAATAAAACTGCTTTAGCCCAAGCGGATCTAACACTTTTAAGAACCAACAGAGGATTAGCAGCTGTTCCTGCCGCTACGACAGGTACTGCTTTAATTGATTTAATTTTTAATGAGCGTAGAGTTGAGTTGAATCTTGAAGGTCATCGTTTCTTTGACTTTAAAAGAAGAGGTTTAAATATTCCAAAGCCTGCTGGTATACCAACTTTATTGTATTCAGACTTTAAAGTACTAGCTTCACTTCCGCAAGCTCAGGTAAACTTAAATCCACTTATTAAACAAAATCCAGGTTACTAAACTTATAAATCATGAAGTATATAAAATATTTATTTCTTTTTGTAGTGATTACAAGCGTTTCAGCTTGTTTTCCTGACAATGATCAAGCATTTGATGGCCCTACAGTACTAGAATTTAAGCCTATTGCTAAAACTGTAAGATCTACTGCAGCGGCAGGATCTGCAGATGCGCTTATTCAACTGGTTGGTCCTCAGCTGGGTTCTAATTTGACTCTTGCCTTTAATATTAGTTCGGCAAGTACTGCTATTGCAGGTACACACTATACTGTTCCGGCTAGTGGTACCGTTAATTTGGCAGCTAATACCAGTTCTGTGAAACTTCCTATTACTTTAATTCCGGGTAGTGTTACTGCAGCTGCTGGAGTTAAATTGATAATCAATTTGGATCAGGCCGCTGGTGGTATTCAACCTAATCCTAATTTCAGAACCTACACACTTACTATTACACCGTAAATAGTACTTGTTGTAAAAAAAAAATGGTCAGCAATATATTGCTGACCATTTTTTTTATGTTTAAAAATTTGCTTAAAAGTCTAAATCACTAGCAAATTTGAGAATGCTGGTACTGTTTAACGGATTGAATTGTGGTACATGAATAATGTCACAATTTGAATAGTGAGAAATCACCCGCTCAGAGCTCAGGTCCTGATCTCCACAAAATACAATTTTATTGATTTTAATTTTTCTCATTTTCAGAATCTCAACAGATAAAAGTGTGTGATTAATACTTCCCAAATAATTTTTTGATACTAGTATTACTTCAGCATCCAGTTTTTTTATCAGGTCAATAATTAAAAAATCCTCATTAAGTGGTACCATTAATCCACCAGCACCTTCAATGATTAGTTGATTATTAGTTTCTGGAAGTATAATCTGTTCCGGATCGATTTGTATTCCGTCTATTGCGGCCGATTTATGAGGAGAGAAGGGCTGTGTAAGGCGATAGGCCTCAGGGTGGAATATTGTTGTTTTGTTTGAGACCAGACTTCTGACATGGGCTGTATCGCTGTTTTCAAGGTCGCCTGATTGGATTGGTTTCCAGTAATCGGCTTTCAATTTTTCTACCATAACCGCAGAAACAATTGTTTTACCAATTCCGGTTCCTATGCCGGTGATGAAAATCGGACGTTTGATCATACTATTCGGTTTAAAAGTTCACAAAGATTTTTAATTTCATCTATTGAATTATGGTTGTGAAGGCAAATTCGTAGGCGTTCAGATCCTTTGGCAACACTCGGACTCAGTATAGCTCTGCTATCAAATCCACCTTTTTGTATGCGCTGGGCAGCTTCTCGTGCCTTCTCGTTACCCGGTATAACAATAATTTGAATCGCTGATCGGCTTTTTAGAAGTTTAACGTCTAGACTGATATTTTTTGTGAAAGAATCAATCCGTTCACGAATCTCTGATTGATGATCCTTACTTTTTAGATAGGTATATGCGCATTTTATTGCCAGATGATTTAAGAATGGTGCTGCTGTTGTATAGATCAATGACCTGGAAAAATTAATCAGATAAGCCTTGAGTTGACTGCTACCCAAGATGGCTGCACCATGTGTACCCAAAGCTTTACCAAATGTTATAATTCTGGCGAATACCTTATTACTAAGGCCCAGATCATAAACTAGACCCTTTCCCGAAGCTCCAAAGATTCCCACAGCATGAGCTTCATCTACGATTACAGCAGCGTTATATTTATCAGCCAAGCTTATTATTTCCTGCAATGGCGCTTCATCTCCATCCATAGAATAGACGCTTTCTACAACGATAAATATTTTGCCTTTTGCAAGTTTTAACTTCTGCTCCAGATTGATGAGGTCGTTATGCCTGAAGACGAATCGGTTTGCATGGCTTAAACGGATACCATCGATTATTGAAGCATGTATAAATTCATCTGAAATAATGGTATCTCCACGCTGTGGAAGGCTTGAAAACAAACCAATGTTAGCATCAAAACCTGAATTATAAATTAATGCACTTTCTGAATCGTGGAAAATGGCAATCTGATGTTCAAGGTTTTCGGTAAAACTGTGATTACCGGCTAGTAATCTTGAACCCCCAGAGCCCAAATGATATTCAGGATAGTTCTTTAACTCTGTTTGAAACAGGATTTTTAGTTCATCAGATCTGGAAAATCCCAGATAATCGTTTGAACAAAAGTCGACCAAAGAATTCTCCGGCTTTAAAGTCCGGTATGAATTATCGCTGATCCTTTTTTGAAGACTATCTGAAATGAAAGTATTTATTTCCTTCACTTTTTTTCTCAAAAATAATAAAAGCGGCCTGAATTGTGCCGCTTTTATTTAAAAATACTTGTATCTGAGATCAGCTTCAAAGCAATTTCTTGAGCTTGAAGAGGTTCCAGCCTTCTTGGAAACAGAGGTGATTGTTTTAAATGGGCTTGGTTTTGTTCTCATTTAGTTCGATTCCGGCGAAAGCCGGAATCTTCTCTTACACCACCCCCAGAGATTGCCATCTGATAGCTGTCGGATTCAGCGAAGGCTGGAACCTCCTCTTCCTTCCCAATAACCCTTGTCATTCCAGCGAAAGCTGGAACCCCCAAGACCATATTTGTCATCCAATAAAATCGACCCCGAAGGTGGTCGTATGTTTATAAAAACATTATAAAACTCTGTTTCGACCCCGATGGCAGTCGCATGCGTCGCTTTATTACATAATCCCGTCCAAGGCGGACGGGATTCCCTGGTATTGTACCTATAAATTTTTGACCGCCCAGGGTGGTAAGTAAAAATACCCATCATAATTTCCAATTAGGATCGAAAAACAGCTTGAAGTACTTTTATAAATCATTAACCTAAGGAGTTTCTCGCCTTCGCGAGAATGACAAGCGTATGGGAGGAAGGAAAAGGAGATTCCGGCCCTCGCCGGAATCTAAGTGGTATCATTACAAGTGCATTTTGGAAAAACGATTCTGACAAATTTAACCCTTCCTCATCCCAGGTCTGTGTTCAGACCTTTGTTTCATTCTCTCTTTAGCTTTTTGTTTCATATCTTCCATTATTTTTTGTTGCTCTTGAGTTAGAATCTTATTCATCTTCTTTTGAGATTCACTCATAATCTCTTTGCGCTTTTCCATCTGGGATTTTCTTATTTCCATCTCAGATTTACGGAGTTTTTCTATTTTTTCGGCACGTTCAAGATTTAAGGCATAAACTTCCTCTTTCTGTTCCTTGCTAAGATTTAGCTTTTTTTCAAGAGCGTCGGTACTCATTTTCGCACGTTCTTCAGGTGATTTTATTTCCTGGACCGAGCGCTGTCCGTATTGGCCACGTCCCGTAGGTCTTTTTCCTACTGTAGTATCTTGTGCAAATCCGGCAGTAATGAGTCCGGAAAACAAAATTGTACTAATCAATAACTTTTTCATCTTCTTATTTTTTTGTTTTTTAATGGAGATGAAGCTATTGTGATTTGATAATCATTTCCCATTCGGGTTATGGGTAAAATCACAATGGATTCATATCTGTAAGTGTTTATTTAATCAGATAGATGATTTTATTGAAAGATAGTTTAAAATGTAACTGTTAAAATTTGTTAATTAATGTGAAAGTTGTGTATGACTATTTTAAAACCAATAGTTAACCACATAGTTTGACTTGTTTTAGACTTTAAAGGAAACATAGTTTAAAGCCTCATATAGATTGAAGTGATTCTGTAAAACGCTATCTGTATCTAAAAAATAGCTAACTACTATGAAATTACTATGCTTCCCTGCCTGCCGGCAGGCAGGTATGTGGTTATTAAACAGTATGTTGAGGTTAATTACGGTTTTTGTCCAAGTTTGAAATTGATTTCTGCATTTGTGAGACCATATTGGTTAAGGTTTCAAGTGTTGGTTCAGGTGCCGGTTCAGGGAAGTTTGTACTGATGTAGGCTTTCGCTTTCCATATTTCCAGTAATTCTTCCGAATCAATAGAATAGGGCTCGTAAACTGGATTATCTGATATCAGTTTGATTGTTTTATTTTCCTTTACCCTGTTTCCAATTCTTTTGTAGACTATGCCGTCACTTTTGCTTATAACCACATAGGTATCTCCAGGTTTTACATCATTCCAGTTACTGAGATACTCGCCAACAACGATAGTTCCCGATTGAAGAGGGAGCATAGAGTCGCCCTTGATTTCAAATGCACGGTAAGTTCCTTGACGGAACATGGGCAAATGGAATTTTGGTAGTTCACTGATATATTCCGGATCTCCATATCCATTTAAATAGCCTGCACTTGCCTTTATTGGTACCAGCTCAATATTCTCCCTGTCCTGACTATCCACAGAAATACTTAGTACTCTGATATTCGCCGGATCTCCTTTAGGTTTAGGTTTCCAACGGTCATCAATACGATCATTGATCAGTTCATCCATTGAAAGCTCGTAGTATTCGGCGAACTTTTTCAGTAATTCATATTTAGGTTCTGCCCGATCCTCTTCGTAAGCTCCTACAAGGGATCGTTTGATTTCCAGAGTGTCAGCAAATTGCTGTTGAGTAAGTCCCTTTTTCTTGCGTAGGTACTTGAGATTTGAAGAAATGTTTGACATTTTAAAATAAATTTGGAAATACTAAAAAAGTTAGTAAATTTATGCTCATAAAATTAGTAATTATTTTCAGAACTAAAAATTTAAATTTTAATATATGCCGATCCTAATTAAAACAGCCATGAAGACCAGAAAATTTGTTTATTTAGTTACAGACCGTAACCGTAGTAGTATCCACGTTGGGATGAGTTCTGACCTGATGAAAACCATGAGTTTCTACAGGCAGATGCCAAATTTATTTTTCGACTCCGGACAACAATTAACCAGACTTGTTTATTTTGAAGAATTAAGTTCTGAAACCCTCGCAATGGAGAGGTTTAAAATCATCAGTAAATTTACACGCATACAAAAGGACAGAACCATCAGATCTGTTAATCCGGATTGGATTGATCTGAGCATAGGGTTAGATTTTGAGCAGATTATGATCACTGGTATACAAACAATGAATACCAATGTCAGAAACCTTTCCTGATTATTTTTTAATGAATTTTAATGCTGCTGAGTTCATGCAATAGCGTTTACCGCCTTTGTCTCTAGGTCCATCATCAAATACATGTCCTAGGTGCAGACCTGTTTTGGTTTCGATTACTTCATCACGGATCATGCCATGGCTGTTATCTGTCACAATTGTTATGACACCTGCTTTAATGGCCTTTGTGAAGCTTGGCCAGCCGCTTCCTGATTCGAATTTATCATCCGAGCTGAAAAGTGGTTCACCGGTTGCCGCACTAACATAGATGCCTTTCTCGTGATTGTCATTGTAGGGGTTTCTGAATGGGGGTTCAGTTCCTCTTTTTACCATTACATCGAAAGCAATTGGGCTAAGTACTTTTCTCCATTCAGCTTCAGATTTCTGGATAGGGAAGGACAAGCTTTTAGTTGCATTTGCCTTTTTATTAGTATTTGTTTGTCCGCAACTTGAGTATGAAGCACAAAGTACGATTAATATTATATTGACTATGGATTTCATTTGTTGATGTTAGTTTAATGGAGCTATATCTTTTTAAAGATTTGGAATTCAATTTTAGGGTCAGAATATCTACGAAATTACATAGGTAAGAGTTTTACTTTATTAAAGAAAGCCGCTCATAGAGCCGCTTTCTTTAATTACCATCCCGGAGCGAAGACTAAACCGAAAAGTCCTGTACCAACATCTTTTCGTTGGAAAGGAATCGCATAGTATGGCTCTAAAATAAAATACCCAAACACATTGACTCTCAGAGAGACCCCGACGCTAGTTGCTGGAATGCGCTCCATTACGCCGTTTATTGTCCGTGGAGCTGAACGGAAGGCCACTTTAGAATCATTGTCATAGGCTAGGCCCATATCAAAGAATAGGTTTAGATCTGAAAAAAGAAATTTGGATTCAATTGCAGCAAGTTTTTCAGGACCTGTAAACGGAAGACGCAATTCAAAATTAGCTACAGCAATTCTTGAACCAACCAATTGATTAATATCAAATTCACCCTGTCCGGTATTAGCACTTGCTCCGTTTCTATAGAATGAGTTCGCATCATAACCACGGATGAAGAACCCATTACCGGCAAACATTTGAAAAAGTCGGTTTTCATCCTGCCCCATACGGGTATAGGTATAAATTCTACCTGCGATTGTTATGGGTTTCACTCTGATGTATCTTCTGGCATCTGCCGTAATTGCATTGAGATTAAAGTCGCCCCGATAATTTTCAATACCTACCCTGTAACGGAAACCTGAGAGCGGACTTGTAATTCCGGAAAAGGAATTATCTCCAACAAAGGCTGCGTTTAATTGAATAGTTGTAAATGGTGTGAAAAAATCTCCATAAAATGCCGAGGCTTCTTCCCGTGAAAGCTTTCTTCGGTCTGAGCCGATCGGGAAACCAGAACTATTGCTGTAATAGCTACTAAAGCGGTCTATTCTGTAGCTATATCTTGAAATACCACTTCCTGTTTCAAAGCGATGGTTTCTAGAAAATGGATACGATGCAAAAGCAGAAATTTGATCTTCAAAAGTTCTGATCATGTCAAAATTCTCTATGTAAGTTTGACCTACTCCAGCAATGTTTTCAATAGTAGCAGATACTTGTCCGGAAACAAATGGAATATGAGAACCTACAACCCCCCAATTTATTCTACTTTGCTGATTCACATATGCAACCTGACCACCAAAATCATAGATCTCACCATTGACTGAGGCAGTTGCAAAAATCTGATTTCTCCCTAGAATATCACTAAAAACTCCCTGAACACCACTTGCTAGTCCGGTTCCAAACCTACCTACAGAAGCACCAACTCCGTTACTTGAAAGATAATCAAGTTTAAATTTAGGTTGAAAGGCAATGGTGCGAATTGAATCTTTGGGTATTCTTTCGAAACGTTCGAAATTATTGAGGTTTGCATTGATAATATTTACACCAACAGATCTTGCTGGTGGTAAATTAGCTGCATCAAAATTTAATTCCTGAACACCGATTTTTTTAGGTTTGAATTCGGAAGATCTTGCATTGTAAATAGTGTATTTCTGCGCTCTGTAATAGGAATATAAAATATCATCATTATTAGAAACACTTAGCGCAGGGGAGTATTCGGTGATCCCACTAATACCTGTAAAATAGTCAGTTAATTGCTCAACACTCTGCCCCTTTAATGAGTAGCGGTATAAATTTCTAAATCCATCTCTGTTTGATAGAAAATAAATACTCTTGTCATCTCCTGAAAATTGAGGATTCAGGTTATTTGCCCCATCAAAAACTTCTAGATTTTTTACGGATTTAGTTGCAATATCTAAAACGGACATACCCATGGTTATTTCTACTCCAATTGCTGATTTGTCGTATGTTGTTCTGTCTGTACTAAATACAATTGATCGTCCGTCTCTTGAATAACTTGGATGATAATCAGAATATTTATCATTGGTTAATTGAGTCAGCAATTTTGTGCGCAGATTAAATTGATAGAGATCATTTTGTCCTTCTTTAAGTCCGGTAAAGGCAACATCATCTCCATTTGGCGACCATGTAATATTACTAAACTCTTCTACACTGCCCATTCCCTCCGTTGAAATTACTTTCCCACTGGCTATATCAATTACTAAAAGTTTGGTTACCCCTCCACTGAATGCGCTGAATGCAAACTTTTTACTGTCAGGCGACCATGCTCCTGCAGATTCTATAAAATTGTATTCGTCAATATGTCCACTTTTTGCCTTACTTGATAATTTTTTAAGAATTTTTCCGGTTCGGGCATCTGCGAGAAAGAGATCAATACTAAGCAGGTCTCGCTCTGATAGGAATGCAACATAATTGCCATTAGGCGATATTGCTGGGGCCAGGTTGTAAGTTGCGCCACCATTCTTATCATCAATAATCTTTTTTCCGATGGGTGTTTGGGCAGTATCCTTTAAAAATGGTCTGTAAGTGTTTTCAACGCTTGTTTTCCAAAGACTGGATAAGGTTCTTTCATCATATCCAAACGTTCTGCGAATAGCCATTTCATAGCCATATTTCGCGGTTTCTTTGAATAGTGGAACAATAACCGTATCACCGTACGTAGATCCAATGTACGACCAGAAGGCCTGTCCGTAACGATACGGAAAGTATTTATTTGTAGTAGTCAGATCTCTTAGGGAAGGGATATCTTTATTGAGATAGGCATCCCGCATCCACATAGAGGTATAGGCATCTTGCTTTCCAATGGAAAGGTATTCTGCCATACCTTCAACCATCCAGAGAGGCAAATTACCTATATTTTCGAGGTTGGTTGAATCGCCTTCTATCAAAGAGTGATATTGAAAAGCATGCACAAGCTCGTGCCCGAGAACGTGTCTGGTCTGATGATTTAGTTGAGAAATCGGCATGATTACCCTGTTCTTCATTCCTTCCGTAACACCACCTGTTCCAACACCAACTTCACCCATTAGTGCTGTTGTTTGCTGAAAATCAGGATGATTTGAATAGAGAATAAATGGGTTCTTTTTCAAAAAGGTATCTCTGAAAACTTGTTGATGCAGTTCATACCAAACTTCCGCTTCTTTTGCAAAACGCTGAACCAAACTATCATTTTTCAAATAATAGTAAAGGTCAAAGTGTGGGGTTTCGTAAACTTTAAACTTTAGATTCTTATATCTTACTCTATTTTGCCCGAAATATTGCGCATTTGTTTCTGTGCTGGCACTAAAAAAAACAGCCGTAAATAAGATCATAATCAGCCAAAATGATGGCATTTTTCTGCAAATACTACGTTCTCTCATACTTTATAATGAAATGTACTTTTTCTAAATTACGTAAAATTAATGATTTTGATTTCCAGAGATTTAATTATAAAGTCATAAAATCATGATTCAATTAGTTTGTTTCTCCTTATTTTTTCTTCGTTCTTCCCTGAATCTTTACGTGCTTTTTGAGTCTAAATTGGAGTTTTTAATTTACGACTCTAAGGCTGCTTGTTTTCTTGAGGTTGATTGTTTTTGTTTCTTGAGTTTTCGGACTTAGTTGCTCCTGATTGGTAAAGCCGGTATTTCTGCTGAGTCAGTGGATTCAAATGGAATGTACAAAGAGTCGATGAATGCTGAATCAATTGCTGTAGTATCGGGCTTGCTGTAAACGGTCTCACAAAGGTATTTCCTTGTGATTTTTACTCCAGGTTTAGGAAATGGTCCTGGTTTTATCCCTAATGAAGCATCCTTGTATACTTTTTCCATGAATTTACCAAAAATTGGCAGGGCTGTTCTCGAACCTTCTCCGGTTTGAGACGTTTTAAAGTGCACGCTTCGCTCATCACAACCAACCCATACTCCGGTTACCAAATCTTTTGTAACTCCCATATACCAGCCATCCACATAATCTGAAGATGTTCCGGTTTTACCGCCAATCTGGTTATTGTTTTTCCAAAGGTCCCATTCCCATAGTGCCTGTGAAGTCCCTTCAGGCTCTTCCATGCCGCCTCTAAGCATATAAATCATCAGGTAGGCAATTTCTTCGCTTAAGGTTCTTTTTTGTTCAGCTTTGAAATCTTCTATCAAATTTCCTTCAGAATCTGTAATTTTTTCAACCAAAATGGGTTCAGTTCTTATGCCCTTGTTTAAAAAGGTTCCATAAGCTTTTACCATTTCAAAAACACTGACATCATTCGGACCTAAACTAACGGATGGAACGGCTTTGAGGTCACTTTCAATGCCGCAGGCTTTTGCATATTTTACAACATTTTGTGCCCCCACTTTTTCAGTAATTTGAGCGGTTATTGAATTCACAGATTTGCCCATTGCCCAGCGCAATGACATCACTCTGCCTGAAAAACTGTAATTTGAATTCTTGGGTTCCCAGTATTCTGTTTTCCCTTTCAAGATATACGGAACTCGTACCGCCTGATCAATTAATGTATCACAAGGATTCATGCCCGTTTCAAGTGCAGCCAGATAAGCAAAAGGTTTGAATGTTGAACCTGCCTGTCTTTTTGCCTGATTTACATGATCATATTTGAAGTACTTATTATTTATTCCGCCAACCCAAACTTTTATGTGTCCATTGAAAGGATCCAATGTCATCATCCCGGTGTTTAAGATTTTAGCATAATATTTAATCGAATCTATTGTTGAAAATTTTACTTCTTTCTCGCCATCCCAATGAAACACTTTCATTTTCTTCGGTTTGTTTAAATAGAAATTTATTGAATCTGAATTATTATTGAATTTTTTCTTCAGAAAGTCATAGTAGGGTAGTCTTTGAGCTGCCTTGTCTGGAAAGTCAAGAATTTCCTTTCCATCGGAGGTGCGCCATGGATTTTCATTACCCCAAACATTTTCGAATCTTCTTTGTAATAGCTTCATCTGACTGTTTACAGCCTCTTCTGCATACCGCTGCAATCGGGAGTCGATTGTGGTATAAATTTTCAAACCGTTGCCATACAAATCATAGTCATTATCCTCACACCATTTCTCGAGGTATCTTGACACAGCAGATCTCAAATATGATCCACCATCACTACCTTCATCCATCGTACCGGGGTTTAGTTTAAGAGGTCGTTGACTGTATTTTTTAAATTCTTTATCATTCAGATAGTCGTATTTCTGCATCTGACTAAGGACTGTATTTCTTCGTTCAAGTGCCTTTTCAGGATTCCGGATGGGATTATAGGTAGTAGTTGCTTTCAGCATTCCGACGAGGAGGGCAGCTTCTTCAACCTGAAGCTTGTTTGTACCCTTATTGAAATAACGTTTGGATGCAGTTTTAATACCAAACGTGTTGTTTCCAAATGGAACGGTGTTGAGGTAAAGAGTGAGTATCTCCTTTTTAGAATAGTATTTTTCAAGTTTAGTGGCAGTGAGCCATTCTTTCAACTTAAAAATTACGGTCCGCGCAACCGGAATGTATTTAACCAGTCCCTGGGATTTTCTGTTCCGGGTGCTGTATAGATTTTTGGCAAGTTGTTGCGTAATAGTACTGGCGCCACGGCGATCGCCTGTTGCTGTAGAAATAGTACTTGATATTAAAGAACGTAAATCTATGCCGCTATGTTCATAGAATCTTATATCTTCGGTTGCAACCAAAGCATCAATCACTGCAGGGGAGATACTGTCATATTCTACTGGGGTTCGGTTTTCTTTAAAATATTTCCCTATCAGTTTACCGTCTGAAGTGTATAGTTCTGAGATTATGTTTATGTTGGGAGTTTTAATATCTTTTATTGACGGTGAATAGCCAAAAAGCCATAAAAAATTGAGCTCAAGGGCACAGAAAAATACTATGATAAAATATAAAACTATCGAGAAATAACGAAATGGCTTGTTTTTAATTCTTCTGAACATAGGGTAAATATGAGGAAATCATGATTAATATGGTGTAAATTTCTTAGATTTTTGAATTACCTGAAACAAATTCCAATTGAGGTACTAAAATCAATAAATATTTAATTTTTTTTCATGGATGATTTAATTAAAAAATTCAAAATTGGTCCGAAAACACATTTTAGTGTTCAAGATCATGATCCTGAATTCTCTGGTAAGTTCACTAATGCTAAAGCAGCTAAATTACTAAATGAGCTAAGTGTTGAAATGAGTAAATTACAGGAACAGATGTATGCTCAGAACAAACACTCATTGCTTATTATTTTTCAGGCAATGGATGCAGCTGGAAAAGACAGCGCCATAAAATATACTATGAGTGGATTAAATCCTCAGGGCTGCCAGGTTTACAGCTTTAAACAACCGAGTGCTGAAGAGCTTGATCATGATTTTATCTGGCGACATTATAAAGCTTTGCCCGAAAAGGGCAGGGTAGGTATCCATAACCGTTCTCATTATGAGAGTGTATTGATTTGTAGGGTTCATCCGGAATATGTTTTAAATGAAGGAATTGCTGGAATAGAAAATCTGGAAAATATTAATGCTTCATTCTGGAAAAGCAGATATGAAAGCATCCGGAATTTTGAAAGACATATTTCCCAAAATGGTATCGTTATTTTGAAATTCTTTTTAAATGTTTCCAAAAAGGAACAAAAAAAGCGTTTTCTTGAAAGGATTGATGATCCATCAAAGAATTGGAAATTTTCATCGGCAGATATTGTTGAGCGTCAAAAGTGGGATCAGTATATGAAGGTCTATGAGGAAGCAATTAATGCCACATCGGAAGCGCATGCGCCCTGGTATGTTATACCTGCGGATAAAAAATGGTTTACTAGAATTGCCATTAGTAAGATCATTATTGATACGTTTAAATCAATGCAACTGCAACTACCTGAACTCTCCGTTTCTGAAAAATTGAAGCTTGAAGATTGCAGGAATAGCTTGTTAAATGAGCATTAAATGGGGGTAATTTTGCAAAATGATTTTACAATTCACACCTCTGATTTATTGATCCGTTAGTGTAAATGAATCGCCATCTTTTAGAAATGGAAGAGAGGCACGGGCTTCTGTTACCACATCTTTATTGATTGAAAAAGTGTATAAATCTTCATCATTGGGTTTATAATAAATTACTTTCCCATTTGGATCAATGCACATCGAATCGCCTGAATGATACACTTCATTGCCGTCATGCCCAACCCGATTTACACCAACTACAAAAGCCTGGTTTTCTATAGCCCTTGCTGGGATAAGTGAGCGCCAGTGTAATGAACGACGTTCGGGCCAGTTGGCAACGATCAATAACATGTCATATTCCTGATTTGTATTTCTAAGCCAAACAGGAAAACGGAGGTCATAACAGATTACCGGACAAATTTTCCAGCCTTTAAGTTCTACGAAAAGCTTTTTAGTTCCTGCCTTATAATGCTGATCCTCTTCACCTAGGCCAAACAGATGCCTTTTGTCATAATACTCATAGGTTCCGTTGGGGCGCATCCAAATCAGCCGGTTATAAATATTATTTTTTTCTTTTATGATGAGACTTCCGGTAACTACACACTTATATTTTTTTGCCTGTTCATGCATCCATTTCATGGATTTGCCGTCCATCTTTTCAGCAAATTTGTCTGGGTTCATAGAAAAACCCGTACTAAACATTTCAGGAAGAACGATAAGATCGGTAGCCTCACGAATTGAAGTAAGTCTTAAAGTGAGATACTCAAGGTTTTTATCAATGTTTTCCCAAAATAGGTAAGTCTGAAAGGTGGTTATTTTTAGTAGGCTCATCCAATGTTATCCTCCGTGATAAAAAAATGCTTTTAAACTTTCTTTTAGGAATTTATATAAATATAAATAATTGTTTAGTAGTGCAACATGCTAAAATTCTTAAAACTCTTACCTAATTAAAGGTACGTCTCAAATTGATATTAATTATATTCAAAAATGTATAATCTGCTCAAGGTTAAATACCAACAGCTACTGTAATTTGACTAGTAACTATGTAAATATCAGTTATTTTGGTTAAAAGTCTGGTCTGAGCAGATCTCGGTATTGTCCAATTTTTTAATTGTGAACAAAAAGTGGTATAAAAGCTTAAAAGCTGGTTGAAATCTGAGATAATACAAGACTGGATTTTTAAATATGAACTAAACTCTTGAGATCAATCATTTTTTAATAGCCCATACATATTTGTTTATAATATTAATATTTGCTTAGGTCTTTAAATTAGATTTTGAAGCATCTTGTGCATAAATCTAAAAAACGGATAAATTAAGAGGGTATAATTTTTTTTATAAATTTTTAATAAATAATGCTGGTGACTGTTAAACTTTAATTAAATATTCAACGGCTTTTTCAAGTGTTTCTTTCTTTTTCGCGAAACAAAATCGAAGTACATGATAGTCTGTACCTTTTGAATAAAATGCAGAGACCGGTATTCCTGCAACTCCGAATTCCTTTATTAACCTTATTGCCAAATCAGTATCTTTTTCGTTGCTGATCCTACTATATTGTACAGATTGGAAATAAGAACCATTACAAGTTAAAAGGTCGAAACGTGTTTCTTTCATCAAGTTACAAAAAAAATCTTTTTTAACTTGAAAAAAATCACTGATTTCCAGGTAATTGCGATCATTCTTTAAAAAATCTGATATCGCATACTGCACAAAAGAGTTTACACTAAATACTTCAAACTGATGAATTTTTCGAAATTCCTTCATTAACCATTCCGGTGCAAGGCAGTAACCAACCTTCCATCCAGTTGCATGCAAAAGTTTTCCAAATGATGCGGTAATAAAGCTTCTTTCCATTAATTCAGGATAGCGGGATATGCTCAGATGCTGTTTCCCGTCGTATATAAGGTGCTCATAAACTTCGTCACTAAGTATGAGGATATTGGTGTCTTTAGTTAAATTAATTAAGCATTTTATATCATTCTCATCCAGGGTTCTTCCGGTAGGATTGTTGGGATAGTTTAGAATGATCATTCGAGTTTTATCATTGATCAGTTTCCCAACCTCTAACCAGTCGATCGCATAGTTTGGAGCACTAAGTTCAACCGAACGGATACGGCCTCCAAACAGGGTTACAGTAGGGCCATAGGCATCATAAGCAGGTTCAAATATAATTACCTCATCATCGGGCCTGATTACGCACGCTATTGAAGCAAATAGTGCCTGTGTTCCTCCAGCGGTGATTGTTATTTCAGTATTAGGATTGTAAACAACATTGTGAAGTTTTTCTTGTTTTTCTGCAATTCGTTCCCTTAGCGATAAAAGTCCGGCCATTGGCGCATATTGGTTGTAACCTGATCTCATGTAATGATCTACTAGTCTCATGAGTTCTGTAGAACATTCATAATCCGGAAAACCCTGCGATAAATTAATAGCCTGGTGCTGAACCGCAAGCTGTGACATAACCGTGAAAATTGTTGTGCCAACATCAGGCAATTTGGATTGTATTTGCATAATGAAGCTAAAATAACAAATTCTGCTATCCTGATTTAAAATGTTCGATTAATATCCGGATTAAATTATTATTTTGAACCGTTAATAGATGTTAAACAAATGACTTATAAAACTAAAGAAAGTCGTCTTTTTCTTGTTCTGGGTTCCTTTTTAATAGCAAATGCTATTCTTGCAGAGTTTATCGGAGTTAAAATATTTACAGTTGAAGGTTCCTTGGGTATTCAAAAATTCGACATTAATATGTTCGGTGTACCTGATCTTTCATTCAACATGTCTGCTGGTGTAGTAACCTGGCCGCTCATATTTATTATGACAGATATCATCAATGAATATTTTGGAGTCAAGCAGGTTCGTTTTTTATCCATTTTGGCCTCAATAATGATCACTTATGCTTTTTTGGTGGTCGGTTTTGCTATGGATTTAGTTCCATCTGATTTCTGGATCAATCAAACTATAGATGGTGTTCCAGTAAATATGGATGCTGCATTTAATGGGATTTTCGGACAGGGGATGTGGATCATCGCAGGTTCAATTATTGCATTCCTGATCGGACAAATGGCAGATGTCGTCCTTTTTCATCGGATCAAAAAGCTTACCGGTGAGCGGTTTCTTTGGCTAAGAGCTACAGGATCTACCCTTGTATCACAATTGGTTGATAGTTTTGTTGTTATTTTTATCGCATTTTATCTTAATCCTCAATACAGCTGGAGTTGGCAAATGGTTGCAGCAATAGGATTGGTAAACTATACTTATAAATTTACAGTAGCAGTTCTAATGACTCCTTTGTTATATGGGGTACATAAAATCATTGATAAATTTCTCGGAAAGGATCTTTCTGCAAAGCTGATAGCAGAGGCTGCAGAAGCTTAAGAACATATTGAAGATTTTGTAATTATTCACATCAATCTAAACTGAAAATAAAATGAAATCAAATAGAATTTGTTTTACCTTGTTTTTAGCAGCTTTGTCAGGACTATTTACTCCTTTAACTGCCCAGGAAACCCTCTGGAAGGAGCAAACTGCCTGGGAAGGTGTTCCTGAGTATTATCAAAAATGGACTTATCCTGATTTTCAGTTTCCTTCTGCATTGCCTGCCTGGAAAAATGACAGGGTACAGGTGGCAGCTACGCTTCAGCGATTATTGGGAGATATTCCTGCCCGTCCAAAAAGCCTGAAGGTTAAAACTGTTTTCAGAAAACAGATGAATGGATATATTCTCGAAAAGTTTTTGATAGACAATGAAGTAGATGGTTTCATTCCTGGATATCTGGCTATCCCAACCAATGTTAAGGGCAAGGTGCCTGTAGTTTTGGGAATGCACGGACATGGGAGCAGTAAAGACAATGTTTTCGGATCGAATTCAGGTACTGCACAGGATGTGATGGCTTTGCTGATTTCAAAAGGGTATGCTGTAATGGCAATTGACAGTTATTTTAATGGGGAGCGCCGCGGAACAGGTCCTGCTGGTACACCCGAGACTCAATCAAAAGGACCTGATCAGGAAACCTCAACCTTTAAGATCAACTTATGGTTTGGCCGCTCATTATGGGGCATGCAAATTCGTGATGAACAGATCGCATTAGATTATCTCAAGACCCGCCCTGAAATTGATTCAGATAAAATTGGTGTAGAAGGAATGAGTATGGGAAGTACCAGAGCCTGGTGGCTGGCAGCATTAGATGAACGTGTAAAGGTTGTTGTCGGTATAGCCTGTTTTACCAGATACAAGGAACTTATTGAACAGAGAGAACTGAAAGCCCATGGTATCTATTACTTTGTTCCGGGGATGTTACAACACTTTGATACTGAAGCAGTAATGGGTCTGATCGCGCCAAGACCCTTTCTTGCACTAACTGGTGACAGTGATGCCGGCTCACCACTTAGCGGAATGAAAACCTTGGAGAAGAAATTAGATACGGTATATTCTCTTTATGAGGAGAAAGATAAGTTCAAAAGTATAATATATCCTAATACAGGCCATGTTTTTACTGATGATATGAAGATTGAAATGCTGGATTGGTTTGAAAAATATCTAAAATAGAAGATGAAGACTTTATTCATCCGCATTGCTTTAATTTTGTTTTTTCTTTCTCTGTTTGATGAAAATGGAGTTTCACAGACTGTAAATAAGGAATCAACGTGGCAGAAAATTGCACCATTTTTCGCCAGCCCCGAACAGTTTAAAGCAAAATATGGGCCATATCGTTCTCCTTTAAAGTTTTATGACGGCAGGGAGGTTAAAAATCCTTCAGACTGGATCAAAAGACGTACAGAGATTCTCGATCGCTGGAATGGCTTGATGGGTAAATGGCCTGCACTTATTACAAATCAAAAGCTGGAATATCTGGATTCAATCAAAAAGGATGGCTTTACTCAATATCAGGTGCGCTTTAACTGGGTTCCTGGTCAGAAAACACATGGCTACCTATTGGTTCCGGATGGGAAAGGTAAAATGCCTGCAGTTATTACCGTTTATTATGAGCCCGAAACTGCTGCAGGCTTAGGAAAACCGGAGCTTCCTGATCGCGATTTTGCTTATCAGCTTTGTAAAAGAGGATTTGTGACGCTTTCTTTAGGTACAACAGAAAATACCAATTCTAAAACTTACTCGATTTATTACCCTGGAATCCAAAATGCAAGTGTTCAACCATTATCGATGCTCGCTTACGCTGCTGCTAACGCCTGGAATGTTTTGGCAAAGGTTCAGAATGTTGATTCTAAGCGCATTGGTATTATGGGTCATTCTTACGGCGGTAAATGGGCAATGTTCGCATCCAGTTTATATGAGAAATTTGCCTGTGCAGTATGGTCAGATCCAGGTATTGTTTTTGAAGATTCTCGAGAATCCATCAATTACTGGGAGCCCTGGTATCTTGGATATCATCCTCAGCCCTGGCGAAAAAGAGGTTTGATCACTAATGATAATCCCGCGAAAGGCTTATATCCACAGCTAGTTTCAAAAGGCTATAACTTGCATGAATTGCATGTGCTGATGGCTCCACGTCCATTTCTGGTTTCAGGAGGTTCTGAAGATCCTGTCAATCGCTGGATTCCATTGAATCATTCTGTTGCTGTAAATGATTTATTAGGCTACAAGAATCGTGTTGCAATGACAAACAGACCCGAGCATACCCCGAATCCTGAATCGAATGAGGTTGCTTATTCGTTCTTTGAGTACTATTTGAAGTATTGAGTATTGAGATTTAATTCAGGTTCAGTTGAGATTTATTGATTAAAACACAATTGATCTGACGACAAACTAGTTTGATTTTCTAACGTTCACGTTCCTCCAGATAACTGATAACAGATAACAGGCAACAGTTTTTTGAACCAGGAACCAAGAACCAGGAATCAAGATAATGAACTACTATCTTAGAATTCTCAACCCGATAGCTATCGGGTCTCAACTATCAATTGAAAAAGCTACTTTCCGATCTTTACCAATTCAACTTCAAAAATAAGCGTGCTATAAGGAGGGATGTCTTT
>JAURKO010000168.1 GCA_030831705.1 Daejeonella sp. | reverse complement strand
TTCCCGGAGCAATTCCAGCACTATCGGGAAGAGCAGCAAGGGGGAGTTCTTCAAATACCGGCCCCGATCCTGAGACCATTCCATCAGAATTCAGAGGACAATTGGGTAGAATTAATGAGGACAAATCAATTCCTGAATTAAAAAAATTCATAGAACAGGGAGGAAAAATTGTAAGCATGGGTAGTAGTACGAATCTTGCCTATCACCTGAATCTACCGGTAAGGAATGCGATGGTAGAACTGGGTGCAAACAGTTTAGAACGAAGCCTGCCTGCCGAAAAATACTACATTCCAGGAAGTATTCTGAGTGCTGATACTGATAATAAAACTCCTGCAGCCTGGGGTATGCCTGTAAAATCAGATATCTATTTTGATAGAAGTCCGGTTTTTAAAATATCTACTGAAGCAATTGCCAGAGGGGACATTAAACCAATTTTATGGTTTTCAAATCCAAAATCTCTACGAAGCGGCTGGGCATGGGGACAAGCCTATTTAAGAGATGGAATTACCGCATTCGAAGCGCAGGTAGGTAAAGGTAAATTCTATGCTTTTGGCCCCGAAATTACATTTAGGGCGCAAACCCATGGAACATTTAAATTGCTTTTCAATCAGCTTTATGGGCATGGTGAATAACAGATACAGCTATTATCTCAATAAAATCTGAAATTAAATTATTTATGTATTTTCATTGGCTTAAACTAACCTATTAATTTCATGAATAAAATTTACAAAACCTCCGTTTTTCTGTGGGGTATTTTTCTCTTTTTCGGAGAATTGTATGCCCAGGATTATAGTAATAATTCTCAGGTTTCGGAGCGGATAAACTCCCTTATTAAAACCTATCCATCGCTGGTAAACGCTAAATCGCTTGCTAAAACAATTGGCGGAAAGGATATATGGATGCTTAGCATTGGTAGTGGTAAAATCGAACAAAAACCTGCCATAGCAATTGTTGGGGGTGTTGAAGGTTCACACCTTTTAGGTACCGAACTGGCTTTGGGGTTTGCAGAAAAAATACTCAAAGATTCCTCCCAAGACAGTATCAGGAATATTCTTGAGAAAAATACATTTTATGTATTCCCGAACATGAGTCCGGATGCTACAGAACAATACTTCGCCCAGATTCGCTACGCGAGAAGTGGAAATGCAAAAGCCACAGATGACGACCGCGATGGTAAAATCAATGAAGATGGGTTTGATGATCTGAATAAGGATGGTAAAATAAGCTGGATCAGGATAGAAGATCCAACAGGTAAATATCGCATCAATCCTGAAGAACCCCGCTCTATGATTCTTGCCGATCCAGCCAAAGGTGAAAGCGGTAAATACCTGCTTTTTTCTGAAGGTTTAGACAACGATAAGGATGGGAATTATAATGAAGACGCTGAGGGTGGAGTTCATTTTAATAAAAACATGAGCTATGACTATCCGAATTTTGTTCCGGGATCGGGAGAGCATATGGTATCAGAAATTGAAAACCGCACTTTACTCGATAACCTGTTTGAGATGTTTAACATTCATTCAGTTATAACATTCGGTCCTTATAACAACCTCTCTGTACCTGCTACTTTTAATCAACAGGCTGTTTCAAAACGTATTATTACAGGCTATTTTGAAGCTGATGCAAAGGCAAATACCCTAGTTTCTGAACTTTATAACAAAACCCTCGGACTTAAAGATGCTCCGAAAAATGTATCCGAAGGTGGTGATTTTGCTCAATGGGCCTATTTCCATTACGGCCGTAATAGTTTCAGTACTCCGGGCTGGTGGGTGCCAAAAGCAAAAGCTGACACAGTAAAAAAAGTGAAGGAGCTGAAAATTGAAGATCCGACGGCCAATTACCTCCGCTGGGCAGACAGCCAGGGACTGACAAACAATTTTACAGAATGGAAAAAAATTGAACATCCTGATTTTCCGGGACAAGTAGTTGAACTTGGTGGAGTTGATCCATTTGTATTAAAAAATCCACCATTTAAACTAGTTGCAGATCTAGTAAAGAAGCATAGCGACTTTATCATCGCATTAAGCAAGCATACTCCTTCGATAGATATCATAAACATAAAAAAAGAGAAACTAGGTAATAACCTGAGTAGAGTCACCATCAGCATTATTAATAAAGGAAATTTAGCTACCCACACAAAAGTAGGCGAACGAAGCTATTGGGTAAAGAAACTCTCGGTCAAACTAATTCCGGACTTGAATCAGACCCTCATCAGTGGCCGAAAAAACCAAACAATTGATGCAATTCAGGGTCAGGGAAACCAAAGTATTTCCTGGCTTATCAAAGGTTCAGGTAAGCTGACAATCAATACCGGGAGTCCGATGAGCGGGACAAAAACAGTCGAAGTTTCATTATAATCTCAGGACTTGTTTTGAAAAATTAAATTAAAAAAGATGAAAGCATTCTTAAAGAAAATATTTTTTACAATTTCATTATTTGTACTGGCAATTACTTCGCAGGCACAACAGCCAGAGCAATTCCTAAAAGCCTCTGGAAGTCCGGCAAACCCAAAAGTACCCGTAAGCTGGAACAGATATAATGACTATGCCGCGATTACTGAGATCTGTAAAAAGCTTGCAAAAGCTTATCCTGACCTGGTAAAACTTGAATCGATGGGGAAATCGCACCTTGGAAAAGAAATGTGGGTGATGACCATTTCTGATTTCAAGAAGGGTGATCCGGGAAGAAAACCTGCGATGTATATTGATGGAAACATCCATTCCAATGAAATACAAGGGAGTGAATTCGCACTATACACGGCATGGTATCTTGCTGAATCTTTTGCAGATACCAAACATATCCAGAACTTATTGGAGGATAAAACCTTTTACATCGCACCAACCATCAACCCTGATGCAAGAGACAATTTTATTCACAAGGCAAATAATGCAAACTCCCCGCGTTCTGGTATGATTCCGGTAGACAATGACCGCGACGGAGAAATAAATGAAGATGGCTTTGATGACCTTGATGGGGACGGGCATATTGTTTTCATGCGCAGAAAAAATCCAAATGGCCGTTTAAAGCCTGATCCTGAAGATCCAAGACGAATGATTAGTGTAAGTGTTGATCAGCAGGGCGAATATGAACTACTAGGTTATGAGGGTATTGATAATGATGGAGATGGGGATGTAAATGAAGATGGAGAAGGATTTTATGATCCAAACCGGGACTGGGCATGGAACTGGCAGCCAAATTACATACAAAGCGGTGCTTATAAATATCCATTCTCATTACCTGAAAATCGTTCAATTTCTGAGTTTGTAATGAAACATCCCAACATCGCAGCCGGACAGTCGTATCATAATAATGGGGGTATGATACTCCGTGGCCCGGGCGCATTGGAGGATTTAAACACCTACAATGCTCAGGATGTTCAGGTTTATGATGCCCTGGGTAAAAAAGGCGAGGAACTGATTCCGGGATATAAATACCTGGTTGTGTATAAAGATCTTTACTCTGTTTTTGGCGGCGAACTGGACTGGTTTTATGGCGGTAGGGGTATTTATACTTTCTCCAATGAGCTTTGGACACAGTTTCTGTTATATAATAAACCTGCCGACAGAAACTCCCAATCTGAACAATATTCTTTCGACCGTAATCTGCTCTTTAATGATGCCTTTGTCAACTGGAAAGCATTCAAACACCCACAATACGGTGATATAGAGATTGGTGGATTTAAGAAATCATTTGGTCGCCTACATCCGGGGTTTTTGCTTGAAAGCGATGCACATCGCAATATGGCTTTTACATTGTATCATGCTTATCATACCCCGAAACTTTCAGTTGAAGAGATTTCAGAAAAAGATCTGGGTGCCGGCTTAAAAGAAGTAACTGCTGTTATTGCCAATAAGCGTCTGATGCCAACACATTCAAGCCAGGATCTGAAGTACAAAATTGAAGTTCCAGATCTGGTCAGTCTGAAGGGTGCAAAAGTAATAGCCGGTATGATCGTGAGCAATCGTGATTTGAACATTGCCATGGAGCAAAAGAATGATCCTGAAAACATCAAAGTGCCCAATATTCCGGGCAATGGGACTGTTACAGTCAGATGGATCATCCAGAACGGGGAGAAATACCAGGTGAACGTCGACAGCAAAAAAGGTGGAATTGCAAGTCGAACAAAATAAGCATGAAAATAATTTTCATCACAGCAAGTCTGCTTCTGTTTAGCGAGTTTTTATTCGGCCAAGGAGACAAGGAATTTTTTGATGCAATTCGCTCTCTGGAAGGAAAAACCTATTATGGCAAGGCGATATATATGCCAGATACTACAAAAGCGAATGATTTTTGGGGCAAAAAATTGAGCTTCAAGGTCAATGGAAGTAATAAATCTAAGTTGGAGCTCCCTTTTAATGTTGGTGAAAACCAAACCCGAACTTGGGTACTCATAAAAACGAAGGGTGGAATCCGTCTGAAGCATGATCATCGGCATACAGATGGCAGCCCTGATAGCATCACTAACTATGGAGGGGATTCTGATCAAAAAATCAGCAACAGATTAATACAATACTTTCCTGCGGATGAATTTACCTCAAATTTAATTCCAGCAGCCAAAACAAACCGCTGGATCATGGAGTTCAGTGATGATAAAAAGAAGTTTTATTACATTCTCGAGCGTAATAAAGAGCTTCGGTTTAAAGCAGAATTCAATTTAGAGGTAAATAGTAAATAATTTATTTGAAGAAAATATGATGAAAAGAATCCTGTTTTGGCTTTTTCTGATTACACCATTAGCCTCGTTTGCTCAGAACCTTGGAAACCTCAGCGTAGAAAAAATTATGCGGGATCCGAAATGGATGGGTGTATCTCCTTCTAACATCCAGTGGGATGAGAACAGCAAAAACATCTATTTTAACTGGAATCCTGAAAAGCTGGAAGAAGATCCTATGTACAGGATTTCTACAGATATGCCTAAACCAGTAAAAGTATCCGAAGAAGTGACAAAAAATCTGGATAAAGGAGCAGTCATTTTTACAAAAGACCGAACAAAAGTGCTTTTTGAGCGCAAGGGAGACTTATTTATCAAATCCATTAGCACCGGTGAAGAACAGGCACTAACCAGTACCCTTGAACGGGAAGCTAACCCAGTGTTTGACAAAAATGAAAGTAAAGTGCTGTTTCAGCGCGGAGATAACCTTTACAGTATTTCCATAAACGGTGGACAACTGATACAGCTAAGTAATTTTACCCGTACCAAAAAGAGGCCTGAAAACCTATTATCAAAACAGGATCAGTGGCTTAGGCAGGATCAGATCAATGAATTTGAGATCATCAAAAAAAGGGAGTCTGACCGAAAAGAGCAGGAGGCAAAAAATAAAGCGAATGAGCCAAAAGTTCCGAAAGAATTCTACCTAGATGAGCGCAGTTTTATGAACAGTTTGCGAATAAGTCCGGATGAAAAATTTATCGCCTTTCGGATTATGAAACGTGCAGATGGAAATAAAAACACCATTGTTCCAAACTACATCAGCACAAGCGGATATACTGAAGATATCAACGGTCGTACGAAAGTTGGTAATGCTTTACCCGGTTATGAAAGTTATCTCTATGACATACAGAGGGACACGATTTATGCTATTTCTACAAAAAATATTCCTGGAATCAAGGATCTACCAGATTATGTAAAGGATTATCCGAAACAGCTGGAAGAAAGAACAAAGAAAAATGAAGACCGTAAGGTATCAATCAATGGCCCATTCTGGAATTCTGATGGCTCTTCGGCAGTAGTGAGTGTTTCGGCACTAGATAATAAAGACCGCTGGATCATGAAGCTGGATCCCCAAAACGGCAAGTTATCACCTCTTGACAGGCAGCGGGATGAAGCCTGGATTGGAGGCCCGGGGGTAGGTGGTTTCTTTGGCGGAAGCAATATCGGATGGATTGACAATACTACGATCTATTATCAAAGCGAAGCCAGTGGTTATTCTCATATTTATGTTCACAATGTAATTACCGGTGATAAAAAACAAATCACAACAGGAAAATATGAAGTCCAGACACTTCAGTTATCCAATGATAAGAAAAGCTTTTATTTCACTGCCAATATTGAGCATCCGGGGATTACTCATTTTTATCGGATCCCCGTTACGGGAGGAAGCTTTGTAAAACTCACCTCCATGAAAGGAGGCAATGAAGTCAGTCTGTCTCCGGATGAAAAATGGCTCGCGTTCCGTCATTCCAGATCAAATAAACCATGGGAATTATACCTTCAGGAAAATAAAGCAGGGGCAAAAGCAGAAAAGATCACCAGCTCTAGCAGTGCCGAATTCGAATCTTATAAATGGAGAGAACCTGAGGTGATCAGCTTTAAAAACCGTTATGGTTCAGATGTATATGCACGAGTTTACAAACCAAAAAATCCGGCTCCGTCCAAACCGGCAGTAGTATTTGTCCATGGTGCAGGTTACCTTCAGAATGTACATTATTGGTGGAGCCAGTATTTCAGGGAATTCATGTTCAATAACCTACTTGCTGATTTGGGATATACGGTCATAGACATCGATTATACTGCAAGTTCAGGCTATGGGCGGGATCATAGAACCGGAATTTACCGTCATATGGGTGGAAAAGACCTGTCTGACCATGTAGATGGCGTTAAATTGCTTATTGATAAATATGATGTAAATCCTAATAATGTTGGTATTTATGGCGGCTCTTATGGAGGATTCATGACATTAATGGGTTTATTCAATGAACCGGATGTATTTAAATCGGGTGCCGCCCTACGATCAGTAACTGACTGGGCACATTACAATCATGGATATACTGCAAATATCCTGAATGAACCGGCAAATGATGAAATTGCTTATAAAAGAAGTTCTCCGATCTATTTTGCAAATGGTTTAAAGGGTAATTTGTTGATGGCACATGGAATGGTAGATGTGAATGTTCATTTTCAGGATATCGTACGACTTTCACAAAGGCTAATTGAGCTAAAAAAGGAGAACTGGGAGCTTGCAGTCTATCCTGTTGAAGATCATGCATTTTCAGAACCTTCTAGCTGGACTGACGAGTATAAACGGATCTTAAAGTTATTTGAAAAAACACTCAAATAATTTGCACATATTCCTAAGTCTCTTTAAATGAACGATTTAAGTATTATTTATTTCGATAAAATGTGGAAAACTTATTTTAGAAGAATAATGAAAAAGTGTAATTTTATGAGATAAAGGTTAATCAACTTTAAAGCTTCTATCTTACGAAAGTAGAACGAATTTCAGATATGCAGTGATTGTACTCTGAAATCTAGGAAACAGCTTTAAGGATCTACAAGTTTTTAATTGTAATTTTGAAAAAACGGCCAGGTATTATATATCCGGCCGTTTTTTCATTTATAACCTTTTCATTCAATTGATTAATCCGTGACATTGTTCAAATGAAGTGGGCTAAACACCAGTGTAATTATTTAGGGATTGGGAGGTTGAAGCATACATTGAATCAGAGAGTTATCGGATAAAAAATAGTTAGGGAGGTTCAAGCTTCCGCTGGAATGACAATTCGGGTGAGGGAGATAGGGAGATTCCGGCCTTCCAGGAATCGGATTTTATTAGATGATAAGTCACTAGAGGAGAGAACAGGAGATTCCGAACTTCCAGAATCGATATTTTTCGGATAATAAATATGGATGAGGTTCCCGCCTTCGCGGGAATGACAAAATGAAATTGTGAATAGGGAGATTCCAGCCTTCGCTGGAATCGGATTTAGCAAACCAACCCTCGGTACTATTATGCTTTTAAGGTTCAGTTTTTCAATATGATTACAAACAAAATATTACAGCATTTCTAAATTATATATTTCGATTCCAGCGAAGGCTGGAATCTCCTCGGTCCCTAACAAAACTTGTCATTCTCGCGAAGGCGAGAACCTCCTCACAAACATCTTAAAAAGTCTGGAAGACAACAGCTGGAATCTCCTCGCTCCCTAACAAAACCCGTCATTCTCGCGAAGGCGAGAACCTCCTCAATAGAATCTTATCCTTTTCTTGGTAAATTTTTTGTCTCATCCTTTACAGGCATAGTTTTTTCCATATTTTAGATTATTATGGATTGTAAACTATGAATTTTCGCCACTTAGGGTTTAGCCTCATTCTGTTTTTCCCTCTTTTTGTCTTTGGGCAAAGCTCCATTCAACTCAATTCCTCAGAAATTAAGCTTGGAATCCAAAAATTAAATACAGTGGGCTCCGCATTATATATCGCCGCTCATCCTGATGATGAAAATACCCGCCTGCTGGCATTTCTTGCCAAAGAAAAGAAATTCAGAACGGGGTATTTATCCCTAACCAGAGGTGATGGAGGACAAAACCTCATTGGAAATGAGCAATCTGAATTACTCGGACTCATACGTACCCAGGAATTGCTTGCAGCCAGACGCACGGATGGTGCAGAACAATTTTTTTCTAGAGCCGTCGATTTTGGTTTTTCAAAAAATTCGGATGAGACCTTTCGAATCTGGAATAAAGAACACGTTCTTGCCGATGCCGTTTGGGTAATCAGGAAATTCAGACCAGACATCATAATCACCCGTTTCCCTGAAGATGAACGCGCCGGACATGGTCACCATGCCGCATCTGCGATTATTGCACGTGAAGCATTTATCGCTGCAGCTGATCCAAAACGGTTTCCTGAACAATTAAAATATGTAGAAGCATGGCAAGCCAGACGAATAGTTTGGAATACATACAATTTCGGCTCAATGAATACCACTGCCGAAGATCAGTTAAAACTGGAGGTTGGGGCCTTTAATCCTTTGCTGGGGAAAGGCTATGGTGAAATCGCCGCCGAGAGCCGGACTCATCATAAAAGCCAGGGGTTTGGAAGTGCCCGGCAGCGCGGACAAGCAGTTGAATATTTTATTCATACTGCAGGTACTTTATCAAAGAACGACCTATTTGAAGGGATAAACTATCAATGGAACCGCATCCCGGGAGGTGAAGAAATAGGGAAATTGATCCATGCCGCGGATAAGAATTTTAATTCTAATGAACCTTCAGCCTCTGTGCCTGCCTTGGTCAAGATTCTGAAGGTTATTGAGAGTTTACCGGAAGGTTATTGGAAAGAACAAAAATCTAAAGAATTAAAAGATCTGATTGCAGCCGCAGCCGGACTATGGTTTGAGTCGTATACTTTACAGGCCGTGCAGGCATTGGGCGACAGTATCAGAATACGTTCTGATATAGTTCTTCAATCCAAATTACCCATCAAATTGCTACGTGTAAATACACAAAAACAGGATTTTGATCTGAAGGAAGGAGTATCAAAAAGTACTCAAAGCAGTGTATTGGCTAAAGAGATTACAGAACCTTACTGGCTGTTCGAAGATCATCCCATGGGCATGTTCAAAATCGATGATCAGCTATTAATTGGCTATCCTGAGAAGCCCGGTTATGCAATAATTGACTACAGTTTCAGAATTGCAGATCATGAAATTTCATATCAGCGCCCCGCGGTTTACAAGTATACTGATCAAGTTCGGGGTGAAGTTTATCAGCCTTTGATCGTTGCTCCAGCTGTTACAGCCAGTATCACAGATAAAGCATATGTATTTGTGGGAAACACCAGCAAAAGCATCACAGTTGTTCTTAAAAGCTTTCGGGATAAAACACAAGGAACTCTGAGTCCGCAGGTACCCCCAGGATGGAAAATTGAACCTCAAAAAATAGTATTTGATCTTCCAAAAAAAGGAGATGAAAAAACTGTTCAGTTTACAATCAGTCCAGGCGATCAGGCTCAATCTGGAAAGTTTTCATTACAAGTTCAGTCGGGTGGAGAAACTTATAACAGGGCCCACCGGATTATTGATTATGATCATATTCCTATTCAAAATCTTTTTCCGCTCGCCGAGGCAAAAATAGAACGGATTGAACTTAAAACCGGGGGTAAAAAGATCGGATATATTGCAGGTGCGGGTGATCTGATCCCTGA
>JAURKO010000167.1 GCA_030831705.1 Daejeonella sp. | reverse complement strand
ATGCGCCAGCAACGGGTAGTCCGTTAATAGAACCGTAGCCCATATTAAATAAACCCGAGTGGCAGCTCTATCTTTTTTGCAAAACCGAATTTCATGATTTCTATTCAATCATCTGCAAAAAAATAGGGCAGAACACGGGACTGGAACAAGCGAAGAGAAACAGACCCTGCTTTCTAAAAGTTGAGAAAAATAATCAGTCTAAACTTAGCCCAGCTAGATGTTATATCGAACTCAGGTTAATTTATGATATTATTTATCCAAATTGTTATCCAAAATACAATATTGCAATTAATTAGATTAATTATCTTTACAAACAGAATATTCCTCTTTTACATGCTTAGAAAAATTATTTTCATCCTCACATTTCTTGTTGTTGCACCTGTTTATTTGAGATCTCAGATTAAATCTAATCCTAAACGAGAGTTCAGAGGGGTATGGGTAGCTACAGTTGCAAATATTGACTGGCCTTCCAAACCGGGATTAAGTTCTGGAATACAAAAAGCTGAGCTTATACGCATATTTGATGATCATCAGAAAAGCGGAATCAATGCTATTATGCTACAGATCAGACCTGCTACTGATGCATTTTATGGCAGAGGCCGTGAGTTATGGAGTCGGTTTTTGACAGGAAATCAAGGCAGCGGACCTGTTCCCAACTATGATCCGCTTGATTTTGCAATTGAGGAAGCACATAAGCGTGGAATGGAATTACATGCTTGGTTCAATCCATATCGTGCGACACATAATCTTATTGATGCTCATACGGCAGCAAACCATATATCCAAACAAAAACCAGAGTGGTTCTTTACGTATGGAGGTAAGAAACTTTTCAATCCGGGATTGCCCGAAGTGCGTCAATATATAGTAAGTGTAATTATGGATGTAGTTCGTAATTACGATATTGATGGTGTTCATTTTGACGATTATTTTTATCCTTATCCTGAGGCTCAACCGATTCGAGACAGTGAAACGTATTATAAATATGGAAGCAACTTCAAAACTATTGAAGACTGGCGTAGGAATAATGTGGATACACTGATTCATACCTTATCAGACAGCATTCATAATGCAAAAAAACACATCAAATTTGGTGTAAGCCCTTTTGGTATTTGGCGAAATAAATCTCAAGATCCTGAGGGCTCTGAAAGTAATGGATTTGACGGTTATGGTAAACTTTACGCAAATGCACGTAAATGGGTACAATCAGGATGGCTTGATTACATTAACCCTCAAATTTATTTCCCTTTTGGATACCAGGTTGCACCTTATGATAAATTACTTGATTGGTGGAGTAATAATACCTTCGGAAAGCATTTATATATTGGACAGGGAGTTTACAGGGCAATGGAGAATCGTCCCGGTTGGAGTGATAGGTCACAGATACCCAAACAAATACGGTATTTGAGAAATAATAAAAATACACATGGTAGTGTATTTTTCAGTTCTAAGTCAGTCACCAATAATATGGCTGGTGTAAAAGACTCTTTGCGTAGAGATTTTTATCGCTATCCAGCACTTCAGCCAACCATGCCATGGCTTGATAAAGTAAAACCCAATGCTCCTACTGTATTAACAGCGAAAGCTGTAGCAAAGGGTGTTGAATTAAGCTGGCAGTCACCCACTGTGGCGAGTGATGGAGATAAGGCTTTTGGATATGTAATTTACCGGGTTAATCGTGGTGAAAAAATGGATATCGAGCAGGCCCACCACATTTTAAAGGTCTCTTTTAAAGCATCAGAAACAACATTTACAGATACTTTAGTTAATGCTAATCGAAGTTATACGTATGTGGTTACTGCAGTAGACAGACTTAAGAATGAAAGTCAGGCTTCAAATGCTGTTACTGCAAGTCCGCGGTTCTAGGTTTTCTTATAATAAAAAAAGCCGTTCATCATCATGAACGGCTTTTTTTAATAACGTGATTCCAATATATCGATATCTAGAGAGCAATCTTTAACCACATAGATTGACTTACATAATGCTTTAAAGGAAACATAGATTGAAGCGAAGCTTCAAAGCTATCTGTGCCTAAAATAAAGATTGGCAGCTATAGAATGCTATGTTTCTATGTGGTTTTTAAATATTATGTCGGTTTCATGTTAAATAATGATTTTATTTCTTCTCTGGAAGCAATACCATCCTAATGAAATTATCAGGACTCAGACGATATTGAGCTGTCGCTTTTAGCGCTTCCGGATTAAGCTCCTTTAAAGATTCAAGATAAGTTAATACCTGTTTTGGCTCATCTTCATTTTGAAGTTGATTGGTAAGATAACCTAGCCAGAAACCATTATCCTTGAGCTGTGTTTCGGTGGAGCGGGTTTCCTCAGCTATGAATTTTTCAATATCACTTGCAAGGGCACCATTTACTCTGATTTTGTTTATTTCATCAAGTGTTGAACTGATTAATTTTTCAACATTTTCAGGGGCACATCCAAAAGAGATGTTGAAGGTATAGCGTCCTTTTGGAAACTTGGTGTAGGAAGCACGAGCTCCAACGCCATAGACTCCGCCCTCGTCCTCGCGTAGGCGCTCAATCAATTTAATAGTCAATACCGAAGCCAAAGCATCTAATTGATTATTATGTTTTTCGCTCCAGGTATAATCACCGCTGAATACAAGCCGAACACTTGCCTTTGGCTCCTGACCTTTGTAGATCTTTTTATCAATTTTACCACCCGGAATCTGAATTCCAAGCTCTTTTGCAGTTTCTTTACGGTTAGTAGATGGAAGTGAACCAAGATACCGCTCAAGCAATGGTTTAAATTCTTCTGGTTTAAAATTCCCTACGAAAATGAAAGTAAAGTCACTTGCATCAGCAAAGCGATCTTTATAGATCTCGAATGCGCGATCCAGACTTACCTGATTTATTTTTTCAATTGATGGTCCTGTTCTGCGGACATTGTAATTACCAAGAATAGCGGCTACAGAATCTGCAAACACGCTGTTTGGATCGTTACCTCTATTTGCTAATCCACCCTTTTGTTGTGCAATCAGACCTTTAAAGGTTTCAGCATCTTTGCGGGGTTGTGTGAAATAGAGATAGGTTAATTGCAATGCAGTTTCAATGTCTTTCGGACTTGTTGAACCTGACAGTCCTTCAAACCGATCACTTAGGTATGGAAATACTGAAACTTTTTTTCCAGTCAGTAATTTAGGAAGTTGAACAGAGTTAAAGTCTCCTAGTCCGCCATTTCTTATAATCGTCGTGGCATATAGTGCTGATTGAAAATCAGCATCACTGTACAATGAAGTTCCACCCGCACTGAATGCAGAAAAACTGATTTCATCGTTTTTGAAATCGGTTGGTTTCAGAATCACTTTTATACCATTGCTTAATTTAAACTCAGTAATTCCAAGCTCTGGTATTTTAGATTCTGAAGTGACTTTACCACCACTTAGTTTTGCAGACAATAACGGTTTGTTTGAAACCTGATCGACATAGGCACTGATATCACTTGTTTTTGTGCTGCTGATCCAGCTTTCAATTTTGGCTTCATCTGGCAAATTTGCTTTATCCTTTTCTGGACCCATCATAATCACATCGCGATTAACATCTGTGATATACTTTTTGGCCAGGCCATTCACATCACTTAGGTTAATTCCTCCAATCATGGAATTGGCCATTTTGAATTCATATTCAATACCCGGACTAGCTTCCTGCTCAAGGAAATGACGAAGATATTCGTTTACCAAGCTTTCGGAAGGTGTCTTGTCTTTCTCCTTGAAGGAAGACTCCATGTTAGTCAGGTATGATTGTTTTGCACGATCCAGTTCAGTTTGTGTAAACCCAAAACGCTGTAAGCGTTCAGTTTCAGTGAGAATTGATTTAAACCCTCTTTCCATTTCTCCGGGTTTTGCCACAACGAACACATTGTACATATCAAGTCCGGCTAAAAAACCACTTATATTAGCTCCTGCTTGTAAAAAAGGAGGATCAGCTTGTTTGCTCATATCGGCAAACCGGTTGCCAATCATAGAGTTAAAAAGGGATCTTAAAATGCTGTTTTTATAGTCGTTGGTAGTGATAAGTTTCGTTTCAGGATGCTTAATCATTAGCTGTGCTACACTGACAGGGAATTCTTTGTCGGTTACTGCCATGAACTGATTTTTATTCAATAATGAAATTGAATACTGCGTTCTTTGACGTGGTTTCGCCGGATTTTTTAGATCAGAGAATTTTGCCTTAATGGTTTGTTCCATTGCATCAACATCAATATCTCCTACAACTATCAAGGCCTGTAAATCTGGACGATACCAATCTTGATAGAATTGTTTAATAGTTTCGGCAGAGAAATTTTTCAGTACTTCTTCTGTTCCAATAGGAAGGCGGTCTGAATAACGTGAATTATTGAAAATCATCGGTAGATATTGATCCTGCATACGCTGTTGAGCACCTTTTCCCAATCGTTTTTCTTCCAATACAACTCCACGTTCTTTATCAATTTCTGCAACATCTAGCGTTGCATCCTGCGCCCAGTCGCGCATAATCTGAATTCCGTTTTTCAGTACTTCAGGATCATCAGATGGAATTGGAAGCTGATAGACAGTTTCATCAAAACTTGTATAGGCATTGAGATCTGCACCAAAACGTACACCTGCTTTTTGTAGATAATTAACAAGGTCGTTTTTTGGGAAATTTTTTGTGCCATTAAAGCCCATGTGTTCCATAAAATGTGCAAGACCCCGCTGGTTATCATTTTCCATTATTGACCCTATTTTATTTGCCAGGTATAGCTGAACCCTATTTTTAGGTTCAACATTTTTCCTGATATAATAGGTAAACCCATTTGGAAGCTTACCAGTTCTTACTGCAGGATCTAGGGGAATGACATCTGCAGAATTTTGCTTGGAAGCAGTAGCTGGATTCTTACTTTTTGCTGCAGTTTGAGCATTTAAAGCTCCAGTAAAAGCAAGAAGTACAACTACCACGAGGGCAAGTACTTTTTTGTTTATGTTTTTCATTTTTTTTTGGTTTATAATTGGATTCTAAAAATATAAAAAGTTACACCTTGATTATAATTTTTCTACTGTACATCCACCAAAGGATTCCGAGCCAAATCAGAATAAAAGTTACTGCACCTGCAAGGGAAGCATTAATTGGTGAAAAGTAAGGACTATAGAATGATTGATAAAGCCATTCACGGGAGGTTACTATTGTTCCATCAGGCATATTAACCTTGATCATCGTCAGAATTCTTGGAATTAGTCCGGAAAGGAAAAACACAGTTATTGCATTGATGCCATAGACAACAAATGGCGTTGTACCTTTTTTATAACCCTGTACATCAATCAGCCAATAACATAATGCAAGTCCGATGCTAGCAAGTCCGCCAGCATAAAGCACAAACGAACTAGTCCACAGTGCTTTATTGATAGGAAAGCAGAGATCCCATATTAATCCTAGAATGACTGCTAAAATTCCAATGGAAAACATCCATGAAATTTTCACACTTTCTTCTTTGTCTTTACGTTTTAGCCAGGTACCGATCAGCAGTCCGAAGATTCCGGTTCCTATCGCCGGAATAGTACTAAATATTCCTTCGGGATCCCATGTTTTTGCAGAACGCCATAAGTGTGCTTCTGTCAGCAGGGATCTGTCAAGCCAGGCACCCAGATTAGTTTCTTTTTCAAGATTAGCAAATCCTACTCCCGGGACTGGAATCAGCGTCATCATTGCCCAATAGGCAAGGAGGATACCGATTAAAATTCTAAGCTGGGTTTTCGGACTTGTTTTTATAAAAATAACTGCAGTAATGAAGAAAACAACAGCTATACGCTGTAAAACTCCGGGAATCCGAACGGTTTGTAATGCTTCCATAGGGTCTGTAAATACTTTTGGGAAGAGGTTTAGAAACAAGCCTAATCCAAATAATATAAGCGCTCTTTTTAAAGCAGTAAAAATAAGCTTAGAGTGGCTCATGTATCCTTTTTTACTACCTAGTGCGTAGCTGATAGAAACCCCAACAATAAACAAAAAGAAAGGAAATATGAGATCTGTTGGTGTACATCCATGCCATTCAGCATGTTTAAGTGGGGCATAAATATGAGACCAACTACCAGGATTATTGACCAGAATCATTGCTGCTACAGTCAGTCCCCTGAAAACATCAAGAGATAATAGTCTGGCCGGAGATTGTTGAAGAATTGAAGGTTGCGACATGAGTTTATTGATAAATCATCTTAAATCTGCACTTTTTTATTATAATAAAAAAGTGAATGCCTCATTTAAAAATCCTGCTAAGTGAATGTTTAGTAATTGGGGTAAGATATTGTATAAAAGCGATTTCTTAGAGTTTCTGAGCCAAAACTTTAAGAGCTGTTTCGTCCTTGTGTTCTAAACTTAACTGTAAAAGCTGATTTTTAAGATCATCGCTGATGGCCTGGTATTTTTTCTGGCCATACAGATTTTTCATCTCATTTGGGTCATTTTTCAGGTCATAAAGCTCCCAGAAATCTTTATGCTCATAAAAACGGATTAGTTTGTACCGACTTGTTCGTATTCCAAAATGCTTTAAAACACTGTGCTCTCCAGGAAATTCATAAAAGTGGTAATACGCCGAATTTCTGATACTTACATTAACATTTTTGAATAGAGGCACCATTGATTTACCCTGAATTTCTTTTGGTATGGTCAGACCGGCAATCTCTAAAAATGTAGGGGCAAAGTCAACATTAGATATGATCTGATTTGAAACGGTACCCGGTTTTATTATACCAGGATATCTGATGATCAAAGGAGTACGCATTGATTCTTCGTACATAAAGCGTTTGTCAAACCATCCATGTTCACCCATATAGAATCCCTGATCTGAGGTATAAACTACAATAGTATTTTTTGTAAGGTCATTTTTATCAAGGTAGGTTAAAATTTTACCAATGTTACGGTCGAGAGAAAGTGTAGTGCTGTAATAATCCTTCATATACCGCTGGTATTTCCATTCTGTTAATTCTTTTACCTCGAGTTTTCTTTTCTTCAGGTCCTCATCTATTTTATCATAATATGTATTCCATTTTAACCGCTGGTCAGGATTCATACGGGCAAGAAAAGAAGCCGCGAGCGCATCGGGTTCACTTTTCATTTTGAGGTCATAGCCAAGTTTCATAGTCTTTTCTATAGACATATCCTGCATTCCGGCTGCTATTCGGTTGGTATACTGATCATAAAAATTTTTAGGAAGCGGGAATTTGATCTCATCAAATTTGCCCAGATCCTGAATATCAGGCATCCAGGTACGGTGAGGTGCTTTTTCGCCTACTACCACGAAAAAAGGTTTTGAAGCATCGCGCTTATCCAGAAAATCAATGGTAAGATCTGTGATCACATCAGTAGCATAGCCTTCTTTTCGAGTGGTATCACCTTGCATATTAATCAAATCGGGATTATAATACTGTCCTTGTCCAGGTAAAATGTTCCAGTAAGTAAATCCTTGTGGATAGGAAACCAGGTGCCATTTTCCAATCCATGCAGTTTGAAATCCAGATTGTTTTAGGCGAGCAGGAAAAACATCTTGAGAAGCATCGAACGTATCTTTGTTATTACGCATTCCATTCATGTGACTATACTTGCCGGTTAGTAACACTGCCCGACTTGGGCCACAAATAGAATTTACAACAAAGGCTCTCTTAAATAACGCTCCTTCTTTCGCCAAACGGTCTATATTGGGAGTTGCGCCATATTTGGAGCCATATGCGCCGATAGTAGAAATAGCATGATCATCTGTCAGAATGATGATGATATTAGGCTTTGAGTTTTGTTGTCCAAAGGCTGCTGAGCATATTGAAAAAAAGCAAATCAGAAGGAAAATCGTTTTCCTCATACTGTCTGTTGGTAATAGTTTAGTATTTCCATCTGATAAAAGCTTCCATTGCTTCATATTCGGCTAAGCCCAGTTTATCGTATGCTCTTGCAGTTTCGCGGGTGCGGTCTTCAGCACGGACCCAAAACTCTCTGGCATCGTCACCGGGAAAGACCGGTCTGTCTTTTTGCGACTGATGCTTAAAAATAGCTAAGCGTTTGCGTTCAACCTCCTGAGGAGACAAGGGAACGGCCATCTGAATTTCATGAGTGTCAAACTCATGCCATGCTCCTCGGTAAAGCCATAACCAGCAATCTTTAATCCATTCCCTATCTTTCAAACGCTCAAGAGCCTCAATGATAATATTGAAACATACTTTATGAGTACCATGCGGGTCAGCAAAATCGCCGGCTGCAAATATTTGATGCGGTTTAATTCTTTCAAGCAGCTCCATTGTGATCTTGATATCAGCCTCTGAAACTGGATTTTTAAGTGTTTTACCTTTATCATAAAAAGGCAGTGACATAAAGTGAATTTGTTCATCACGAAGACCGGCAAAACGTGCGCCGCTAATCGCTTCTCCTTTTCGTATCAGTCCTTTTAAAATCTGAATCTCGGAGGTATCCGCTTGATTGGGTTGTTTTGTTCCCAGAAAATTTCGCATGGAAGAGTACAGATCATCTAGTTTTTGGGTATCCAAACTAATAGATTTACTAAAATCACGTGCAAACTCTACAAATCGGAGTGCATCGTCATCCCAAACTGCGGTATTACCTGAAGTCTGGTATGCTACATTTACATCATGACCCTGATCTACCAGGCGAATAAATGTTCCACCCATTGAGATGACATCATCATCCGGATGGGGAGAAAATATAATGACCCGCTTTTTATCGGGAACTGCCCGCTCAGGCCTTTGTGAATCATCAGCATTGCCTTTACCTCCTGGCCATCCGGTGATGGTATGCTGAATTTTATTAAAAATATGAATATTGATGTTATACACCGGACCCTTTTCTGTTGCGAGTTGAGCCATTCCATGATTATTATAATCTTCTTCAGTAAGCTTTAATATTGGTTTGCCAAGCGTATTGGCAAGCCAGATCACCGCTTTTTTCACCATAATGTCGTCCCATGTGCAATCTTTAACAAGCCAGGGAGTATTGAATCGGGTAAGATCGGATGCCGCATCCTGATCAAGAATAAACTCTACATTTTCTGAAAGCTGAAGATAAGTCGCAGGTACTTCGGAAGAGATTTTTCCTTCTACTGCTTTTTTAATGATTGCTGCTTTTTTAAGGCTCCATGCCATCAGTATGATTTCTCTTGCTTTGAAAATTGTACCGATACCCATGGTTATCGCCTTAGTTGGTACATTCTCTTTTCCTCCAAAGTCGCGTGAAGCATCACGTCTTGTCAGATCATCCAGGGTTACCAGTCTGGTACCTGAATTTGGTGCAGAACCAGGCTCGTTAAATCCGATGTGTCCAGTACGGCCAATTCCCAGTATCTGAAGGTCAAGGCCACCCAGATCAGTGATCTTTTTTTCATACTCCAGGCAGAAGCCATGGATTGTTTCGATAGCCAATGTTCCATCTGGGATGTGGACATTAGCCATATCGATATCGATATGGTTGAATAGATTTTCTTTCATGAAAATCACATAACTCTGAGGAGATGTGGGTTTCATTGGGAAATATTCATCAAGATTAAATGTGATTACATTCTTGAAACTTAGACCTTCTTCTTTGTGAATTCGTACCAGTTCTTTGTAAACTCCAATAGGCGTAGCACCCGTTGCAAGTCCGAGAATTGCCTGCTCACCAATTTTTTGTTTTCTAATAATCAGATCAGAAATTCGTCGTGCAACTTTTTTTGCAGCGGTTTCTTCATCTGGATAAACTGTAACAGGAAGTTTTTCGAAGCGGGTTTCTTCAAGTAAATTTAATCTTGCCATGAGAGGGTCAGACTTTATTAGGTGAGAAGCAAATATAATTACAAATTCATTATGCTGGGAAACTTCTCAAAATATATTGGCAGAAACAATAATTTTGCATGTATTTTTCTGTTTTTTTCATTGTTCAAATAAATGATTGAGTGATTATTTTGGATGTGCAATGTAATTGGATCATGAAGAGATGTTGGTTTGAAGAAATGGTGACTAGTTAGTAAGATGAGTTCCTTACAAGGAAGAGTAAGTTAAAACGGTTATTATATATCAGAACAGGCTATAGAGGAACGATAATTTGTTTCTTGAAACCAATACTTGTATTTTATTGGTCATTTTAGCCCTTTCCTCCGAAGTATTTCCGGCAAGAAATAGCGTTATATGTCAAATTACCAATAGCCGGAAGATACCTCCTTCGGCAAGGTTTATTTTACCCGATACTGTATTTCATGGGGACGGACAGCCCAATGATTAATCCAACTACTATTTAAAATATACCCATAGCAACTATTTTTCGTTGCTTAACGAACTTTATGGTATCTACTAAAGCTCCAACAAAAAACAAGGGCACAAAACGGGTCTGGCATAACCTTAGAGAAACAGAACTTGCTTTAAAAAAAAAGATAAAATTATTCAATCAAAAACCGCTAGGGAATATCCTATGTCGAACTCAATTTAGTATGTATTGATGAATAGTTCACACCTCCTTTGATGCCGAATGTGAAGGAGGGTAATTGTGCCATTGCTGTTGTGCCAACGATCATAAAAAGTGATGCAGCGAGTATTAGCTTTTTCATATTCATAGCTTTTTTTAATTCGTAATTCGTAATTCGTAATCCGTAATTCTCTATAATATACGAATTAGCTTGAATTTTGTCGCGATAAACTTTAATTTTGGAAAAATCTAAAGCATGGCAGAGATCAGTATCAGCAGTTCAGACTGGGATCGTTTAAAGTTAAAAGTTAAACGAAAATATAATAATCTTAGTGAAGAAGATCTGGCGTATCAGCAGGGTCAGGAGGAAGAATTGATTGTAAGACTGATGAGCAGATTAAAACGCAATCGTGAGTATATTGTCTTCACTCTGAAAAAGGGTATGCTTCATCTCGATACCAATAGATTATAAACTCCTGTATTTTCACCTTAAATCGTTCCCCCTTAAATAATAAAGGAAGGATTTTTGTATCTTTAAATTATTACAATTTAAGATATGATTAATTCTGTCAAGCCAGGCTCTTTAAGATTAAAACTCAAGAAAGTAGTATTACCCGGTGTTTTAATAGTCTCTATTTTCTCCTTTTCTTTTGTTGAAGATCTATTTCAGGTGTCTAAGAACCTGGACATATTTGCTGCTATCTACAAGCAATTGAGTATTAATTATGTTGATGATGTTAATTCTTCAGAAATGATGAAAAATGGCATTGATGCAATGCTGGAAGAATTAGATCCTTACACTGAATACATTCCCGAAGCTGAAATTGAAGACTATAAATTAAAATATGTTAGTACTCAATACGGCGGTATAGGGGCAAGTATTTCAAATAGAGGGGGTAAAGTCATAGTTGCTGAGACCTATGCTGGTTTCCCGGCACAGAAAGCAGATATT
>JAURKO010000166.1 GCA_030831705.1 Daejeonella sp. | reverse complement strand
CTGCTCTATCAGCATTGCGTAACGGACTAGATGTGATTATGACCGAAGAAACCGACTGGATTGGTGGTCAACTTACCTCTCAGGGAGTACCTCCCGATGAGCATACCTGGATTGAAACACATGGAGCACCACAATCTTACCGTGATTATAGAAATGCTGTCAGGGATTATTATAAAAGGAATTATCCAATAAATGCGGAGGCAAAGTCGAGGCAATACCTAAATCCAGGTAATGCTGTAGTTTCAGCACTTTGTCACGAGCCAAGGGTTTCGCTTGCGGTTTTACAGGACATGCTGGCACCATACATCAGTTCGGGTAAACTAACTTTACTCGTTGAGCATAAGGTGCGCTCTGCAGAATATTCAGGTAACAGGGTGAAGGCTTTAAGAGTTCAGAACCTTAGATCAGGGCGTACACATGTACTTAATGGAACTTATTTTGTAGATGCAACCGAAACAGGTGAATTACTCCCATTAACGGGTACTGAATTTGTGATGGGAACAGAATCACGAAATGAAACCCGCGAGATTCATGCCCCTTTGAAGGCTGACCCGGATAACCATCAAGCTTTTACAGTTTGTTTTGCAATGGATTATATTCCCGGTTCTGATAATGTGTCTGAAAAACCTTCTGAATATGATTTTTGGAGAAATCTGGTTCCAAAAATGAGTCCGGCATGGTCAGGCAAATTACTTGACTTGAATTACTCAAATCCCAAAACACTTGAGAAGAAAGCACTTGGATTTAATCCAGATGGAAGTCCGACCCCTCCAAACCTTAATCTATGGAATTACCGCCGTATTCTGGCAAAGGATAATTTCATGCCAGCAGCATTCAAGGGAGATATTTGTACAGTAAACTGGCCTCAAAACGATTATACTTTAGGTAATCTGGTCGGAGTAACACAAAAAGAGTTTGATCATCATGTGAGTCGGGCTAAACAGCTGAGTCTGTCATTATTTCACTGGTTACAAACAGAAGCTCCTCGTTCGGATGGAAAACAGGGTTGGCCCGGACTTCGCTTAAGAAAGGATATCATGGGAACTGAAGATGGAATGGCTAAATATCCGTATATCCGTGAATCAAGGCGTATAAAGGCATTGTTTACTGTTTTAGAAGAACATGTTGGTCAGGATAACCGGATTCAGGTAGCAGGAGCTGAATCAGGTAAAAAAGCAGCAGATTTTTATGATAGTGTAGGAATAGGATATTATCATATTGATCTTCATCCAAGTAGTCGCGGAGATAATTACATAGATTTTGCCTCATTACCATTTCAGATTCCATTGGGATCTTTGTTACCTGTAAGAATGGAAAATCTTTTACCTGCTAGTAAGAACATTGGAACAACGCATATTACGAATGGCTGTTATCGTTTGCATCCTGTTGAATGGAGTATAGGTGAAGCAGTAGGTTTATTAGTTAGTTATTCTTTGAAAAAACAGATAATCCCGCAAAAGGTTAGAGAAGGAAAGCAATTGCTAGTAGAATTTCAAGAGTTTATAGGGAAACAGGGGGTGGAAACAAAATGGAGATAGGCTTTAATTCAAAGCTTAAATCATAATTTATAGATTTTTTCATACCTCCTGGAAAATTATTTTTGAATGTTATTCAATGAGTTTAATAACAGATTTATTAACCATCATGAAACAGTTTTACTTATTACTATAAGCGAGTTCGATTAAACTATTTAAAGTTTTAGATTTAACCACGAAGATTGATGCGAAAGGGTATCTATTTCTAAAATGAAGGTGGGCGGTTAATAAAATGATAAATTCAGGGAGGCAGATATGAATGGTTAGTTATAGTAATCTTTTAAAATAACAGTGCTATATGCTGGGCTCGGGCGAGTTTTACTAAAAAATACAGCATGTTTTAATGAAAAAAGCTCCTTATTGTAATTATAAGGAGCTTTTTTCATTAATAATGATTTGCTATCAACTTGATAAAGGTGGCCCAACCGGAACGTGAATTCTCTGACGATTGCTTGGCATAACAAGTTTCTTTGCAGTGAATGTAGATGTAAGATACTCTCCATGGTGAATATTTCCAGACATCGTATCTCCATTAACAGTTCCTGAAAAAGTAAATGGAACGTTATCGGCCATCATTCTGGATGCACTTCTGAAAATTACTACATTGCCGTCAATTGTACCTTCAAGATCATTCGTTGTAAAGGAGCTTGTATGAGAACCTTTAATCCAGTTTGTATCTTGCTGTTCAATGCTGAAAGTATGTTTACTTACTTCGTTGAAGTATTGAATAGTGACAGCCCAGCGTCCTTTTAGATCGGTTGAAGGCGCTTTCATTTCAGGAGTAGCCGGACGTTTCATATTCAAAGCGTCGAAGATACGATCGGCTACGATTTTGTCATCTCCGGGCTGCATCATAAATGCCGCGACTGAAATAGAAGTTAAATTTTCTGATCCTGAATTACCGCGCCGACCGCCACCTGCACTGAGCGCAATACGTGGTTTTGTGGTAGATAGGTAAGTAGCCATCTCTTGTCCTGTTGCATTAAACTTAGCAGGATCCCATGAAATAGTAAGTGTTGGTGTGCGGTTATCAAGGCCTTCTGGCTGGCGAATACTAGTTGAAACACCGCTAATTGCTGAAACGCGTTTAGCAATAGTTTCCAGATAACCCGTCCAAGTCAACTCTTCTTGTGCATGATTACGTTTCGCCCATGCCTCTACAGCTGCAAGCATACCTATTTGCTCTTCTTTACCAACCTTGTTATCACGGCCAGCACCGTGGTGTGGTGAACTTGCCTGCCAGGCAGCCATCAGGAATTTTTTATCACCTAACAATAAGCCCGCACTTTGAGGACCACGAATGGCTTTTCCACCACTATAAGCAACAACAGTTGCTCCATCAGCGAGATGAACGTTTGGATTTAATGTCAGCGCTTCGGCAGCTGCATCTACAAAAACTGGAACTCCTTTTAACTTGGCAGCTTTTGAAATTGCATTTATGGACAATGGTCCTGTATCGCCAGGTGCTGAAGTTGGCATCATATAGATCATCGCTGTCCTTGGATTAATGGCAGCTTCAAGTTCTTCCTGAGTTTCTACTGTAACTATTTTTACACCTGCATTTCTGATTGCATGGTCGTATGTATTACGTGATACGCGTGGGATAATGACTTCGGTCTTTTCGAAACCGGTTAAATCGGGAACGCGAACCAGTTTTTCAGGATTACCACCTGTTACTGCAGCAATAGTTGCAATTTTCATTCCACCTGCACAGCCACATGAAACTACTCCCCATTCAGCACCGGATAATTCTGCAAGCCTTTTACCTACACCCATTGCCAATTCATCAAGCTGTACATAGTTTGATTGCGCATTGTACATCGCTTCTTTAGCTTCAGGAACCAAAGTAGATGCCCCGATGATTGTAAAGGTACCACGGCAATTAATTACCGGTTCAACTCCCAATGATCGGTAAACCTCAGGGCCAAATTTCATAGGTCCGGAAGCAAAATTTTCACCAGTCATCATTTCTAATATGCCTGTGCCTTCAGCGTTAGTTGCAGCTTGAGTACTTCCAACAAATCCACCCGCTAATGGTAACATTGTCAGACCTTTAATAACGTCTCTACGTTTCATTTAAATATTTGATTTAAGTTTATTTATTATGATTAACAATTACCTGTAAGGCAATGAACTAAATTAAGTACTTCAATAAAAATTACAACCTAATATAGGTACTATTCATGTTACATCATACTTTGAATGATACTATTTACAGATCACTTATTCGCTTTTCTGAAATCGATTACTTCTTGTACGCTAACTGAACCTGCACTATTTCCAAAATTGGAACGGATATAGGTCAGGATATTGGCAACTTCTTCATCTTTTAGGAAATTATGTGCCGGCATCAGACCATTATAAGGTTTGCCATTTACAACAATTTCTCCGTTTAAACCCTTTAAAACTACATTCAACAGTCTTGTCTTATCACCGGTCACCCAGTCTGTTCCTCCCAGGGGTGGGAATCGGTTTCCATCTCCTTTGCCATCGTTTTGGTGGCAGGCTGAACAATAGGTATTATAAAGTGCTGCTTCAGGTTTAATTTTACCTTTTTCAAGATCATCTTTTATTTTATCCGGTGTACGAATGTGCGAGAGTAATTTATGCTTTTCCATGTTGGCGAGTTGAGGAGTACCAAAGGTTTTTTTGTCGCCTTTAAACATCACCCGCCAAATTCGGCCTTTTTCTGTTTCACTAATATACAATGAGCCATCGGGGCCTTCTGCTATGCCCATCGGACGCATCTTGGCATCCCTTACATTGACAATCGGATCCACTCCTGCAAAACCATCTGCAAAAACTTCCCAATCTCCTGATGGTGCTCCATTTTTGAAAGGTACAAATGCAACAAAATATCCTGCCTGGGGATATGGAGCTCGATTTGTTGACCCATGGAATGCTATGAATGCTCCATTTTTATAGCGATCTGGGAACTGATTGCCCTGATAAAAATACAAATCGTTTGGAGCCCAATGTCCCGGAAATCCGATTAGCGGTTGTGCCAGTTCTCTACCTTTTCCTTCTTTTTTTCCATCGCCCCCGTATTCTGGAGTCATTAATTTTTTCTTTTGAATTTGATCATAGTAGTAATATGGCCATCCGGCATCATCACCTTCTTTAATTTTCAGGAATTCTTCCGAAGGAAGCACGGCACTTTCCCAGGCTGTGTAAAGTTCAGGAAATAGGCGGTGGAGATTATCACGGCCATGTTGTACTACATACAGACTCTTATCTGCTTTATTCCAATCCATGGCTACTATACTGCGTAATCCTGTAGCGAATAAAGTGCCGTCTTTTTGAGTTAATCCAATTTTATTTGCATCAAATTTCCAGATACCACCATGTTGTACCAGTTCGGGGCAAGGAGTTATTCCAGGTTGCCCAGGTTTTCCTCCAGGAGTATTGGCCATATCCATGCAGTTATTGGAAGGGGTTCCAAATGGAACATACATAAACCCCTTATCGTCGAAAGACACAGGTTTGGTAATGTGCCAGTGTGCACCATGTCCGTGATCGTCGGTTAATACGGTTTCCATCGGACTATCCGGAATCAATTTGCCCGGTGTTAGTTTATTTCTGTAAATAGCCAGAGAAGAGCTGTAATAGAGGTATCCCTTGTGAATTCGCATTCCATTGGCTAAACTTCCTACATCTTTATAACTGCCAAAGTGCTGGATAATGTCAGCCTTTCCATCATTATCTGTGTCACGCATAGCCACGTTGCCACCTTTTTCAGAAAACCTGAGTTTTACATAGATATCACCATTGGTGTTTACTGCCAGATGACGGGCTGGGCCTAAACTATCTACTACTACTACTGCCTCAAAACCATCAGGAAATGCTAGTCCACCATTGTCAGGATCGGAAGCAGGTAACCCACCTGGGTTTCTAGCTAATGTCAGACTAAGGATACTGATGATAAATAGTAAACATATGGTATAAAAAGCTGGTTTCTTTAGAGTATCGCGAGTGATTTTTAGTTTCATATTTTTTGATTTTTGCTATTATATTTTATTTAAATTTTTCATGAAGCAGATACTATCCTCAATACCTGCATATTGTCCGTAGTTTGTAATAACCTCATAACCACTCTTTTTGTAAAGTCTAATTGCTTCTCTTTGTCTTTTTCCGGTCTCCAAAATACAATTTTCGAATCCCATTTCTTTTGTCCAATTCTGCAGTTCAACTAAAATAAGGCCTGCAATACCCTTTCCACGATAATCGGATGAAGTGAACATTCGCTTGATTTCCATTGTTTTCGAATCATATTGTTTTATTGCTCCACAGGCTATTATGATTTCATTGTAGGATGCTAAAACAACATGTTTAATGAGGTCTACTTTATTGAACTGGGAGTAAAATGAATGTTCTTCGCCATCGGAAACTTCGAGGTATGCATCGAGATCTTTAATCAGTCTGATAAAATCTTTATTGACGGAGTTTGTTCTGGTTAGACGGATCATTTAAAATTTAAATTCATGACCTGCAGAATGATGCATAAGTATGATTTGTATGAATCAAACATACAAAAAACTGTTTTTGGTTTTTCACCAAATAAGATATAAAAATACTTTTCTACCAATATATTTTCCCCACTAGGAAGTATTGTCACCGATCAGTAGATGTTACATCTGGTAAGTGTTTCCCTGTATTCTGTGTTACCTCCGGCCACCTGATGGGTGACGTGCGTCAAGCTTTCTTAATCTGTGGTTTGATACTTGTCAGATCTGAAATTTTAACGGGTTTACCACTATCAATACTGTTTCTGGCTGCAATTCCAGTAAGGATTGCTAGGGCTCCATCTCGTAAGCCTGCTGCCTGTCGGTAGGTATCCTGTTGGTTTGGTAAAAATATATGCTGTTTCATACGCTCATCACCTCCTCCGTGACCACCTTCAGTATTTGATATTTTGAAGATCTCACGTTTGCCAAAGTTGCTGGTCAATTGTATTTCATCAAAGCCCTCTTCATCCCATGGTTGTCTTTCCTTGATCCATGCGTCAATTTTACCTTTGGTGCCATTGAATGAAATTCGATAACCTTCATAAGGAGAGTAAGCTGTTAACGAATAACTAACCTGCACTTTGTTTGCATATTTAATTTGAACGGCCATTTTATCAAATATGTCGATATCTTCCTTCCACACACATCCATCACGTAGGTAGCCGTCATATTTTTCATTTTCAACATAGAGCTTCATCAGCCCGGGATTTTTGGTAATATCCCAAAAGAAATCACAGTTTTTAGTATGGGGACAAGTACGGCAATTTGTATGTCTGAATGAGTTATTCTTGCCATAAAATTCCAATGCACCGTATGCAAAAACTTCTTCCGGATCAGAATCGATCCACCAGTTTAATAAATCAAAGTGATGTGATGCCTTATGTACCAGTAAGGATCCGCCCTTTTCACGGAGCCGGTGCCATCTTCTGAAATAGTCGGCTCCATGACTAGTGTCAAGGTACCAGTGAAAATCAACCGAAGTAATCTTGCCGATTGTATTTGCCCGGAGTAATTCATAAATTTTCACCCTGTGTGGAGAATACCGGTAGTTGAAGGTAACCCTAACACTTTTACCGGTTCTTTTTTCCGCGTCAAGTATAGCCTGGCATTTCGTTTCATCGGTAGTTAGCGGCTTTTCGGTGATAATATTAGCCCCCATTTCCATTCCTTTGATTATAAATTCATGATGTGTATTGTCTACTGTCATTACCATCAGGATTTCAGGTTTGGTTTCCCGCATCATTTTGTCAAAATCTGTAAAGGTCGGACAATTAACTCCCATATCTGATTTCATTAATCTCAGACGACCTTCATTGATATCACAAAGTCCGACGAATTCCACTTCATTCCCGTAATTTTCAAGCACAGTCTTACCCCACATTCCAGTTGCCCTAATCCCAAGTCCTACCATAGCGATTCGTTTCTTTTTTACAGGATTTAATAGCGTATCAGCGCTGGCTGGTATTATGGCAGATCCGGCAAGAACGGCGCTAGTCTGAAGGATAAAATTTCTTCTTTTCATTTTTTATCTTTTTTGTTTTTTATCCCGCACCTGCGAGATGGAATCTTTATGCTTAAAATAAATAGTTCAATATATAATTATTATTTATCAAAAAAAATGGCGGTTTCAGGATTGTATCAATAGCGTAAACCCCAAATTATTTCGCCTTAAATATAAATTATACAGTCCCCATTCAATTGAAATTACTTAATTTGATTAATAACTGATGCCTCTAATATTTTTTTTCGTTTTTTCCATCAGAATTTTAGGGAGTTACGATTAAAGAAAATGAGTATTAAATTCAATTACATTTTTTTGAGATGTATAGCTTTTTGCCATTCTAAAGGATAATCGGTAAGCACTGCATCAACCCCTGCTTCTTTTGCTTGTTCTGCACCTGTTTTCCAGTCACTAATAATATGACTTGATCCTACAATAAATACTTTTTTATTTAAAGAATGGATTTTCTCAATACTGGTTTTGTCGGGAATATAGCGATTGTAAGTCCAGTTTGCATATGGATCAAGCAGTCCTTTTTCTAAATCTGAAGGACTATTCACTAACACAGCAATTTGGGTTTCACGATCAGCTTCATAAAAGTTTTTTCTCATGGATTGATCGGTGATGCAATAGCCGATAAATAGCAATTGTTTCAATACACCATACTTCTTTGCAAGTGTTACTAACTCTAGTTCGGCATTTAACCCTCGTTCTTTCAGGTCAATTGCCAGAAAATGATTGCTTGAACCCTGTTCTTTTAATAGTGAAAGTAAATCCTCGAATTTGGGTATTCGTTCTCCCTTAAAATAGCCAGACATGGACGAGCCTACATCCAATTTTTGTAGTTCATCATAGGTGTAGTCTTTAACCTTACCCTTTGCATTACTTGTGCGGTCAACTGAGTCATCATGAAGGCAAACCCAAACTCCGTCTTTTGTTCGGCGAACATCAACCTCAATCCCGATATTCAGTCCCAGACTGATTTTGAAATTTACCATGGTATTCTCCGGAGCATAATTCTCCAAACCCCGGTGACCAACAATTTTTGGATTTTGCGCAAAGAGGGTGGGCAATGTGCCGAAAAGAATAGCTAAAAGGAGCAAAGATCTCCCCGGAATTGATAAATTAAGCATGATTATTTTCATTTTCTGTATAGTTTGTCTCCTTATCTTCGGGTTAGTGATATTTTACAATAATTCAATTTGGAATATGAACTAATCACATGAATTAAGTCTAGTTTTATTGCAATAATTGACCCAAATTAAATTCAAAAGCTCAATCAAGTTTTGGTATGCTTTAAAATGAAATCAACGATTGGCTTTGGATCTTTGAGACTATGAGGATGGTGTCCAATTCCTTTTTTTACAATCAATTCTATTTTTCCGCCTGCAGCACGATAAATTTCCGCCAGTTTTTGGCTATTTTCTTCAAATGGTACAACGGTGTCTGAATCTCCGCATACACTGATTACTGGGATGTTAGCTTTGGCAAGCTTTAGGCAATTATTTAATGGTATTCCTTTAAAATCCTGAACAGTTTCTTCTGTCAGATCGTAGGCTTTCAGGCATTTTTCCCAATCTTTGTTTGATCCCTGACCTTTTCCTAAGCCGCCCGGCCAGCTTTTAATATCACAAACAGG
>JAURKO010000165.1 GCA_030831705.1 Daejeonella sp. | reverse complement strand
TATTGTGGGTATTGCGTGATCATTTAGGCCTTGTTGGAACTAAATATGGTTGCGGTATCGCACAATGCGGAGCATGTACTGTTCATGTGAATGGATCTGCCACGCGCTCTTGCGTATATCCTGTTTCGGCAGTCGGTAATTCACAGGTAATTACCATTGAAGGATTGTCTGAAAAGGGAGATCATCCTTTACAAAAGGCATGGGATGAAATCGATGTGGCACAATGTGGGTATTGTCAGGCTGGTCAGATCATGACCGCTGCGGCACTTTTAAAGCAAAACCCAAAGCCAAGTATGGATGAAATTGAAGTTACAATGAATGGTAATATTTGCCGTTGCGGTGCATATCACCGTATTCGTGATGCGGTAAAATTGGCCAGCTCTAAAATTTGATCATTATGACAAGTAAAACAACAAACAGCAGGCGCGATTTTTTAAAAATGACTGCGATAACAGGGGGAGGCCTTGTACTTGGATTTAATTGGTTTAGTGCTGAAGCCAGTGCTCCAAAAGTTATTTCCAATACAGCAATGGCTGCTGGAGATATAGGGTTCAATAGTTACCTTTCAATTGCAAGTGATGGCATAGTGACAATCATGTCGCCAAATCCAGAGCTTGGTCAGAATATTATCACTTCATTTCCGATGGTGGTGGCTGAAGAGCTTGAAGCCGACTGGACTAAGGTGAAAGTACTACAAGCAAACCTTGATAATAAATTTGATCGTCAGCTTACCGGCGGAAGCGGGGCAGTTCCTCATTCTTGGAAATTGCTTCGAAATGCTGGTGCAACTGCTAAGTTCATGCTGATTGCAGCGGCTGCCAAACAATGGTCGGTACCTGTAGCAGAATGTACAGCAGCAAATAGTTTTGTAATTCATGCCCGCAGCGGGAAGAAATTAAGTTTTGGAGAGCTTGCTGAGGCGGCATCTAAAATACCTGTTCCTGCAAATGTTAAGTTAAAAGACCGTAAGGATTTTAAGTTAATCGGGAAATCAGTAAGAAACGTTGAAAATCAGAAGATCGTCACGGGAAAACCATTGTTTGGAATGGATTTTTATAGGGAAGGAATGGTTTATGCAATGATTCAGAGACCTGCTTTTGGAATGAAGTTAAAATCTTTTGATGCCACTATAACCAAGGCAATGCCTGGCATTGTTAATGTGGTTTCATTCAAAAATAATGTGGCGGTTGTCGGTAAATCAACCTGGGAAATACTCAAAGCCAGAAAGTTATTGAAAGTAGAGTATGAAAAGGATGCTGATCTTGAAAGTACAGAAGATCACGACAAACTTTTTTTATCTTTAATGGATAGTGGAGAAGCTACTGTTAGACGTAAGGATGGCGATGTAGAGACAGCCTTTAAAAATGCAGCGAAAGTAATAAAAGGGGAGTACCAATGTCCATTTATTTCTCATAGTCCGATGGAACCCATGAACTTTTTCGCAGATGTTCGTGCTGATGGGGTTGAGCTGGTCGGACCAACACAGACACCTGCAAGAGCCAGGGCCGAAGTTTCACAATTACTTAATATACCTGAGGATAAAATCACCTTACAACTAACCCGATTAGGAGGTGGTTTTGGAAGAAGATTAAAGAATGATTATGTTACCGAAGCTGCAGAATTATCTAGCATTATCAAGAAGCCTGTAAAATTAATCTGGTCAAAAGAAGATGATATGACAGGAGGAACTTATCGCCCTGCTGTACGTTATCGATTTGAAGCTGCATTGGATGCTACAGGAAATTTAACTGGTTATAAGTTAAGAGGGGTTGGAATTAATTCCGGAAATTCTACACGAGAGCATAATTTTCCTTCCGGAGCAATAGACAATTTACTGATTGATTCTGTTGAACATAAATCTCCGATCACCACCGGACCATGGCGTGCACCAATAACTAATTTCCTTGCTTTTGCTGAGCAGGCATTTATTGATGAAGTTGCACATGCTGCCGGTAAGGATCCTGTTCAGTTTAGATTGGATCTACTTGCCAAAGCAAAGCGTTCGCCTGTTGGAGAGATCCGTTATGATATTAACCGTATGGAATCTGTTATCAAAATGGCAGCTGATAAATCGGGATGGGGTAAAAAGAAAGATGTTTCTCAAGGATTTAGTGTTTATTTCTCTCATGCTTCTTACGTTGCACAGGTTGCTGATGTGATTATGCGCAACGGACTGCCAGTTGTTAAAAAGATCTATGCAGTATCAGATTGCGGACAGGTTGTCGCACTTAATGGTGCTGTACATCAGGTTATGGGCGGTGTTGTTGATGGTATGGGTCACGCGATGTACAGTAAATTAAGTTTCAGGGAAGGAGTTGCTGATCAGAATAATTATAATACTTACCGTCTGATAAAAATGAAAGAGGTGCCTGAAATTGAAACTCATTTTGTAGATAATGGAATTGATCCTACCGGTTTAGGAGAGCCTGCTCTTCCACCAACAGGAGGTGCTGTTGCAAATGCAATATTCAAAGCAACAGGTAAGCGTTTAAGAAATCAGCCTTTTATAGAGGAGGATGTTTTCAAAACAGTTTCTTAAAAGTTATAGTGTTAGAGAAGCCGCCTGAATAAATTCAGGCGGCTTTTTTTATGGTCAATCCATAGTTTTTTTAGGGCATATGTAGGAGAAAGGATAGACATTAAATGGATTTACGGATAATTGACCTATTCCTAGAAGAACTAAAAAATCCGTGCACGTTCTGTAGATTATTGTAAATAAAATAATATTTAGGGTGAGTTCGACAAAAGATTTTATCGAAATACTGTTAACTGGAAATACTCTGTAGGAAAGGGCTGAACTAAGCTATAGTATTTAGGTTTGGCCTTTAAATGATTGAATAAGACCGTTTCAGAGCAATTTCCTCTGGTTGATAGGCCTATCTTCTAGCCTTGTGTAAATTTAATTCAGGATTGATGTGATGCCTATATAGCTTTATAATAAGGAGGTATTGTTTTTAATACTAATCTTAGGCTCTTAATATAAAATAGCTTGAAAATCATACCTTTGCAAAATTATTTTACGAAAGCCCAGTAAATGTTCCTGCAATCTTTCGCAAGTATTTATATATAAAATATGAGAAAGATCGTTGATTACAGAAAGATTTTAGGTGTTGACAAAAATACTGAGTTGCAGGAGTTGAAAACTGTTTACCGCACTTTGATGAAGAACTGGCATCCTGATAAGTTTACCGAATCTGCTGATAGTAAGCAAGAAGCTGAAGAAAAAAGTAAGAGTATAATTGAAGCTTATCATTTTCTGGTTAGCATTGCCCCAGAAACCCGTATGCAAACACTCGATGATTATAATTTAACTATCAGTAGTATTGGTGTAGCAGATTTTGAATATCAGGGACAAGTTTTGACAGTTAAATTTGGTGATGGTAATGAATATGAATATTTTGACGTTCCAAGGGCTGTCTATATAAAACTGATCAATTCTGAGTCTCCAGGAAGGTTTGCACGCAGACACATTTATAATAATTTTATTTACAGAAGTACCAGTAAGCGTGTTGCTCTGGCCTAATCCTACCATATTCCAGTACATCATATTTTTTTGATCGTATTTTGATTTGCTTGTAAAAACTGATTATTTATCCTGTTATGGGTTAGATCATTGGCTTAGTTTTAGAACAGATGACAGTCTCCTTGCTTTTATCTTTACTGATTTTGAGTAGGATATGAAAACTGGCAAACGACATAAAATTGTATTTTAAAGCCTGGAAGTTCGATTTTTACTTAGGTAGTATTTTTTGGTTTTATTCTAGGTATACTGAGGGATTCTTCCTTTGAAGCATAGTGATTTATAAAAGCTCGAAGCCCAAAGTGTGTTTAAGGATTTGAAAAAATTATATAGATTTTCCGTACTGTTATGGCTTCATCTAGCCCTGAAAAGACAACTGATAACAGATAACTGGCAACAGACAATAGAATCAAGAGCCATTATCAAGACTTAATTCGGATTCATTTGAAATCTCGATTCAAGAATATTGACCATTATTATTCATGCCATAATAACGATAATTTACTGTTAACAGGCAACAGCTAACACCCATGTCCTTCACCTTCAAGCATATTCCTGGCATGAAATACTCCAGGAAGGATAGCCTGCATAGATTCTTTTGCTCCATTTGTGCTTCCAGGAAGTGTCACGATTAAAGTTTTGCCGATAGATCCTGCAACTGAGCGGCTCATCATTGCAAGCGGGGTTCGCATCTGTCCGAAATTACGTATTGCCTCAGTAATGCCATCTGCATCTCTTTCAATAATCTCTCGCACGGCACTCACTGTGTTATCCCTGGGGCCTAGTCCGGTACCTCCTGTAGTGAATATAAACTGTATATCTTCATCTACCCAATCTAAAATCTGTTTTTGTATTTCGTCTTTATTGTCAGGAAGGACTTTGTAATGCAAAACTTTGGCATTGGAAATTTCAAGCATATTACAAATAAGTTTTCCGCTTTTATCTTCACGTTCACCCTTGGCAGTTGAATCAGAGCAAACTAAAACGGCGCAGGTAGCTGAGGTTTCAGTGTATCTGCTGTGGTCACTTTTTCCCCCTTTCTTTTCCAAAAGTTTGATATTACCAATCTCGAGATTAGCATCGACAGGTTTGAGCATGTCGTAAATTTCCAATGCAGCAACAGAAACGGCCGTCAATGTTTCCATCTCTATTCCGGTCCTGCCAATTGATTTAGCCACACCTTGAATCACTATACCAGTCCGACTCAAAATGTCATCATCGAATAAATCAGAATGAAGTTTTCTTCCCAAAAATTCAAAGGTAAAATCCATTCCATCAATTGTAACCGGGTGACAATGTGGTAAGAGTTGTGGAGTTAACTTTGCACCTAAAAAGCCGGCTGCACGTGCAACATCAAATAGGTTCCCTTTAGGAAGTTTATTTGAATTAATCAGGTCAATGCTAGCTTCCGAACAAAATATAATTCCTACCGCCCTTGCAGTACGAAGTGTGATTTGTTTATGACTGATATCGCGCATTTTGAGTTTTAGGTTGTAAGTAGTAGGTTATAAGTTGTAAGTTGTAGGTTGTAAGTTATAAGTTATAAGTTAGGTTTTAAGTTTTAAAATCATTGACATGAGTAGCCTGCTAATCGTAAAGCTCTTAATTCTTTATTCAGCTTATTCGTAACCCGAAAGCTATCGGATTGCTATTAATATCCCCTTGTCATCAAAGGTATTACTAAAAGTTAAAATCGTTGATGGCAAATTTAATATGTGCCAGGATTTATCTTGATTCTTGGCTCTTGATACTTGATTCTTGCTTCTTGCTTCTTGACTCTTAATTCTACTTGTAGGACATCATAAAGTCCCATACTCTTTCAAAAGAGTTATAATCCATATTCAAACCCTTTACAAAAGCTTTTCCAGGTGCACGTAGTGTGGGATGGGTATGTGCGCCGCCAATAATCTTATAAAGTATCACATCATTTTTGCCTTTATAATGCTGAATTTCAACCGTTGAATTGTCACCGGTTTCAACATCAGGCAAATTGGTGATTTTTGCTTTTTTCTTTACTCCATTTCTGGCCACCCAATAGGCTACATTTTCATCGCCGGATAATATTACAGGGGTGCGTGTAACTTTAATTGTACCACCATTCCACTTAATGACAGAATCGGCTGTGCCGCTTGTTATAATTATTGGTATTGGTTTAGCTTGAGAAAATTCACGGGCTACACTCGGACTTATCGTCGATACGAATGGGGCAATTGCTCCTATTTTCTCAGGGATATCACAACTTAAACGGTAGGTCATCATTCCCCCGTTAGAACTTCCTGAAAAGTAAATTCGATTTGGATTTGCATTAAAATCGCCAATGAAAAGGTCAATTAAAGCACTTAAGTAACCCACATCGTCAATATTGTCGGTTAGTGGGTAACTGCCTCCCAATTTGTCATTCCAGTGTTTTGATGTGGCATCCGGATATACAACAATAGCTTTATCCCGCTCGGCCCGGGCATGATATTGAGGCCCAAGAACATTCACACCTATCTGGGCACTAGCCCCCATTCCATGAAGAAAAAATACAACAGGTACACTGGTATAATTATCAATTCCGGAAGGAATATAGTACATGTATTTTCGAGTCAAACCATCATAAGTCATGGAATCAGTATGCAGCCCTTGAGTTTTAACTGATTGACCATAGCTAAGCGTGCTTAAAAAAAGGCAGCAGCAAAAATAAATAACTTTAATTTTCATCATATGAACAATCAATATTGGCTATAATTATCAAGTATCCGAAAATTTATAAAAAATTCTTTGTTTAACATATATTAATCAACTTTTATCTGTTTTAACTTTCCAAAAAATGTGTATTTTGCTCTTCGAATGATTGCGTGTGTAATAAGTTCCTTAAATCAAATTTTAATAAGACCAGGATGTGATTTAATTAATCATAAACAAAAAAGGAATGAATTTAATCAAAAGACTTTTTCACACGCAAGCATGATAAAATCAAATAATTAGTCAGATGAAAATTGGTCTTTTTATACCGTGTTATGTAAATCAGCTATATCCTAAGGCGGCAATAGCTACGCTTGAACTTCTTCAAAAGTTAGGTGCAGAGGTTAGCTATCCTTCAAAACAAACCTGTTGCGGTCAGCCAATGGCTAATTCGGGTTATGAACATCTTACTCAGTCTTGTAATGATCTTTTTGTTGAGAATTTCTCAGGATTTGATTATATCGTAGCCCCATCCGCAAGTTGTGTATTGCATGTGAAAGATCATTTACATTCTCATACAGATGAAGCTGCTGCCACAGATATACGTGGTAGAATTTACGAGCTGGTTGAATTTCTTACCGATGTGTTAAAGATTGAGAAACTAGATGCTCATTTCCCTCATAAGGTTGGTGTCCATCAGAGTTGCCATGGATTAAGGGGACTTCATTTGGCACAAATGTCTGAGCTTGTTTCTCAGGATTTTTCTAAACCTAAGAAATTGTTGGGCATGGTTTCTGGACTTGAGCTTACAGAACTAGATCGAGTGGATGAGTGTTGTGGATTCGGAGGGCTTTTTTGTATTGCAGAGGAAGCTGTATCTGTAAAAATGGGCAAGGACCGGATCACAGATCATACCAAGAATGGTGCAGAGTATATAACTTCACCTGACTTATCTTGTCTGATGCACATGGAGGGGATTATGCATAGAAATAAAAGTAAAGTCAAGATAATACATATAGCAGAAATATTAAACAGCTCATCCATAAAGGCATGAAAAGTACTTTAGATCACGCAGCATTAGCAGAAGAATTTAATAAAGATGAAGAACGTGTCGACTGGCATGATGGTTCACTTTGGTGGATCAGACAAAAGCGCGACAGGGCTGCAAATCAAACTCCGCAATGGGAGGAATTGCGTGAAGCGGCCTCAGCAATTAAATCCAATGTAATTTCCAATTTGCACGATTATCTCATTCAATTTGAGGAAAATCTGAAGAAAAATGGAGTTAAGGTTTACTGGGCATCTGATGCAGAGGAGCATAATCAGATTGTTTATTCTATCCTAAAGGAAAAAGAAATTACTCAGATGGTTAAAAGTAAGTCTATGCTTACTGAAGAATGCCACTTAAATGAATACTTGGAAGACCGGGGAATTGAGGTAATAAACTCTGACCTAGGGGAATATATACAACAGATTGATAATGAACCGCCTAGTCATATTGTATTGCCATGCATTCACAAACGTAAAGAAGAAATAGGCGAGTTATTTCATGAGCATCTCGGAACAGAAAAAGGTCTTTCAGATCCAACTTTATTAACCAGGGTAGCACGTAAACACCTTAACAATGTATTTCTGACACGTCGTGCAGCACTCACTGGCGTCAACTTTGCTGTTGCTGAAACCGGGGAGTATGTGGTTTGTACCAATGAGGGAAATGCAGATATGGGCGCGCATCTTTCTGAAGTTCAGATTGCTTCCATGGGATTAGAAAAGATTATTCCGGAGCGTAAGCACCTTGGGGTTTTCTTAAGATTATTGGCCCGCAGTGCAATTGGGCAACCTATAACCATTTATTCCAGTCATTACAAGAAACCTCGTATCGGACAGGAGATGCACTTAATTTTAGTTGATAAGGGTAGAAGTGATTTATTGGCCCGGCCAGATTTCAGAGATTCTTTGAAATGTATTAAATGTGGTGCTTGTATGAATACTTGTCCGGTTTACCGTAAAAGTGGCGGTTTAAGTTATCATAATACTATCTCCGGACCGATTGGGGCAATTCTTGCGCCAAATCTGGATATGAAGCAGCATGCAGATTTGCCCTTTGCTTCAACACTTTGTGGTTCTTGCACCAATGTATGTCCGGTTAAGATTCCAATCCATGATCAGCTGTATAAATGGCGTCAGGAAATTGTGAAATTGGGTTATTCAGCTAACCGTAAGACCTTCAGCATGAAGGCAATGGCCTTAACTCTTTCTTCTCCCGAAATTTATAAGACAGCCGGGAAAACGGGACGCTGGTTACTAAATAATGCGCCATTTGCAATCAACAATAAGTTCAATCCTTGGTATAAGCAGCGCGATATGCCGGATAGTACACAGGAATCTTTTGGAGAGTGGTATGCAAAGAATGGTTCAAAGAAATGATAAAATAAATTAAATGAGTACCAGAGAAAATATACTTGCGGCTGTTAAAAAGAATCAGCCACCACTTACAGCCCTTCCGGATATTTCGAAATTTAAGGTGCATGAGGTTGATATTGTTAAAAAGTACAGTGAAATGTTTGCTGGCATTGGTGGATTACTTGTTTCGGCAGGAAGTCTTGAGAATGTAAAGGAACAGATTCGAATGAATTTTGATCAAGGCAAGCGAATTCTTACAACACTTCCTGCTTTATCTGATGTTGCGGAATTATC
>JAURKO010000164.1 GCA_030831705.1 Daejeonella sp. | reverse complement strand
TGAAAAGATGCAGGCATTGAATGCTCGAATCAGCGCTTCTTATTTTGTGAACTATAAAACCCAGGATGTTAAAAATTTTGTTGCCAGATATCGGAATGAATTTGGAATGGAGCCTTCTGAATATTCCTTTAAAGGATTTGATACAGCCTATTTTTTTGGAACTTTGATTGAAAAATATGACAAGCTATATCCGGATTATTTGATTAAGGAGATTTATAAAGGTTTGCATAATGAGTTTCGCTTTGTGAAAGATCCAAAATATGGATATAGGAATACCAGCTTAATGCTTTTGAGGTATCAGAATTTTGAATTACAGCTTGTAAAATGAGAGCAGAGCAACAATTGAGGTCATTTTTACGTGTATTTGAGAATTTTCCCGCTGATAAACCTCTTGCCAAATTTCTTCCTGAATTTTTTAAAAGGAACAAACAAATGGGTTCCAATGATCGGCGCTCTGTATCAAGATTGCTTTATAATTATTTCAGACTTGGCAGAGCGCTTGCCAACAAGTCTGTTGAAGAACGATTATTTCTTGCTGAATTTCTTTGTACATCAGTAGACAACCCTTTTCTTCATCATTTTCGTTCTGATCTGAATCAAATGATTCACCTGAATATTGAAGAAAAAATTAAGTACGCTTCAATAAATGAAGGATTAGTATTGGAGCAAGTATTCCCTTTTACCGATCATTTATCTAAAGGAATTGATAAAGAAGCTTTTCTGTTATCATTTTTTGTACAACCCGATTTATTCATTAGAGTAAATCCGCAGGCCTTGTCATGGGTATTAAAAACACTTGAGGATTGCAATATTAACTTCAGCCTGATTGCCCAGAATACGGTGGCTTTGCCCAATGGTACAAATCTTAATTCCCTTTTTTCTGATAGTAATTTTCCTGTAAAGCCCTATGAAGTACAGGATTTGTCATCACAAAGAACAGCAAAATATTTCAAGCCTAATCGTTTCGAGCATTGGTGGGATGCATGTGCAGCTTCCGGGGGTAAGTCATTGCTGTTGTTTTCAGAGCAATCAGATATTAAACTTTTAGTTTCTGATATTCGTGAGAGTGTCTTGGATAACCTTGATGAGCGTTTTATAGCAGCCGGACTTACAACTTATCAGAAAAAACTAATCGATCTGACAAAGAACGCAGATCCTGAAATTCATCATTATGAATTTGACGGAATCATTCTGGATGCACCATGCACCGGCTCAGGAACCTGGGGTAGAACTCCAGAGATGATTAGTCAATTTGAGGAATTTAAGATACAGGGATTTCAGAATCTTCAGAAAGTTATTGCAGCTAATGTGATTAAATATTTGAAGCAAGACAGACCTTTGATTTATATAACATGCTCAGTTTTTAAAGAAGAGAATGAGGAAATTATTAGCTGGTTGCAAACAAATCATGGGATGCAGCTAGAAGGATATGAATTAATTAAAGGTTACGAAAACAAAGCAGATACCATGTTTGTTGCCCGCTTAATCAAAAAATAGGGCCAATTTATTTATAGTAAATGCTTAAAGTCCGGTATTATTTCTGAAAAGTTTGATTGCAATTGCTAAAAGTATTATTCCAAAGGCTTTACGCATGATATTTAAACCTGTTTTTCCAAGTATTTTCTCAAGATAAATCGTGTTTTTCAGTACGATGTATACAAAAACTATGTTCAGAATAATACCTACTATAATATTGGGGGTTTCATATTCTGATTTTAATGATAGGAGCGTTGTAAGCGTTCCTGAGCCTGCAATTAATGGAAAAGCCAAGGGTACGATTGAAGCACTTTCAGAAACCTCCTCCTTGAAAAAATTTATACCTAGTATCATCTCCATAGCTATTATAAAAATCACCATTGAACCTGCTATTGCGAATGAAGAAACATCTAGTCCTATAATTTTCAACATTTCATCTCCTATGAATAAAAAGAGAATCATAATGAGAAGTGCAACTAAGGAAGCCTTTTCAGACTGAATATGTCCTACTTTATTTCTTAATGCAATTACAATTGGGATGGATCCGAGTATATCTATGATCGCAAATAAGATCATAGTAACTGAAAGAATTTGTTTGAAGTTAAAGTTTTCCATTACCGAAATTTCGAGGTAGTGTCTTTTGATAGTTACATATAAAGAAAAAAGGTTTCAGACAATTCTGAAACCTTTTCTTTTATAGTTAATTTATTTATTCCTGCTCTTTCTCAACTACTTTTCCATCTCTTAACTCCCGTACCTTACTGTGGCTCCTGCCATATATAAAATATATAATTACCCCTAGTGCCATCCAGATAAATAAACGAATCCAGCTTTCTGTGGGTAAAGAATACATTAAATAAAGACATACAAGAATACCCATAACAGGAACAAATGGCACAAATGGTGTTCTAAATGGGCGTACAGCATCGGGTAATGATTTACGCAATACCATGATTCCGATACAAACTAAGCAGAATGCAAACAAAGTACCTATACTAACCATATGTCCCAAATCTGAAACTGGTACAAGTCCTGCAAAAAGACTTACAAATACAAGGAAAAATAAGTTTGTTTTCCAGGGGGTGCGAAATTTAGGATGAACAGAAGCAAAGAATTTTGGCAATAAGCCGTCCTTGGCCATAGTATAGAACACACGGGATTGTCCCATTAACATCACTAAAATTACTGAAGTATAACCTGCGAGAATTGCTATAATCAATGCATCTTGTAAAAAGGTGTATCCAGTCATTGCAAAAGCTGTTGCAGCAGGCTTCGCATCACCTGCAAAGTCCTTAAAATTAACAAGCCCTGTCATTACATGGGCAAAAAGTACGTAAAGAATAGTACATACAATCAAGGATCCTAAAATACCTATTGGCATACCTTTTTGCGGATTTTTTGCTTCCTGAGCTGCAGTAGAAACTGCATCAAATCCTATGAAAGCAAAAAATACTACGGCTGCTCCGGTTGAAATTCCTGTCCACCCGAAATTTTCAAATTTACCAGTGTTTTCAGGGATGTAAGGAACATAATTTTCAGGGTTGATATGACTCCATCCTAAGGTAATAAACATCAATACAACTGCTACTTTAAGTATTACCAGAACGTTATTCATGGTAGCTGACTCCTGCGTTCCTCTTATTAAAACAAGTGATAATACACATACAATGAAAATTGCGGGAAGATTGATTAGTCCGCCCTCAATAACAGTTCCATCTCCAAGTTTCATTGTTTCCCAAGGTGAAACAATAAATTCATGTGGAAGATTTATGTTGTATTTATGTAATAACTCCAAAAGGTACCTCGACCAGCTAACCGCGACTGTTGCTGCACCCAAGGCATATTCCAGAACAAGATCCCAGCCGATGATCCAAGCCATAAATTCACCCATTGTTGCGTAAGAATAGGTATAAGCACTACCTGCAACTGGTATCATAGAGGCAAATTCTGCGTAACATAAACCTGCAAATGCGCAGGCGAACGCGGCAAGAGCAAATGAAATGGTTACTGCCGGACCAGCATTCTCTGCTGCAGCTATACCGGTTAATGAAAATAAACCGGCTCCAATAATTGCACCAACTCCAAGTGCAACAAGATTAACACTACTGAGCGAACGTTTTAAAGTACCAGCACCTGTTTCATTGGACTCGAACAACAACTGTTCAATAGATTTTTTATGGAACATACAAATGGGTTTAGTTTAGATATGTTTTGTGTCTAAATTGATTCAAACGTAATTATTTTAATCGGGAATATAAAACCAGTGTGATCATGATGAACAGAGTTCAAAAATGTTAAGCATTTATATGCTTTGTAATGATGTAGAAATCAAAAAGCAGAAGTCATTTTGATGAACTTCTTCTGCTTTTCGATTATTTTTTTTTATCTGCTGATTGTGTCAGTTTTGTTAACTAAGGTATCAGTAATTGTTTTACCTGTTTGGTCAACAGTATTTAGGATCTTTATTTCTTTTCTGACTTCAACTTTTTCCTGATGGGATGTACCTGCTGAAATATGAGGTGCAATAATCAGGGAAACAATAGACATTAATTTAATTAGAATATTCATTGAAGGTCCTGATGTATCTTTGAATGGATCCCCAACTGTATCTCCGGTTACTGAAGCCTTATGTGGTTCGGATTTCTTATAATACATTTCGCCATTGATTTCTACACCCGCCTCAAATGATTTCTTTGCATTATCCCAAGCTCCACCGGCATTCGACTGAAACATACCCATTAATACGCCAGAAACAGTTACCCCTGCTAATAAACCACCCAATACCTCAGGCCCAAAAGCGAAACCAATGATTATTGGAACAATCAGTGCAATTGCTCCAGGGAGCATCATCTCACGAATTGAGGCTTTTGTTGATATAGCTACGCATTTCTCATATTCAGGCTTAGCTTTGTACTCCATAATTCCTGGAATCTCACGAAATTGTCTTCTTACTTCATTTACCATATCCATTGCAGCTCTTCCCACTGCAGAGATACATAGAGCCGAGAAGATGAATGGAATCATACCCCCTACAAAGAGTCCCGCTAGTACATCAGCTTTGTAGATATCTATACGATCTATACCAGCAACTCCAACAAATGCAGCGAATAAAGCCAGAGAGGTTAAAGCAGCAGAAGCGATTGCAAACCCTTTTCCGGTTGCAGCTGTTGTATTTCCAACAGCATCTAAGTTGTCTGTACGTTCTCTTACTTCCGGAGGTAGTCCGCTCATTTCGGCAATACCACCTGCATTGTCGGCTATTGGGCCGAATGCATCAATGGATAATTGCATGGCTGTAGTAGCCATCATTCCTGCTGCAGCAATTGCTACACCATAAAATCCAGCAAAGTAAAAGGAGCCATAAATTCCGGCAGCCAATACCAAAATTGGCAGAACTGTTGATTCCATACCCACAGATAAACCGGCAATAATATTAGTTGCATGACCAGTAGACGACTGGCGGATGATACTCATTACCGGACGTTTGCCCATAGCAGTGTAATATTCAGTTATTAAACTCATTAAGGTGCCTACAACAAGTCCGACGATGATTGCAAAAAACACATCCATTTTACTGAACTCAAAACCCCTTATCAGCATATTTTCTGGAAGCATCCAATCTACTGCAAAAAAAGAAACGATTGCAGTTAGAACGATTGATGACCAGTTTCCCATATTCAATGCATTTTGAACACTATCAGTTTCTTTGCTGATTTTAACAAATGCAGTGGCAACTATCGATAAAATTAGTCCGAGACCAGCAATTAACATGGGTAACAAAATTGGAGCAATACCTCCAAAATTATCTATCGAGGTGATTTCACGTCCTAGAATCATAGTTGCAAGAATAGTGGCAACATAAGATCCGAATAGATCGGCACCCATACCAGCAACATCACCCACGTTATCACCCACATTATCAGCAATAGTAGCTGGGTTACGAACATCATCTTCAGGAATACCTGCTTCAACCTTTCCCACAAGATCTGCCCCAACATCAGCGGCTTTAGTATATATACCACCACCAACACGTGCAAAAAGTGCAATTGATTCAGCTCCAAGTGAGAATCCGGCCAGAACCTCAAGAGCCTTCTCCATTTCTTTACCATTTACACTTGCACCAGTATTAATGACATATATCTGATAAAATACAATAAACAAGCTTCCTAATCCAAGAACTGCTAGTCCTGCAACACCTATACCCATCACACTACCAGCGGTAAATGAGACTTTTAAAGCACTAGCAAGACTGGTTCTTGCGGCTTGTGTAGTTCTAACGTTTGCTTTAGTTGCGATATTCATTCCGATATACCCTGCAAGAGCAGAGGTAAACGCACCGATAATAAAAGAAATAGATATAACCCAGCTTGATGTTTCAACAAGGGTACCTGAATAAGCTAACAGAATGGCTGCAATAGCAGAAAAATATCCAAGTACTTTCCACTCAGCTTTGAGAAAGGCCATTGCTCCATCAGCAATGTAACCGGAAAGTCTTTGCATATTTTCATCGCCGGCATCTTGCTTAGTTACCCAGGCCGATTTAACAGCCATAACTATGATACCGAAAATACCCATTGCAGGTATTAAATAAATTAAATTGTTTTGTAAAAACTCCATAGAAACCAAATTTGTTATTGATATTTTTTCTTATACGAATGGCAAAAATAGCAGGGTTATTCTATTATTCAAACATAGAAATTCACAATGTTGTGATATTCAGCTCGATTAATCAGTTTTAGATTATATATCTATTGATTATGAGGTAGTTATGGCCAAAAATTATTTATCATATTTAAACTTTTTTTTTGCTTTTTTTTAGAAAATTTTGAATTGAGTGAAATTAATTGGTCATGAGGTATTATTTTAATGTAAGTTTAATCTGAAATAAATTTTTTAATCATTATGGATGAATTATTAGAGCAAAATGAAATGAAGCGGGAGCTCGGTTTACTGGATGCAACTTTACTTGTGGCAGGAAGCATGATCGGATCTGGTATCTTCATTGTAACCGCAGATATAACACGAAATGTAGGTTCTGCAGGGTGGCTTGTTACCGTCTGGCTTATCACCGGTTTGATGACACTGATTGCTGCTGTAAGTTATGGTGAGTTAAGCTCAATGTTTCCAAAGGCAGGTGGACAATATGTTTATTTGAAAGAGGCTTATAATCCTTTGGTAGGCTTTTTATATGGCTGGAGTTTTTTTGCAGTTATTCAAACAGGTACTATTGCAGCTGTTGGTGTTGCATTTTCGAAATTTACTGCTTATTTGTGGCCTGCAGTCAGTGAAGATATTGTACTGTTTAATCTTGGTCCCATAACCGTATCTCCGGCACAGGTTCTGGCTATTTTGATTATAATATTGTTGACTTATATAAATACAAAAGGAGTGAAGGGGGGCAAAATCATTCAAACTTCCTTTACCATGACTAAACTCGTGAGTTTATTCGGTTTGATTCTATTCGGGTTCATAATGATTAAACCTGATATTTGGGAGGCAAACTGGGTTAATGCCTGGAGCATGCAAAAATTAACTGTTGATGGAACTTTTGAGTCATACACCCTCGTTGCTGCTTTGGGTGCTATAGCTGCGGCAATGGTTGGCTCAATTTTCAGTAGTGATGCGTGGAATAATATTACTTTTATTGCGGGTGAGGTGAAAAATCCAAAACGCAATATCGGTCTCAGTTTGTTTTTAGGAACCCTAATTGTCACTGTAATTTATGTTCTGGCTAATCTGGTTTACATGGCGGTTCTTCCATTGCAGGAAATAGCAACTGCTGATAAGGATCGAGTTGCAGTAGCTGCATCAAGCGTAATATTTGGGAATATAGGCACAGTAATTATTGCACTCATGATAATGATATCTACTTTTGGTTGCAATAACGGATTAATTCTAGCGGGTGCTAGAGTTTATCATACCATGGCAAATGATGGATTATTCTTCAAAAGGACTGCTTCATTAAACGAACATGCTGTACCAGAGTTCGGATTATGGCTTCAATGTCTTGTGGCATCTGTTCTATGTTTAAGTGGTAGGTACGGTGATTTACTGGACATGATCTCTTTCGTAGTTGTTATATTCTATGTTCTCACTATCCTTGGTATTTATATACTGCGTGTTAAACGTCCTGACTTAGAGAGGCCTTATAAAGCGTTTGGATATCCTTTTCTCCCAGCAGTATACATTTTAATGGGAATCTGCTTCTGTACTCTACTCATTATTTACAAGCCAAATTTTACATGGCCCGGGCTTATCGTTGTGTTAACCGGTGTTCCGGTTTTTTATATGTGGAAAGCTTTTGACAAAAAAGGTGCACAAAAAATAGAGGATTAAAAATTTCTTTACGGAAATTATAGCTTGTATTTGTGATTAATATCCTCAAATCCTGTGATTCTAGTCATGTTTATATTGATTAGTTTTTAAGATTTTTGTAATATTCAGAACATATTTATTATGAAAAGTTTGAAAGATAAAGTTGTAATCATTACCGGATCAGGATCAGGGATCGGAAGGGCAACAGCAATTTTGTGTGCAAAGGAGGGTGCTAAAGTCTTAGTTTCTGATATTAATGAAGAAAATGGTCTTGCTGTGTCTGCCGAAATCGTTCATGCAGGGGGAGAAGCTGTTTTTATAAAAGCGGATACCAGTAAAGCTGAAGATAACAGGACTCTGGTTGAACAAGCAGTTTTGAAATATGGTGCATTACACGTTGCTGTAAATAATGCAGGTATCGCCGGACCAATTAGCACTATTGCTGAATATCCGATTGATGGATGGCAAAAAGTTATTGAGACAAATTTATCCGGAGTTTTTTATGGGTTGAAATATCAGATTCCGGCCATGTTGAAATCAGGGGGTGGTAGTATTGTAAACATCGCATCAATTCTGGGTGCTGTGGGCACTAAATTTTCTCCTGCTTATGTTGCAGCAAAACATGGTGTTGTTGGTTTAACAAAAGCTGCTGCTCTTGAATATGCCGATCAAAAAATTCGAATCAATTCAGTCGGGCCGGCATATATAAAAACACCCATGCTAACGAATGCACTTGATGAGGCTACACTCACCCTGATAAAGGGTATGCATCCAATTAATAGATTAGGAGAATCAGAAGAAATTGCTGAGCTAATTCTTTGGTTAGCATCTGAAAAATCATCCTTCGTCACAGGATCTTATTATCCGATTGATGGTGGTTACCTTGCCCAGTAGTTTAAAAATAGGCATCTTGAACTAAATCATCAGATTTCTCCCAATTATGATGCTTTTAATTTTATTTTTGAAATAAAGACTAACATTATATTATTTCAGCAACCACAAAAGTGCTGCCACCAACAAATATAAGGTCATCTTTTTCAGCAGAAATTTTAGCGGCATCAAGAGCCTCGGTTACTGATAGATAGTATTCACCTTTTAAGTTGTATGCGTTCGCTTCATTTCTTAATTCAACTGCAGGTTTTGCTCTAGGTAAATTAGGTTGGCAGAAGTAATATACCGCACTTTCAGGAAGCATTTTCAAAATTCCAGAACTATCCTTGTCTTTTAGCATTCCAATAACCATGTGAAGCTTTTTAAAAGAGCTTTGCCCAATGTTTTTTATCACCTCCTTAATGCCATCTTCATTGTGCCCGGTATCACATATAACTCTAGGAGATTCCTGGAGCATTTGCCAGCGACCCATCAGACCCGTTAGTGATTTAACCTGTTTAAGTGCTTTAGTAATGTCTTCATCTGAAATGACATAATTTAACATCCTTAGTTGTTTGACAGCACTGAGTACGCCACATAGGTTTTTTAACTGGTAGCTTCCGGTTAGATCCAGATCAAGTCTGCTAAATTTAAATTCAGATGGTATTTTGTTATTTATTTGACTGAATTCTATTTTTAAATATTCAGGTAAACTATCTTGTTCAATTGCTCTTTTAATTAACCATTCATCTGTTGCAAATACTATTTCAGATTGCTGCTCTTGTGCCTTGTTTAAAAATATATTAGCTACGTCAATTTGCTTTTGACTGATTACTACCGGCACTCCTTTTTTTATTATCCCAGCTTTCTCTCCAGCAATTAATTGTAGGGTATTTCCCAGAATATTCATATGGTCATACCCTATATTACTAATTAGAGAAAGTTCAGGCTTAATTACATTTGTTGAGTCGAGTCTGCCACCTAAACCAACCTCAATAATTGCAATATCTATATCATTTAACGAGAAATGATTAAATGCCATCGCAACAGTTGCTTCAAAAAAGGAGGGTTCAATTCGTTCAATAAATTCATAATTATTGTTTACGAATTCCAAAACTTCTTGCTCTGATATCATTTCACCATTTATCCGAATACGCTCCCTGAAATCCTTAAGGTGCGGAGAAGTATATAAACCGGTTTTATAACCAGCTGTTTG
>JAURKO010000163.1 GCA_030831705.1 Daejeonella sp. | reverse complement strand
TCATACGAACGCCTGATCATGGATAAAATCAGTAAAATCAGTGTGGTTAAGACCTTTCAAACCATGATGATCATGTCAACGAATAAAAAGGAGCCGGCGGTACCTTTGGAATACTAATTTGTCTATTTTTTAATTTGTCCATTATTCAATTTGTCTATTTGTCAATTGGAATACTACTTTAACAATTAAAAATAATTGTCATAGACTAATCAACAAATTGACAAATTAGCAAATTCCTACTCCACCTTCCAATCAACCCCCTTTTCCCCATTCCGTTGCAGGTATTCATTAGCCAAAATAAAGTGATTGCAGCCAAAGAATCCATTATAAGCTGAAAAAGGTGAAGGATGTGCTGCCGTTAATATCAGATGTTTATTATGGTCAATCAATCCGGCTTTAGCTTGTGCATATTTACCCCATAACAGAAAAACTATCCTATTTCTTTTCTCCGAAATAATTTGAATTGTCCGATCGGTAAATATTTCCCATCCTTGATTCTGGTGTGAGCCGGGCTTCGAAGCTTCAACAGTTAAGGTTGCATTCAGTAACAATACTCCCTGGTCTGCCCATGAACTTAAGTCGCCATGTTTAGGAATCTGAAAGTCATTATATTCTGCTTGCAGCTCTTTAAAAATGTTTTGAAGTGAGGGTGGGATTTGCATTCCTTTCTGTACAGAAAAGGACAATCCATGAGCTTGATTGGCTCCATGATAGGGGTCCTGACCAAGTATAACAACCTTTACCTTATCAAATGATGTATGCTCAAATGCATTAAAAATTAGACTATTTACGGGGTATATTATTTTTTGTTGTTTCTGTTCAGATTGCAGAAAAGAGCGAAGTTTTTTCATGTAATCTTTCTCAAATTCTCCTTCCAATACTACTTTCCAGCTTTCTTCTAGTTTTAAAGACATAATTTCTCAGATAGATATTGGTTAAACGCTCAAATAAACGGATATTAGCAACAAATTTAAGAGATAACAAGACAATGCCTAATTTCATCAGATTGATAATTGCAGCAATAGTATTGGGTGCATCAGTAACATTAATGGTTTTTGGTTTTTGGGGATGGGGAGTTCCTTTGGTTTTTCTTTCCATTCTTGTAGCGGTAACCTATTTTTATCATGAGAAAATGTTGATTGCTCAGTATTTTCTGCGTAAAGATGATATGGATAAAGCAGGAGAGTGGCTCAAAGGGATTTCGAATTATGAAACTCAGCTATTCAAAGGTCAGCATGGATATTATAATTTATTAATCGGACTGATTGAATCACGTAAAGCGCCCCTTCAATCTGAGAAGTATTTCAAAAGAGCTATAAGTCTGGGCATGACTATGGATCATAACATCGCACTAGCCAAATTAAGTCTGGCGGGTATTGCAATGGCAAAAAGAAATAAGCGCGAGGCTACTATTTATCTGCAGGAGGCAAAAAAGGCTGATAAGAATAAATTGCTTGCTGAGCAGATAAAAATGATGAAAGATCAGATGGGACAAATGGATCGTACGGTACAGCAAAGAAATTACCGATAGTCCTTTTAATTTTTATTTGTCTCTTAAGTTGTCAAAACGAATTGAGAAGTCGGAACAGCACAGCGGACTGCCAACAAACTCGTTTTCATCATAACTCCTTTTCGAACTGAAGAAGTATTGCTCTGATTGAATCCGTTTTAAAAGTTGATGAATGAAAGATAGATCATAATCTTCTTTGTTCAGCTTGATTAGGTATTCCTGTTCAGTTATTTCCAGACTTGAATTTTTCATATTGATAGTTTCAAATGTTGAACATCAAAAATAACAAAGGCCTATCTGCAATCAGCAAATAGGCCTTTACGTTTTTGTTATCATTGTGTTAACTAAACCATTCCATCACAGACTCTTTTGAAGGCATCACAATTTCCAGCTTCATTTTTTTACGCATTCCTCCCAGATCGTTGAATACCTTATTAGGATTACCAGCTTTTAGTTCTTCAACGGTTTTAAAGCCCATATTATTTAATACAGGAATCCATTCTGCGGGTATTCCAATTGCTATAAAATCATCAGCTGATGCTATTTTAATTTTTTTCTCAGGTCTCATCTGAGGAAAGAATAAAACTTCCTGTATCGTACTTTGGTTGGTCATTAGCATAACCAATCGATCAATTCCTATCCCAAGTCCGGATGTAGGCGGCATACCATACTCCAAGGCTCTCAAAAAATCATCATCCATAGCCATTGCCTCTTCATCACCTCGTCCCGCAAGTAAAAGCTGATCTTCTAAGCGTTCGCGCTGATCAATTGGATCATTTAATTCTGTATAGGCATTGGCAATCTCCTTGCCCATTACAAATAGCTCAAAGCGCTCAACTAAACCTGCTTTGCTGCGGTGTTTTTTCGCAAGCGGAGTCATTTCAATAGGGTAATCGGTAATGTAGGTTGGCTGAATCAAAAATTCTTCAACCTTTTCGCTAAAGATTTCATCGATCAGTTTTCCCCGACCCATGCTTGCATCAATTTCAATATTCAGATTCTTACAGGTATGGCGTAATTCTTCCTCATTCATATTTGAAACATCGATACCGGTAAACTTTTCAATAGACTCATACATGGAAAGCTTTTCATAAGGACCGGTAAAGTCAATTTCATGCTCTGCAACCTTTATTGTTGATTTCCCATGTACGGCAAGCGCCACCTTTTCAAGACATTCTTCAACCATGGCCATCATCCAGATATAATCCTTGTAGGCAACATAGATTTCCATAGATGTGAATTCTGGGTTATGGGTGCGGTCCATTCCTTCATTTCTGAACATTTTACCAAACTCATAAACGCCATCAAAACCCGCAACAATGAGTCTTTTAAGATACAATTCATTTGCAATCCGCAGATAAAGCGGCATATCCAATGTATTGTGATGTGTATTAAACGGACGGGCAGCGGCACCACCATGTATTGGCTGCAGGATTGGAGTCTCAACTTCCATCCATCCTTGATCATCAAAATAAGACCGCATGGTGTTGATCACTTTTGACCTTTTGATAAAGATCTGTTTAAAATCCGGATTGACAGTCAAGTCTACATATCGTTGTCTATAGCGCATTTCCGGATCTGTAAATCCATCATAGATATTTCCATCATCATCACGCTTTACAATTGGAAGCGGCTTTAATGATTTGGACAGAAGCTTCATTTCACTTACATGAATAGAAATTTCCCCAGTTTTGGTTGTAAAAACATAGCCGCTGATACCCACGAAATCTCCAATATCAAGAAGCTTTTTAAATACGGTATTGTAAAGTGTTTTATCTTCTCCCGGACAGATCTCATCGCGGTTGATATAGGCCTGAATCCTGCCCGTAGAATCTTGTAACTCGGCAAAGGAAGCACTGCCCATAATTCTGCGGCTCATGATACGGCCGGCAAAACGTATGTTCTTATAAGAGGTCTTATCCCGCTCGTAATTGTTTATGATATCCAGTGCATTAACATTTACTTCAAATGCTTCCGGTGGGTATGGGTCAATGCCCAGTTTACGTAGCTCTGCCAGGGCTTCCCGGCGTAAAATCTCCAGTTCAGATAATCCGTTGCTCATTAATTTAAAATTTCTGCAAAAATAAGATTTTCAGCGCAAAAATGCGAAGGTAACGCGAGTTCCATATGAAACTATCTAAAGATTAATGTTTAACCACATAGATTGACTTATATTATGCTTTAAAGGAAACATAGATTATAAATCGCATAGATTGAAGCGAAGCATCAAGACTAAAGTGTCTAAAATGTAAGTTAGAAGCTATAGAATGCTATGTTTCCTTGCCTGCAGGCAGGTATGCGATTTTTAAAATATTATGTCGAGTTCACGTTAAGGTAGCTTGTCTCGAGGAAAACAAAGTTAAAAAAGGTACAATTTCCCAATTAAAATTGAATTGTCTTTTAGCTTTTAGCTTTCAGCTTTAAGCTTTCACCTTTCAGCTTTCTTCCGTATCCTGCAAATACAACTCATTGATATCCTCAGCATATTTTTTCTCGATTACTTTTCGTTTAGCTTTCAAGGTTGGGGTAATTTCGCCCTCTTCAATACTAAACGGATTT